>JAGVQB010000062.1 GCA_020051955.1 bacterium | reverse complement strand
CTCATTGTTGATTGGGTCATAGACAAAAACAAAAGGAGATATGCCCATAAGGATATCTCCTTTTGCTTGGTTGCCCCACAGGATTTACGACTGATCCGCACAAACAGCCTGCCAGTGAAACATGATGAACTGCGCTTCGATACCGAGGTTGACAACCTCTGTCGCCACTGGCGACTTGGCGTGCGGATTTTCACTTCTTCGCATTTGATTCCGCCACCAGCGCCGCAGGATGACAACGTTCGTCAAGTGGCTGAAGAGGTCGAAGAGACCGACGATTCGGACAGCGATCTAAGAGCCGCACTGCTCATGGATCGCGTCTCCAGAGGTGTGTCATTCCGTTGGGCAGACATCGTTGCAAATCACTTGCGCGTTGAAATGAACAATGGAGCCCCACTTCCATCAAAGCTCGCGGCGGCAGTGATTCGTCGCACGTTCCCAAAGCATCCGGAACCTACCGCGATGCGCTCGATGATCAACGACGACTTTCTCCTCTTCGAGCGTGTTGCCCCTACATCAAGCGAGCGCTACTTCGCTTGGAAAGTGGCTGATGGCGTAGCGAGTCTCATCCGTGAACTGGGTATTGTCCCAGGGATCACAGACGACGAGGCACGCCAGATGATTGCCAACATGCCAACTGGACGATAGCCAACGCAACTGTGGCCACATACGCGGCCACTTTTTGTTTGAATGGATACGGTGGGACAAGGGGGACAAGGGCTTAAAAGGCGGAAAGGGCTGGGGGAAGGGGGAAAAAATCCAAAACCCAAACCTTATTATCCTAATCCTTCTTCTTCCTTTTCCTTTTGGATTTTTGGGTTTTGGATCTTTGGATTTTTCCTCTCTCTCACCCCTTGGCACTGACACGATGCTTGACATTTACTCAATTCTGTGGCATTCTGATCATGCTTCCCTTGTTCGAGTGATCTAGTTTCTAGTCCCGCAACAGAGAAGCCTAATTTGTAACGGGGCTTAGCCCCCTTGGACTTCTCTTATGAAGAACAAGCTATTTGTCGGTTCTCTTCCATGGTCCACGACCGACGCACAGCTCCAGGAACTCTTCGCCCAGTACGGCGAAGTGACCTCAGCTCGCGTTGTGACGGATCGAGAGACCGGTCGCTCACGCGGATTCGGCTTTGTCGAGTTCGCTGATGACGCAGCTGCGGCTGCCGCGATCGAAGGCGCCGACGGCATGATGGTCGAAGGACGCGCAATCGCGGTGTCCCTCGCCCGTCCAAAGGCAGAGTAATACTGACCTTTCAAAAACACCTCGACCTTGTGTCGGGGTGTTTTGTTTTATCAAAAAAACACACCTTCGCGTTATGAGGTGTGGATCGTAGAAAATGAGCTCGCGGCTATTCCTCCAACTCGTTCGAGTCGGGAAGATCTTCTTCGTCAAGCGTCAGAAGATCCTCCGCCCAAGTCTCACCAGGCTGAATCGTCCTTGCGGCCTCGATAATCTCGGCGCACGCCCTTTCCGCCTCCTCGTTCGTTTCGCGCTCACTCATTTCCTGATGCGCGATGATCTGATCGATCTTGTCAGCAACGAGCGGTCGGAAGCGGAGAACACCCAGGTTCTCCTCAACCAGAATCGCGCAGAAGCTGTCGTCTGAACGCTCCTCGCGCAACCAACGCACAGCCCGAATGACGAACGTGCGCGCGCGATCCCCTGATGCCAACAGGATGTGAAGCACTGACGCGGTTGGCACCAGCCCCACTGTTGCGAGGATATCCTCTCGCGAAGCAACCCCAGACACCTGCTCCCCAGCAAGCACCGAAATGAGATCGGGCATCGAGATCGGGTTCACGGTAGGCCAACTAGCGGCATCTCCGCCGTGTTTCTCAACCAAGAGCCTCACGACCTCATCCAGTTCCTTCAAGTTGGCAACGAGAAGTTCAACGATGTCCTGATCCTGCCACATGACAACCATCTGAACAGGCATTGCTCGCCCTTTCTATGTTGGAAGTCTGATCTAAAAAAAGCCTAACATCTTTACAGCCAATGTCAAAATCAGAAAACAAAAAATAGCCGTGGTTAGCGGCTCTTTATGATTGGTTTTCAGACCAGATTATTGGAGATTCTGTCGATTGATGTATCCATCTACTAGAGCACTGATGACACTAGGTGAAAAATCCACGCCAAATCCTTTCGTCATTCTCCCCATTAATTGCCTGCTCATCGCGTCTTGCCTGTAAGCCAAAGAAGGGGTCGTCGCCAACAATTCGCTCGCTAGACTTTCAACCGTTCTCTGTGCTTCTGCAATTTCATCTTCGATAGATCGCAAAAAATCACCATTGATAATTTCTTCGCTCACACCAAAACGTTTAGCAATTTCTTGAGCCTTTTGAACATGGGCATCATGATCAACTTCATCATCTCGATTCAACCAATACAGACGAACCTCATCTTGAATGTCTCGCAAAGGAATCCCAGCCTCTTCCATTTTATGCGCTCTAAACGCTACGGCTCCTCGATCAACCCCAACGTCTTTTGATAGACCTTCACTCTTTAAGACTTTCTCCCAATGAGAAGCAAGTTTTTGATCATTCATAAAAATTTTTGATGATGGAAAACTCAACGACTTATTCAGCCAGCGATGTCACCGCCATAATAGCAATTCCTAAAAGAAAAACGCCGCAGTGAATAATCGTGTGGTGAAGTTTCTCCTCGTGCTTGAGTTCTGGTAAAAGATCGGCCGCGGCAATGTACAAAAAACCTCCGGCGGCAAAAGGCAAAAGCAGCGGCACTGCCATGTCAATGGACGTTGTCAAAAAATAACCAACGACTCCTCCGATGATTACTGTTGACGCGGATAAGTAGTTTAGAATCAACGCGCGTTTCTTTTTGTATCCACCATGCACAAGCACCGCGTAATCGCCTAGCTCCTGCGGCACTTCGTGAAGCGCGATTGCGAATGTTGTTGTAAGCCCTAACGCTGGCGAAACAACGAACGAAGCGGCCAAGACAAGACCGTCAATAAAATTATGAATCCCATCACTCAACAAAGCGAGCTGAGCGTATGGTTTGATGTGATGTTTACACTCGTGGGTTTGTGCCACGTCTCCATGATGAGAAGAGCTATGACAATGACGCAGGACAAACACCCTCTCGAACAGAAACGAAACCACGAACGCGCTGACAAATAAAAGCATCACGGTGAACATACCAACTCTCCCCTCCTCAACCATCTCAAACGTCTCTGGAAAAATATGGAAGGCAACATTGCCGAGCATCGCGCCAGCCGAAAGCGCGACCAAGGTTAGTACTAACGAATTAAAATGCTTTCCCTGCAAAAATATCAACGCGATCCCAACAAGCGACAAGGTGGCAACGATGAACGTGCTAAGCAGAATCCAATAAAATATAGACATAGGCTGTGAAATTATTTTTCGATCTGATCCCAAACGAGTAGCGCGGTTCCAAGCGCGGTACCATCGAAGGTTTGTTGCAAACAAACTGGCACACCAGAAATGTCGCTTTGCATCTCAACCACAATCCCGTCGCGAGCGGCGCCACCATCGGCAACGATCATCTTCGGCTTTATTGGAAGTTTGCGGATTTGAGTATCAACCTTGCGCGCTAATGATTTGAGAAACTTTCTCAACGCGTTTGGATCATCCAAAACACTCGCGACAGACTCCCCTGTCCCCTCGACCTTCGTCTCAAGCGCGTAATTTGTTCCGCGCGCGCCAGGCGTGAGGGTTGTAAAAAATTGTTTGCGCGATTTAAACTTCTTGCCAACGTCCTGCATAACAAACGACCCTGTCCCATAAGTAATCTTTGTCGCGTTCTTGCCAATCCCACGCGCCATGGAAGCGGCATACAGACTAGACTGTTGATCTCCACAGACTGCCAGGACTGGAACTTCGGTGCCGACAATATCCTTCGCAAGCACCCCAAAATTCGCTCTCGACGGATAGACATCTGGCAAGACCGATTGCGGCACACCAAACGTGTCAGTCAATAAATCGCTCCACTTCCGCTCTTGAATATTGTACAAAAGAGTGCGCGAGGCGTTTGTCTCATCTGTAACATGAGGATGACCAGCGCACAGATTCCATATCAGCCAACTATCAATGGTTCCAAAAGCCAATCTGCTATCTTCCAATAACCGGCGCGCATCGGGCACGTTGTCGAGTATCCAACGAATCTTTGAAGCGGAAAAATACGAATCCACGCGCAACCCCGTCAGCTCACGAACTCTCTCCCCGACCTTCTTCTCAATCTCGTGACAGTATAATTTTGTACGCGCGTCCTCCCATCCAATTATCGGATACACACTCTTGCCAGTTTTACGATTCCACAAAACTGTCGCCTCTCGCTGATTAGTAATTCCAAACCCACGAATCTCCTCAAGCGACTTGCCGCTTTGTTTGACAGCCTCGCGCATCACGCGTTTGGAAACACGAACCATCTCCCGCGGATCCTGCTCAACCCAACCCAAACGCAGTCGCGCTTTGCTTATTTTTTTATACGCCTTTGCCAGCACACGACACCCGCCGTCAAAAACAAAAGCCTTGATGCCTGTTGTGCCAGCATCAAGCACGAGCACGCATCCCTCGCGAGGTTTAACGCGCAGTGAACAAATCTTGAAAGACGGATTTTGAGATTTCATGTTTGTTTATTATTCGATCCAAAGAAAGTAACAAATTGAACCCGCTGACTTTGTCACCCAACACGTTCTTGATTGATTCAATTGAACGACACCCTTCACTTAATTCTTTGCAACTTCCTGTTACAGCGATCTCTCGCCCGGTTGCCCAGTTGCGAGAATCAGGGCTCATTGCTGTTGCCAAAAAATCTCCGGCGCCAGCTGACCCCTGTACGATTTTCGAATCGCCACCAAGAGCCTCTACAATGTTTTGCATCTCTCTCAGCGATTCTGTCGCGATCCAACCTTTAGCGTTCCATCCCCAACCAATCCCATCCGCGACACCAAGCCCAACCGCGTAGACATTCTTGAGCATTGCGCAAAGAGCGACTGTGTATGGATCAGACGCGTATTCCAATCGAACATTTGAACCATAAAAAAACGGCGCGACTTCATCAAAGGCTGATTTATCTTTTGACGCGAACACACCAATGCCAGGCTGGTCAGCCATAAGCTCCTCTGCCAACAATGGCCCGCCGAGAATCGCGAATCGCTGACTCACGACCTCATTCAAAACCGCGTCCATTGTCTTTTGTGTATCTTTCTCAATCCCCTTTGCAAGCGACACAACAATCGCCTCGGGACGCAACATCTTCGCGATGCCCCCAATCACTTCGCGAACCACCCACGAGGGAACGCAAACAAACACAACATCAGCTCGCGGGACAGTCTCCTCCAGAGGTTTCATATTCACAACTTTATCCGCATGCCTGTCCCACATCTCAACCTTCGCTCTGTCACCAATAACATGCGCCAAAGCCGTACCAATTTCACCAGCTCCGATAAAAAGTATTGTTTTCATATTAGACATGTTGCCAAATAAGCTTATAGCCGAAAAACGTCAGATTCGAGCGAAAGCCGTTTGAGGAAACCGAAGAATAGCTTAGGAGGTTTTCGAAAATGGCTTGTAGCCGAATATGATGTTTTGCAGGCATAAGATTATTTGGCAACAGGTCTATTGTCCAAAATGATACCACGTCGAAAGTTTTAAGCATCCACACCCACAGCCTCGCTGATGTTTTTGAATCCGTCTCTTTTCAACAGCTCAACCAAACCACGATTGATGTCACCGATTAACTGCGGCCCTTCAAAAATCATTCCAGTGATGAGCTGAACAAGGCTCGCGCCGCAACGAATTTTTTCATAAGCGTCCTGCGCGCAAAACACACCGCCGATTCCGATGATGACAAACCGATGTCCTGTTGTTTTGTAGAGATGTTTGATGAGATCATTGGACGCCTCAAACGTGGGCTTCCCACTAATCCCCCCTTTCGATATATTTCTAATCTCATCTTGATTGATCTCTTTGCGATCACGTTTCTTAGTTAGATTCGACACAACAACACCACGCACACGATGTTTCAACATGACAGTGACCAGCGCGTCCAATTCGTCATTTGAAATATCAACGGGGAGTTTCAGGAAAATCGGTTTTGATGTAGTGATCTTATCCAAGCGATCCAACAAACAATCGAGACGCTCGGGGGTCGTAAATGGTTCACCACCAAACGCGTTGGGACAACTTATGTTCACTGTCACGTAATCAGCAAACTCATGCAGGGCGCGAAACGCCTTTTCATAATCATCAATCCCCTTCTCGACTTCGACAGTAGACTGATCGTTCGTTTTCGCAACGCTAACCCCCAGAGGAAAATCAAACCGCTTGCCGCGCAGTCTTCGCGCGATCGCCTCGCACCCGTCATTTTTCAATCCATAATAAACAACAAGCCCACGCGACTTTGGCAATCTCCACAGACGCGGTTTTGGATTTCCCTCGCATGGCTCACCTGTGATTGAACCTGCCTCTTCAAAACCAAAACCAACAGACGGCATGATGTCAGTGAGTAGCGCGTTCTTATCAAAACCCGCGCCTAGCCCGATTGGATTTGCAAAACGTATACCGAGAATTGTCTGCTCTAGCATTGAATGTTGATAGCGATACATCCAAGCCGTTGCCGCGCGCCCAAACTTTGTTGCGCCAAGCTTCCTCCCGATGAATGTAAAAACATCGTGAACCATCTCTGGATCAAAACAAAAAAGAATCGGCTTCAGCACTCGTTGATACGCAACGCGATGAAAAGTTTTCAGCCCACACGACATAACGCAATTGATTCTATCAAAGAACCGCCCAATCAAAAAGACTCTTTTGATGAGAGGTTCACCTTGAGACCTCTGCAAAAGTCGATGAGATTGCGGCGCACGGGGAAGCCAGCCTCCGAGACGTGGGTTAATCCCACGGTGAGGAGGTGGCGGGGTCCCCGTAAGCCGCAAGATCGCGACTTTTGCAGAGGTCTCCCTTCCCTTTTCCGCCAGGCACATCAAGCACATATCGTGGCAAGGCGATGCCTGTGATGTTGTTTCGCAGTGCGGACATTATCGTCAGCCCGCGCTCAATCGGTACCCTGAAATGGCTCGTACCTTTTGCCAGATCTAATTGATGCAAATAGTACGGCACGACTCTGATATCAACGAGTTTCTTATACAACCGCGCGAGCGTATCTGGATTATCATTCACGCCTTTGAGCAATGGCCCTTGATTGCGCACAACGATCCCAGCGTCAACAAGTTTCGCGATCGCGGTGACGTTTTCTGGCGCGATCTCTCGTGGATGATTGAAATGCGTCACGACATAAATCGGATGAGTGTTATCCATTCGCGCCTTGATGATTCCAACCAAAGAATCTGTCACGCGCGAAGGAAGAGTGACTGGAACGCGCGTGTGGAAACGGATTCGACGAACGCTTTGAATCTCACGCAGTCTCTTTAGCCAATCATCAATCTGACGATCCAACAGCGTGAACGGATCCCCGCCCGTGAGAATTACCTCCTCGACTTCTGGGTGGTCGTGTAGATATTCAATGATCCGATCAACGTCGCGCTCTGCTGGTCCTGGCGTGGCTCCGCCTGTTTTGAACCTGCGAAAACAAAACCTGCAAAACTGCGCGCAAAAAAACGTCGCGTGAACCAACACGCGGTCAGGATACCTGTGCGTGAGAAACGAAATAGGAGAATGAATCTCGTCGCCGATTGGATCGTCTAGTTCATCAGCGGAAAGAATAAGCTCGCGCTCATTGGGAACAGACATGAGAAGAAGCGGATCGTTTGGATTATGGAAGTCAATAAGCCCAAGCGTGTGCGGCGTGATCGCCAGTCGCATGTTCGCGATCACTTCGCGGATATGTTTTCTGTTCGTGATCGGAATGAATCGCTCAAGCTCTTCAATCGTGCGAACACAGTTTTGAAGATCAATCTGCCATTGTTCAAGATGCATAATGGAGAAAAAATAAAACCGCGTGCTAAATGCAGAGCGGCAAAATACGGAGCCATGAATTGAATCTTCAGCTCCGTCGTATTCTTTTCTTTGGTGGATTGAAAATAGATTGAGTAACCACAAAGGAAGTATATCACGGCACAAAAAAACCACCCTACGCACGACCGTCTACGATCAAGTTAGGGTGGACGTTGATGAGCTTACGAGAGACCTACGACATTGGTGGGCAATTGACGCGCGTGCATTCGAGGTTGGTCAGGAATCCTTCCTCGGGCAATGCGGCCACATCCTCATTCGCGACAGCAATGCCGATCGCTCGTGAGCCTGCGATGAGGCAACATGTCTGGTTCTCCAAATCCCAGTACAGCCTCACGCCACTGAAGTGGCTATGAACGCGGAACTCCCAGTCGTCCTTACGCTCACGGGGCTTCGCAAGTTCTGACAGAACGTATTGCGGTACATTGGAATCGCGCGCCTCCACAACTGCACGCGCTTCGGTATCAGTCAGCCACCACACCGAGATCTTTGACAAGGTGTCCTCCCTTCGCTTGACACTGTCTCGAATTGATTTTCGAGAGATGCTAAGATAACTCTAATAATATCTCCAAGTCAACTAATTCAACCTCCCTCTTTTAACAAAAAACATATGTTAGTTTCCGATGTTATGCGTAGTCCGGTGCCTACAGTGTCACCAACAATGACCTGGCAACAGGCCGCTGAATTGCTCGCGCACAATAATATCTCCGCCGCGCCTGTTATTGAAAATGGAAAGCTGGTTGGGATCTTGTCGGAAAAAGATTTGTTCCGCGGTTTGTTCCCAAGCTATGGCGATTGGATCACGCATCCATCGGCATATCTGGATTTTGAACAACTTGAACACGAAACAGCGATGGACACATCTGGGCGAACCGTTGGTGAGGTAATGACAAGGGATATCATCACCGCCTCCCCAGAGACGCCCATCCTCAAAGTCGGCGCGCTGATGGTCGCGCGCGGCATTCATCAAGTGCCTGTTGTCAAAAACGGCGAAGTGATCGGAATGGTGCAGAGAGGAAAAATATACACGTCGGTTCTGCGAGAGTATTTCGGAGTCGAGAGAACAAGGTGACAACAAACCAGCCTCCTGAAAGGGGCTGGTTTTTTAGAAATCAATTCTTCTACAGTTCACCTTTTATCTGCTCCCAAGTCACTCCTGATATAGCCTCAATCTCTTTCAATAAATAATACAAAACGTCTTTTCGGAGATCAGTATCAACGCTAATCGATTTTTGTGTTAGTGGCCAAACGATCTTCACGTGATCTCCTTTACCACCAACGGTGTTGATCTCGAACCCCAAACGACGAAGTGCTTTGAGAAATTTTTTGTGGGGTATCTCGCCAGGCAGTTCACTACGCGAAGGCATACTCCTGTTGATCAACACGATGAACCGCCGCTTCTTTCGAGTAGGAAGACGGGACTTCGAATGCTGTTAAAATCGCGTCTTTGATTTTTTCAGTTAGTTCGTTCGAATTTTGTGCGCGCGTAATTATGCTTCCGTAACGAAAGTTTTCACTGATACCAATGAGCGAGCCATCCTCCTGTTTTTCCGCACGGAAGTTGATCGAGCCGTAAATTCGGAAGTAATGATGCAATTCCGAAAGCCCGCTAGGTACATACGCTTGCCCAAAAATACGCGCGACCGCTCTGTCACGCCCCTTCACGAGTTGGTCTTTTGCCTGTTTATATAAGCTCATATTCCCCACAGAATATCACGAGCGGTCGTGACAAATCAACTTTAATTAGAATTTTGGTGTCAGGTCGGGAAACGGGAATTGGTGGGTTAGATGATCAGATAGCCAATAAAAAAAATCGCCAGGTCAGCAAATATATGCGAGACCCAGGACGCGAGCAGGTTCCCCGTTTTGCGGAAAAGGACAATCCATACAACGCCCGCGGCAAAAACTCCCAGTGAAAAAAAGATCATGAGCGCGCCAGGGAAAAGTTGCGAGAGTATGATCACGTGATGCGCGGTGAAAGCAAGCGCACCGACGATCAGCGCGAACATCGGAGCAATGTACCGATCCAGCTGTGAGGACACAAACCCGCGCCAGTACCATTCTTCAAACAACGAATGAAACACGCTGAACACGATCATCAATGGAATGTACAAGTTGAGCGGGAATAGCGATGTCGCTTTGACTCGAATGATTTCGTGGAATGGAAGAACAAAGTCGTACAGAAGGACGTAAGTAAGAATAAGAATGGCTGTGATGAACGCGCCAATCAAAACGCCAATCAATGTGTCGCGCTTTGTGCCACTGAAAACTTTTTTTATCGAGAGCCCCGACAACCTCCACCCAACGATCGCGACAATCACCAGCGAGAACTTCACGATTGCGTACGCGTCGTTTGCACTTGCTGATTCGCGCAAAAGAACAAAATACAAAAAAGCCCCGACCGAAGGCAGGACGATCGCGAGGATGAGCAAAAGGAGACGCATAAACATAGCGCGTGTTCTGATAACTATTTTAGTATGCCACTGTTCTGGTGCGATGATACGGTTTATCGTCGGGGAATTTTTCCTGCGTTGCCAACCAAAGATGATCATTGATGCCCGCCGAGGTAATCGTTAAATCGTGTTCCCGCGCCTCGTTCTTTATGAGCTCAACCGCCTGAATCGTGCTCGCGCGTATCTCGACCTCCTCTGGCGAGCCGTGGGCAATTTCGATCTTCGCGTCTACCTTAGCCGCAAGCTCTGGAACGTAATTCAGAATACCGAGCTTCCGCAAAATCTGCGGAAGCTTGTAGTCCGCGCAGGTCGTAAGCTCATCGACTCTCCGCAGGTTGCCATATCCTTTCCCGTCAAAAAAATTATAAATGTCTGAAACAAGCAATTGCGCGCGCTTCTCAAAATACACTGTTCGTCTTTGGTACTCGGATTCGTCTCGAAATGAAGGAAACGTTTTTAGAATTATTTCAAGTAGAGCTACCCCATCACCGTTTGCGGATTCCACAATTGATCCAAATGGAAGTCTCTGCGCAACGGAACCTGCCTCTCTAATAATCCGCAAGCGTTCTTCGAAAAGCGGTATTTGAACATTGCCTTTTAGAATCCCAGAGAAATCCTCGCGGGATATTTCCGCGATGAATGCGCTATCAAAAATTGGCACTCCGTCTCTGACAGCGCGACCAAGAGCAATAATCATCGCCCAACCACCGTCATAGTCCTTTCCTTTATGTGTGATTGTCCACTTGGGATCGCCCCAGTAACAAAAACTTATTGCGTCAAAGATAAACAAGAATGACAATTTTTGATCGTCAGTGAAATCGGAAAAATCAAACGGAGCGGCGCTCCGCCAATGCCTTGTCGATCCATGTTCGAAAGCGCGGGCGAATTCCGCAATGCGATTCTCATCGATTGACACGAACGTGGAATTGTCGACAACAAATTTAGTTGTTTGGATAATTTTCACAAATTCTTTTTGAAACTTGCCACAAGCTCATCACCTCCCATCGCGCGGAGTTCGGAAATAATTTCTGATTGGCAGTGAAGCTCACGATGCCTTGGAATCATAATGAACCGAGGCTGTCGTCCAACGAGCGTGTCTGCAATCACCTTTGGCGGTTCAAACTTATCATGTCGCCCATTACGCTTGTTGCTCAAAAAGAAGCCGAGCCGCATCAGCGCTCGGATACATTGCCTTGAATTGAAATTCAATTCTCCCACACAAATTACGCGTGCTTTGTTTGAAGCTGGCCTTGATATTGAATCACAGTGGCACCGACGTCCAAACGATCATAAATAATATCCGCTTTCCGCTTCGGGACATCGTAGTAAGTCAAAACAGCGTCATTTACCATTTCCATCAAGCCCTTATGACTATTCGCCTGCGTCACCAGCCCTGGGTGATCTGGCATCGTCACAACAAACCATCCATCAGGAGTAACGCGCAAAGAAAAATTTATGGACTCAGGGAGCTTGTATTCGTGCTTCACTTGTGCCGGATCTTCGTGTGGAAAAATCGTACGAAAAATTTTTTCAAAAAACGTTGTCATATTAGTTAAATTCTATCAAAAACTTAAGATAAGTAAAGCTTCTGGTCTTATCCCACCCACAACCTCAACAAATATCCCTGCTTAACCACACAAAACTTCTTGTGGCAAAAACGCTTATGGAATGAGTATACCATGAAGATACCCAGGCAAAACCTTACGAAAGACCTCCCAAAATACAACACTCAAATTTGAGCCTTGACCTTTTGTGAAGACTTGCTAATGTCTCGACATATGACTCAAACATCAATGCCAATTTCTAAACGAACGAAGCAAGAAATACTCGAAGAGTACAAACAAATGAAAGATCAGCTTGAAGAGCTCCGATCAGTGGCAAATACAGTTCATAGTCAACCGACATCGGAGTTGATCGAAAAGACCGTTGCCAAAACGCCACAAGTCATCGACAAGATGTTCTCTGATTTTCAGACATCACTTCATACGCATTTAACAGATATCAGAACCTCCATATTGGAACAATCAACAATGTTACAAGACTTCCAAAGGGCAGTTGAACTTTCAAAACAGCGTCTTGAACTGCAACGCCACATAACGCTCGCCGCTGATTCGCTCGATCTGCTTGTTGAGGATCAGACAAAGCGTGCAACGCTTTTCA
Source organism: bacterium (assembly GCA_020051955.1). Classification (GTDB taxonomy): domain Bacteria; phylum Patescibacteriota; class Patescibacteriia; order UBA9934; family GWF2-40-263; genus JACRJW01. Next base: position 13,896 of record JAGVQB010000062.1, on the reverse strand, counting down.
ACACGGAGATGGAGGAAAAAAAGATCGCGATTGAAGAACAAATAACAGCTAAGAAAAAACTGTGGGAACGAGAAGCAGAAGAATATGAGTACCAAAAAAAATTAAGACTTGAGCGTGACCAGGTCGAAACAGAAGAACGAGAAAAATCACTTGCCGCGCGCGAAGCGGCTATCCACGCGCAAGAACGAGAGATCGCGGAGATGAAAAAAACTATCGAACAATTTCCAAAGGAATTGGACGGCGCTCTAGCGAAAAAAGAACAAGAGACAACGGAACGATTGACACAGACGTTCTCACACGAAAAAACGTTGATGGAAAAAGAGTCTGGATCTCAAGCACGACTTCTCGAGTTAACGGTTGGCAATCTTCAGGAGCGGCTCACGGCGTCTCTGCAAGAAATCACCTCGCTCAAGCAACAAACGGAAGAAGCTAATGCCAAAGCTCAAGCGCTCGCGGTCAAAGCCATCGAACGACCAACCACTGTCATGAACCCTATAAATCCTCCTCAATCTTCGCAAGCTGGTTATAACGAGCGTCAGCAAGGACGAGGAAATGTGTAAACCTTAACGACAAAAACGGCCTTAGTGCCGTTTTTGTCTTATCTTTCCATGATTTCCCGCTTTCGCATGGTTTGGGGTCAGGTCTTGGGATTTAGATTAATTCTACATTCTAAAACTCCATCGGGATATCTGAAAGATTATCAATGCCCTCAAACTCTTTCAAAACAACCGAGTGAATTTTCTTTTGTACTTCTCTGCTCAATCGCGGATAGATCATCTCCGTTTCCCCTCCAATACTTTCACGGTCGTCCTCGATAAGTGTAATCTTTTTCCATTTGATCCTTTATCTTGCAGAAGTCTATTATGAACGAATGATCTCAAACTGGAAGTACTGTTCTTGAAAATGAGTCACTGTACGAATTTCACCGTCGGTGATCGTCGTGTCATCCGGTATTACGACCAACTTATCGTCGTCATCGCTGGTCCGATGAATAACAGCGACACACCGACCATAAAAGGTCTTGAGTGGTCGGTCGACACCCAGAAGATAGGCATCAAGTTCCTCCCCGTCGGGCGATTGTGTTCCCGGAATAAAACCGTAGTTCACAGGGTAGATGAAGCCGTGTGTTGGATGTTTCGATCCAAGGGGACGATCGATCGTCACGTCGACCATCTTGCCGAGGAAATCTTTTGCTTTGGTCATATCCGTAAGCTCTCTTTAACGCGCCGTAATAGCGGCACGGAGATCGATCCGCTTTGCTTTACCGCGTGCTCGCGGAGTCTTGCCGCTTCCTCTGAAACATATGCTTCGTAGTATACAATACGAAACGGGAGATATGGTCTTATCGACGCCGTCTCGCCGGCATTGTGTTCAACGAGTCGTTTTTCGAGATTACCCGTTGAGCCCTTATAGAAATAGTCGAAATCCTTCTGGCTTTGGAGAATGTAGAAATACCACATACCAAAATAATTCTACCATAACAAAAGAACGCTTTTGAGCGTTCTTTTGAAAATCTGCGACGTTCATGAACCACGTGACCCAACACTCCAGACCGAGTGGCAGGCCACGTCGCTCGCGAGCGACGTGGCAGGGGCGTAGGGATTCGAACCCTAACGACAGGTTTTGGAGACCTGCATGCTACCATTAACATCACGCCCCTATTTGGAAATGCCGCTGGGCATTATACCAAAAACTCAAAAAGAAAAAACAGCCGTGAAGCTGTAGAGAGTCGGCTCTAGGGAGTCGGCAAGGAAGGCACAGGACAAGGAAGTGCGGGGGCACTGAGCTCGCTGGGTCTTGGGTGATGGCGCAGACCCAGATCAGCGGCGTGAGCGATGAGCCGCTTCACGCCTTCGAACCTGAACGGATCAGTCCTGGCGATCGCGCCATAGTCGCTGAAAAGCCGAGCCGCTTCTGGTGGAAAAATCGTGACAATCCTCCACGGAAGTTCTTGCTCTTCCTCCGGCAACTCCATCACGGGATTATCCATCCAATTACCGGTAGGACGGAAATCGAAACTGATCGGACCGCGTCTCATGAACATGCTTGACCACTGGATGTCCGTGGCGACCAATCGGAAACGCGGGGGTTCCGTGATCGTGTAGGCAAGTGCCCACACATGCCTGACGGCGTTCAGTCGTGTGGTCTGTTCAGAATCCAGTGTCTGACACTCACCGCGTGCGGCTCTGAACGCGCGCAGGGTCGCGTCATAGATAACGCAACCGACCCCTTCCCGACGCTCTCTCTCAAGACAGATCTCGTTGTTGAGAACATCGGCGGTCCCATGAGCGACCAAAGAAAGGAACCACGCTTCGCCTTCCTCACTCTGTTGCGCAAGGTATCCGCCGTGCGCAAAAATCGACCGTGTCAGATCATCAATTCGCCCAAGCGTTCCGATTCTGTTCAACATGTCTCTGGGATCCGGCATGTAAAGACACAGAGAGCCGAGCGGGATTTCTGCTCGCCAGAGACAGGTTTGCCGCTCTACGCCCTCAAGGCAATCGACAAAGAACCAGCAGTAGTTATCGGTGATGTAGTGCATGACAACCTCCTTGTCACAAAGACTAACATCAAAAAATCTTCTAGACAATGTCCACAATTTTATGAAAACTAACTCTTGACGCGCTCCCGACGATCGGATAAAATCCCGCTCGTGTTTTCGCAACACATCACCCCAGTCTGAAGTCTGAACCTGATGAGGAGGAGCTGCTGATGTTTGTGAGGAAAGACGGTAACAACCTGGGACTTTCTGTCCCACCACCACACGCTGTCGCGCCAGCCGTCAAGGCAAGGCACGACAACGGTTTCCCCGAGGACGCGCTGTTCCAGGTCTGGCGCAAGCCGATCGGAGGCGGTCAGTTCCCGATCAGCATGGGCGCGATTCGCCCCGCTGATGCTCTGAAGCACGAACGAGTGTTGCTCGTGTGTTTTTCACAGGACTGCCCCCATCAATGGCGGCACATGAGCTACGCCCTCGCGAGGGCAGAAGATCATGACACGCCAACACTGCTCGTGCTTGGAGGAAGTGTGAGCGGTGACACAACGGGCGCACTCATCTCGCTGGGACGCCTCACTCAGATGCATGCCCTCGAGGACGATTTGCGGGGCAAGCAACTCGTCTTCACTCCCAACGGTTTGCTCGCACACCACCTCGGGATCGCGCGAAATGGAGGTATCACGAACGCGCTGATCCTCATCAAGAACGGCAATGTCGCAGAGAAATGGATCGCCCAACACGATGGACAACAGCACGTGTGGGGCAACATCTCTTCTGCAACTCAAAACCGGCCACGATAGCCGGTTCAACTCTACGAGCTTCACGGCTCGTTTTTACTTTGTCTCTTTATGCATCACGTGCTTCTTGCACCAACGACAAAACTTTTTCATCTCCAAACGATCGCGGAGTTTTTTCTTGTTCTTCTTGCTCTGGTAGCCAACACGCTTACACGTTGTACATTCCAGATTTATAAGGTTGTCTTGTGACATAAGATTGTTGATTCGGGTTTCAGCCTAATGGCTACATTAAAAAAAGTCAATTATCAATCCCGCAGATTATCGCTAAACTCGATGAGATTGCCTTGAACGGGGAAGCCCCGCCCGACTGACTGGCGTCAGCCGGTCGGGCGGGCAGCCGTCGAGACGTGGGTAAATCCCACAGTGAGGAGGTGGCTGGATTCCCGTGAAAGGCAAGCTCGCGAGTTTAGCGATAATCTGGAGCCGGTGGAGGGATTCGAACCCACGACCTTTGCTTTACAAAAGCACTGCTCTACCCCTGAGCTACACCGGCTTAATTTTTAATGATCTGTCACATGGTTTGCGAGCGAATATGGCCTGCCATCCGTAGCTCGCGACAACCTTTAACATTCTAACGACCATTTATCCGCCCTCCTTCGCTAAAGCTACGGAGGGCATCCTTCACTCTAGCGAGCGAAGGATGGTGGGCAGGGAAGGATTCGAACCTTCGAAGGCGTGAGCCAACAGATTTACAGTCTGTCCCGGTTGACCGCTTCGGTACCTGCCCAGAAATAGTTGTCAGTAGTCAGAAATCAGTAGCCAGTAATCAGAAATCAGTTATTTCCAGCATCTGACCGCTGGTCTCTTTCTGACTACCGATCACTGACCACCGACTACCAACATGGAGCCGTTGACCAGGATTGAACTGGTGACCTCGTCCTTACCAAGGACGTGCTCTGCCAACTGAGCTACAACGGCCTGACCCGCGCAATGGTAACAAACCCTATTCCTCTTGTGAAGCATCCGCTGTGGGCGAAGACGTGCGCTCGATGTAATCATCTTTCATTTCCTGAAACCGCTTCTCAAACTCTTCAATCTTTTGGTTCTCTGGATTTACTTCCTTCATCAACAAAATGCCTCTACGTGCGTCCTTGAGCGAACCAGCACAAAGCGCAGTCTCTATATAAAAATCCAAATATCGTGGGTTCTTTGAACGCTTGTCAATCGCGCGCCGCAAATAGGAAAGCGCGGATTTCGGATTCTCAAGTTTAATTTCCAATTCAGCCAAAGACACATTCACGCTCGCGTCATCTGGCGAAAGACGCAACGCGAACTGAAAAGTTTCACGCGCCTGATCGTACTGCGCATTTTTGACATACATGTTCCCAAGATTTTCATACCCAACCACACTTTTTGGATTGTGGCTGATGATATCAATAAAAATCTTTTCAGCTGGGATAAATTCGTCTTTCTCAATCAGCTCCCAAGCCTCCTCAACGCGCTTATGTATAATTTCGTCAGAATAACTATGCGCTCCTTCGCCAGAAGAACGTTTCAATTTTTGGTAATACTGCTCGAGACGATAAAGTTTTTGCACCGTGCGTCTTCCATGACGCGAAAGCAGTTTAACAATTTCTACTCCGCCTCGAGCAACGACTCGCCATTGTGACCCTCCCAAGCGTTGCAATTTTTTCATTATGATTTGTTCCTTAATCTGTCGCTCGCGTTCGCTTGGAATCGAAGACACATCAACGACTCGTACCTGAGGCAATTTGCGATAAATAACCCAAACAATAATTGTCAGTGAAATCAAAATTAGTATCAGAGGAATCCAAGTCATATTCAGTCGTGTTGTGCTTCCAACACTTCGCTGGCCGCCGCAACCACGTCCTTAAACTGATTTATTTTTACACTTGCTCCCCCAACTAACACACCATCAACTTCCCGCTCGCGCAAAAAGCCGTACGCGTTTTCGCCATCAACACTTCCGCCATATAAAACCTTCAGCTGATCTCCCGAAAATTGTTTCGCAAGCATATCGCGAATCATCGCGTGCGTTTCAAGCGCGTTATCAACCGTGCAGGCCTCCCCTGTCCCAATCGCCCAAACAGGCTCATATGCCACATACAGACGATCGTTTGAACGAAGACGCGCTGACTTGAACGCCGCCAAAACTTGTTCACGCACGACTTCGAGCGCTCGGCCACCATTGCGCTGATCGCGTGTCTCGCCAACACATACTATTGGTATAAGACCGACCTCCAGAGCGTGGAGTACTTTCAAGTTCACCATTGCGTCGGTTTCACCAAGATGCGCGCGGCGTTCAGAGTGCCCGATGATAACGTGTGAGACACCAAGCTCGGTCAACATACGACCAGAAACCTCGCCGGTGAACGCGCCCGCGTCCTTCCAGAAAACATTTTGCGCGCCAAGCGAGACCGCGCTGTGCGCCACAACTTTGCGGGTTTCCGACAATGCGACAAGGGGCGGACAAATAACCAACTCGGGAATCTGTTTACGCCCTCTCAAAGTCAACAAGGTCGCGCGCGCGAGCGCCACTGACTCTCTGACCCCCACGTTCATTTTCCAGTTGGCGATGATGGTTTTCATAATGGAAGTCGAAAATTAGAACCCAATTGCTTTCAAAAAAACACTCTCGCTCTTAAATGGCCCAATCGCGACCACTGACATCTTTTGCAAATCAAGGATCTCACGCGCCACTTTCTTTACATCTTTTTGGGTCACCGCGTCAATCTCTCTCATACGTTCCTCTGGAGTCAACGCGCGACCCAATACCAACTCTTGATGCGCGTACCAATCCGCGCGATTCGATGATTCCTCAAGCCTCAACAAAATCCGCCCGCGGAAATTATCCTTCGCCTCTTTCAATTCGCGAGCCGTCACTCCACTGCTTTTAATCTTCTCCACCTCCGCGATAATCGTTTTAACCGCGTCCTTCAATCTAACGCGATCAAGCCCTGAACGAATCATAAAGTTTCCTACCTCATCATACGATCCGTTTTCCGCGCGCACAAAATAACACAAACCCTTGCGCTCGCGCACTGAAATAAAAAGACGCGAAGACATTGTGCCACCAAGAATCGTTGCCAGGAGAGACACCGCGGGATTACGAACGTCTCCCGCGCCAAACGACGGGAACCCAAGCGCCAACTGGATCTGATCAAGTTTTTTGTTTTCGATTCTACAACGTGGCTTATTTTGCGGCGCGTGCCCACAAAAAGGTTCGTAGAGCCTCGGCTCCCCTTTTGCTTTCACTTGACCAAAAGTTTTTTTGATAATCGCAAGAGCCTTTCGATCAACATTCCCAGCAACACCTATGACCATGCGCGACGGCACGTAATGTTCATCTCGATAAGCGACCACGTCCTGTCGTTTCATCTCCACCATCGTCTTAGTAGTTCCTGCGATATCACATCCGAGAGTCGAACCTTCAAACATAACCCGCTCGAGCATCTCCTCCACATGCATCATCGGATTCTCATTGTACATTTTAATTTCCTCGATGATAACGCGACGTTCACGATTCATTTCCTTTGGATCGTACTTGGAATGAAAAATCATGTCATGAAGCAAATCAATCGCGAGCGGCAAGTGCGATGCTTCGATGGTTATGTAGTAACCCGTGTAATCTTTTCCAGTGAACGCGTTGAACTGCGCTCCGACTGCGTCAAGATCACGACTGATATCAAGCGTGGTCGGTCTGCGTTTTGTGCCTTTGAACATTAAGTGCTCAATGTAATGAGACGCGCCGTTAATTTTTGAACTCTCATACCGCGAACCGACCTTAACCAGCGCCAACACGGTCACGGCTTGCGTGCCTGAATACGGCAAGAGATGCACACGCATCCCGTTTGAAAGGGTGACGGGTTTTTTCATAATGTGGGGAGGTGACCGGAAAGATAAGCGCAAAGATCAGAGATCGCCACGCGATCCTGTTTCATTGTGTCGCGGTCACGCACGGTCACTGCCTGATCCGTGAGCGTATCAAAATCAACAGTGACGCAATATGGCGTGCCAATCTCATCCTGCCTGCGATAGCGTTTTCCAATTGATTGCGTTTCGTCGTAGTCAACCGCGAAACGCGTTGAAAGATCGTCAACGATTTTTAGAGCAACACTGACAAGCTCCTCTTTTTTGGAAAGTGGCAGTACCGCGACTTTGAATGGCGCGAGTTCCTTTGGCAGTTTCATAACAACGCGCAAATCTGTTTCCCCTTCTTCCGTGGTTGGCGCCTGCTCTTCGTGATAAGCCTCAAGCATTGTCACTAAGACACTGCGATCAATTCCGAACGTCGGCTCGATCACATGCGGGAGATACTTCTCTCCACTCGCGGAATCGGTGTATCGCAAATCTTTTCCTGTCTTGTCCATGTGATTCTTAAGATCAAAATCACCGCGATACGCAAGACCGTACAACTCTTTAACTCCAAAAGGATATTGATATTCGATATCCACCGTACGATTGGAATAGTGCGCGCGCTCGCCATCTGGAATCTCGTGGAAAACAAGATGGTCTTCTGCCACACCCAAAAACTTCAGCCATGCCTTCATCTCCTGCAACCAATACTCGAAATGTTTTTCCCATTCTGACGGATGGATAAAATATTCAAACTCCATCAAATTAAACTCGCGCGTGCGAAAAATAAAATTCCCCGGCGTGATCTCATTGCGAAAACATTTTCCGACTTGCGCGATACCAAACGGAATACGCTTGCGCGATGATTGCAACACCAAAGGAAAATCAACAAACATCGCTTGCGCGAGCTCCCCACGCAAGTACGCCAGAGACGTTGCGTCCTCGGTTGAACCTAAAAACGTCTTAAACATCAAATTAAAATTTTTCGATTCTGTAAACTCCCCTCTTGTTCCGCAATGCGCGCACGCGGCGCTAACATCAATTTGATCGGCGCGATAACGCGTGTGACATTTTTTACACTCGACCAATGGATCAGTGAACTCTGTTAAATGTCCTGATGCCTCCCATACCTTTGGATTCATTATCACCGCCGCGTCAATCCCAACCATATCGCGACGCGATGTGACAAACCGTTTCCACCAAGCATCAATAATATTTTTTTTCAACGCGGTGCCAAGCGGTCCGTAATCCCACGAGTTCGCGAGCCCGCCGTAGATATCACTGCCCGGATACACGAACCCTCGCGTTTTCGCGAGGGCAACAAGTTTTTCCATTGTAAGTACGTTTTGCATAAAACAAATAGGTCCTATAGGACCTATAGGCCCTATTAAACGGTCATTATTTCTTCTTCTTTTTTCTTTCCGACCTCTTCGACCTTAGCGGTATATTCCTTTGTCATCTTGTCCATCTCATCAAAGAGTTTAAACTTTTCGTCTTCGCTCATCGTTTTATCTTTCTCCATCTTCGTAATCTGCACGCGCGCGTCCTCGCGGATTTGACGGATCGCGACTTTTGTTTCCTCCAAAATCTCTTTCATTTTTTTCACCATCTGTTTGCGGTTCTCTTCGGTCATGCTAGACATGATGATACGAATCGCTTCCCCATCTACGAGTGGATTAAGCCCTGTGCCCGCGTCGCGTATTGCTTTCTCTATATTTTTCATCAACGACTTGTCCCACGGCTCAATCACGAGAGTTTTAGAATCCTGCGTCTGAATCGATGCCACGCTTTTTATCTCCATCATTGAGTCATAAGCGCTAACGACAATACTCTCCACAAGCGCGGGAGTCGCGCGGCCTGTTCGCAAAGCCCCCAGCTCTTTTTGAAGATGGTCTAACGCCGCGTCAAAGATTGGTTTTTTTTGTGTGAGAATGAGATGCATATTGGGAAGGTGGGGAGGTGGTTAGGTGGGGAGGTGGGAAGGTGGGGAGGTGGGAAGGTGGGGAGGTGATTCCGGACTGTTCGGAACCACCTGACCACCTCCCCACCTGACCACCTTAAAATAATTATTTTTCCTCCGTGGCGACTCCCACATACACCACTGCTGGGTTATTTGGATCAACCAACATCGCGCGAGGAGAACGCGCGCTGGGAAGACGCTTCGTGCTCCAAGTCTCTCCAGAATCTCTTGAAGAATAAAACGTGCCGCCGACCGCGTAGTAAAGTGTATCCGCGTCATCAGTGTCCATTCCGATCGCGCGAATTATTACCTGACCAGGCGACGTTACCAGATTGATTGGCTTCCACGTTGTTCCAAAATCACGCGATCTCAGCAGGCCGTACTTCGTGGCGGCTATCACGACTTCGGAGCCCTTGTCTTGCATCATGTCGTACACGTTATCCGCGCCCTTCAAATCATCAAGACCTCCATCAATCTCATCCCAATCCTCTCCACCGTTTTGCGTTTTGTAAATACCATTTTCAAAAGTAGAAATCAACACGTTTCGCGAGTCCTTGTTGTGAAGAATGATTTTTGAAATCTCATCACTCGCCTTGAATACTGTCCGCCACGTGCGTCCGCCGTCTTGGCTCCTAAGCACATCTCCGTTAGAAAGCCCGATCCAAATAATTCCCTCGTCATACCAATCGGCCGCCACCTGAACCACGCTCACCCCGGGTCGCGAATCAACATACGTCTCGGAATCAAACGTGCGCATGCAATCGTCAGTACTAAATAATCGTGGACCCTTCGCGACATACGCCGTGCACGCGTCGGTTGGGGAAACTTCAACGCGATAAATTAACCCTTCCTTTAGCGCGGAAGCACGCGGCTGGCGCCAGGATGCTCCGCCGTCTTCAGAGTAAAGCATTCCGTTCTGACGCGTACCCAAATAAATAAAAGACTTGTCCTGCGGATCCATTTCCATGTTCAGCACGTCTGTTGTCGCCAACGTTCCGATGCCAGCGGAAGTCGGAACCACAACTGCCTGCGCCCATTCCTGACCCGCTGTCGTGGACTTAAACACACCGCCGTCGTTTCCTGTTGAGCCGCCTTTGATCCCAATACAACCCGCGCCAACAAGGATTAAAGAAAGAAGAATGAGAAATAATTTTTTCATAAATGATTCAAAGCCGCTATTAAAGTGTAGAAAATATGAATCTGATCTAAATTTCTTTCCTCCGTTTGGATTTTGGATTTTGGATCTTTGGATTTTTCTTTGAGGCGTTTCTCATAGAGCGATGTGCTCAAGAGCTAAATGAGGATTGATATTGTGCGCGATAGCGTTTCGTACTTGCGAGATACGCTCGAGCCGTTCAAGAATCTCTTGCGCTGATAAACGCGCGAGCGTGCCGCGCTTCATCACCAAACTCTCGCACCCCAACCGATCCAACAACGCGTCCCTGCACACGCCCTGCCACTCACTCACAATTTTTTTGAGCTCCCCAGCCGCGTCCAACTCTCCCTTTGGAATCAACTCCATTACCATCGCGAGCCTGCGCGCGATGTTGCTTTGAAAAAACTCTTTCGCCTTTGCCTCACTCGTTTCAACCCTCGCGCGATAATCGCTGTCTTTGATAAACCGCTTCGCGAGCCCAGGACGTCCCATCGCGTGACTTGACGCCTCTTGCGCGTCGACCTTCCCAATTCCTGTGCGCAGCAGCCCATCAACCATCTCTTCCTTTGACACGATTGAGAAACGAATCGTCTGACAGCGCGACGCGACAGTCGCTGGAACCGAGTCAACCGATGGAGTGCGTAGAATGAACAACATTTTTCCACGAGGTTCCTCAAGGGTCTTGAGCAGAGCGCTCACCCCACTGATTGATAGACGATGTGCCTCCTCGATAAACACCACCTTGCATCCACCACTCATCGAAGTCATCGAAAGCATTGATACAACCTCGCGTACTTGCTTGACTGAAATGTTTGCTTTGCGCTTCCCCGTCTTCTCATCAACCTCTCGTTTCAGCTCGATATAATCAGGATGACTTGCCAAGGCGCCTTTGTGACAAAGAACCTTGCGGATCAATTCGTGAGCGACAGTTGTCTTTCCAATATGGTCTTGCCCGACAAACAATAGCGCGTGCGGCAGAGAATCGTTATTCATCATCCTGGTCAACACCTCCACCGCCCTCTTATTTCCAATAATCCCTGAAAGTAATCCCATACGTGACACATTATAACACGAGCGCGCTCCATGCCCCCCTCCCACCTCTCCACCTCATCACCTCCCCACCTCCCCTTCCCTTGTCAACAAAACACCTTCCTTCTCTTTTCTCTCATCTTAGCCAAAATCCCGACCGTTTTCCACGTACGAGTCTTGACAGAGTTGACAAAAAGTGATATTCTTCTCGTCTACAAGATTCAAGACGGGTCGACGACCCCTACAACTGAATACCCTCTGGGGAGAGAGTAGCGCGCGACCCGCTTATATAGGTCGACACCGTCTTTACAGGTTTGAGGTGGAGAGGTGGTTAGGTGTCCGAACTCCGGAAACACCTCACCACCTTCCCACCTCACCACCTATTCAAGGCCGGTTGTTGTACACATCTCTTTCCACAGACGATGCGTATAGCAACCGGTCTTTAATTTATAATGCAGATCCGAACAGTCCGAAATCACCTCCCACACCTCCCACACCTTCCCACCTGATCACCTTCCACGCCTCACCACCTTCCACACCTCACCACCTTCCACACCTCACCACCTTCCACACCTCACCACCTTCCACACCTCACCACCTTTCCGATGCCACCAGCCTCATGGAGGAGAGAGTCACACGTCCCCTGGACCTCGAAAGAGGAACACTGGCGTGGATCGCTAAGTGGACTGAATAGGCTCCGGCTTACTCAATCCACACCACCTGCGGTCACGAAGTACATCCGCCTTCGGGCAGATCACTGCTTCACCTGCCTCCAGTAGGCTGAAGGTATCAATCCCGTTCAAACTCGGCGCCTTAATCGTTAAACCCCACAGGAAGAGACAATGTCCCTTGCCAAACGGTTTACCGATAATGTCGCAGTGTTTGAACGGGATCCACCCACGCCGCTTCCCTCGTCAGGGAGCGAGCACACACCACCCACCATTGTCACAGTCGCTCGCGAGCGACGTGACACGAGAGCGCTTGGGCCAAGGCCGGCTCGAGCACGACGAAGCTCTCAAACCTCTCGAAAGGAGGAAGGCCATGAAGTTGAACGCATCCCCGGTCGCCCCCCCCGTCAAGGGCCACCCCTTCACCAGGTGGATGGTCGAGATCGCGTCCAGGCGTCTCGCCAGTGCCTTCGGGCACGGCGAGCAGCTCGCGAAGGCGATCTTCGCCTTCGCGCTGTCCTCCGTCCAGGCCGCGACCGCCGTCGGGGCGTACGCGCGCCTCGCGGTGCGGTGCGAGAAGGCGGCGGAGTTCGAGAAGACCAGGTCGGCGAAGGATGCCGACAGGGTCGTCGACGACTACGACCGCGAGATCGAGACGGGCAAGGCGTCCGACCTCAAGAGGATTGAGAATGCCCAGCGCACTGGCGGGCCGGAGGAGATCAAGAACGCGAACGAGCGCCTGCTCCTCACCTCCCTCCCCCGCGGAGAGAAGCTGGGTCTGAACAAGACCCAGCGCGAGATGGTGGTGGTCGAGCTTCGCCAGCTCTTCCTCGCGCCGAAGGGTTCCTCGCTCTCCGGCGAGATCCCCGGCGTGATCATCGGCAAGAAGGGCGCCAACCTGCCACTCGCCCTGTGGCTCCTCGAGTCCTTCATGTCTGAGAAGGACTGGACCGAGTTCCAGGAGGCACTGGCAGAGGCCGGTGCCGACGAGGAGGAGGAAGACGAGGAGGAGGAAGAGGAAGGCGCCGACGCGGTCGCCTAGTGACCGCGAGCTCTTTGAGACTTCCCTAGGCAACTAGGGTTCGAGCAAAGTCCAAGCTCGGCAAAACGAAGGCACGTTCCTGGACGTAAAACCAGGCGCGTCACCCGCGAAGCCAACGACTGCAATGGGCAGACGTTGGGCGGTGAGCCAAGAGGAAGCAGAGCCTCCACGGCGAGAAGCCAACGGACGCGGGCGAGGAAGATCAGTACGTGATCATCCTCGCCCAGCCCTGATAGTACAGGAATAGGGTAGAGGGGAGAGGGAAGAGGGATGAGAGAGAACTATTTGCTCGAACAGTCCGAGCGAATGATGCTCCCTCCACCCTCTTCCCTCACCCCTCACCCCTCATGTACTGCCAGGGCGAAGACAAGGTGATGAGGTGGATAGGTGGTCAGGTGATTCCGAACTTTTCGGTCACCTCACCACCTAACCACCTCCAACACCTCCCCATCAACCCCCCCATTCGTGGCGCCTATCCCAGGTGCCCGAGGAGAAAACGATGAAGATCCACGTCCCCGCCCGAGCCCGCAACAACGTGGGCGCGACCCTCGCCGCGCTCGGAGCGTTCGGTCCCGAACGCCTCATCAGTGAGGCGAGGCGCGAACGCCGGCGCGACGAGCAGAACGGCACCCCCTTCAACTGGAGGGCGGTCGAAGACCGCTATTCGGTCATGATGACCGAGGAGGTGTCGTTCCTCAGGGGGGTTGAGGAGAGGCGCCATCGAGAGATGGCGCTGGAAAGGGTGCGGCACACGGAGCTGTGCCGCACCTACGGATTCCCCCCCGAGGCGATCGTCGACCTAGGGGTCGAAATTCGAGCGGTCCTCCAGACCGCCTGCAGGGCAGCCCGTGAGCTCGGCCGCCGTGAGGCGTGCCTGGTGATGGGGATCGAGGACAAGGGTCAGACCCTCGCCTCGGTCGGGGTTGAACGG
>JAGVQB010000035.1 GCA_020051955.1 bacterium | reverse complement strand
GTTGAGCATCTCATTAATTCACGGCCACGCAAACGCCATGGCTATCACACACCACTTGAGGTGTTTTCATGAGTGTTGCAGTTTGACTTAGAATTCAAGCTTGTGTAATTGCGTCCAGCAGTTTTGGATCCTCGACCTCATAAGCGGTCTGGATTTTTTCTCTGTAACGAAAAATGTGTTTTAGAATTGGAATAGATTGTTCGCCCTTTGCTTGAGAGACCATGGAATAAAAGGCGTGGCTGTCTTGAACGCGCGACTGTTGTTTCGCGATGGTTTTTTCCGCTGGTGATTTTCCGGGTTTATAGAAGTCATCCAAGGTATTGAGCAAGTTCGTCCTGTAATCATCTAACATTTTTAATGCGGTGTTACGTTTTGATCTTAATTCTAAATCTATCTTTTCATTTTTGAGTAGACGTGGGGACTCAAGAAAGAGTTCATATAGAGTTTTCCATTCACGGTTTTTTGCAGAGCGCTGTACTTGTGGGTATCCCCAATGATCCAAGCACCATTGTTTGAAGTCTCCCACTATCCAAGAAATACCCATAGGATCATCTTGGGTTTTAGGTTGTATCCCGAGGCTTTCTTGTGTAATTGAACGAAGAACGCTGTCTTGGTCTTGTTCTGGTTCGTGGTGTATTGGTGTTTCCATACGCGATCATTCTAGCACGGTTTCCTTGACCAAAATCGAAAAACAGCGCATTATCTCAATGTATGCGGAACACCTGTTACCAGAAAGGAACAAATTGGATGCTCGGAGATTCCATTTATCCGGTCGTCTTTGCGTTCCCTGGTAGCAGAGTTTTGATGGTGTGATTTTTTAAACATCAAGTCTCTAACGACCCGGGAACCCCTCGGGTCGTTTTGTTTCCACCAAAGGAAAAATATGTCAGCGGCAAAAACTTATTACCTGTTCATGGCACTCATCCACCTTGGAATGAGCGCGACTATCACAGCCTACACTCCGTTTCTCGTCTCCATTGGTCTAACGCTTGGTCAGATCGCTTTGGTGAACACGATATTTTGGTGCGTGCTGATAGCCGCGGAACTTCCAACCGGCATGTTCGCTGATGGTCGTTCGCGCGCGTTCTCGCTCAAGATGGGCGCTGTGTTTTATTCGTTCGGCGCGCTCATTTATTTGGTGGCGATTGGATTCTGGAGCGCGGCACTTGCGGAGGCGATCATTGCAATCGGTGGCGCGTTTGTTTCAGGCGCTGGAACAGCCTGGATCGCGGACGCGCTTGCACGCGAGGGGCAGATGGAGAAACTGCGTCATGTCTACGCCACTGAGTCGCTCATCAAGTCGGTCATAATGCTCGCCGGAGGATTGGTTGGGACAGCGATCGCGCTTATCGACTATCGTCTAATCTGGGTGCCGTTCGCTGTCGCCGGGGTTTTCGCCGCCGCTGTCGCGCACTGGCGAATGAATGGTCGCGGCGAGCCACTTGAATATGTGAGTGAGGTGCGAGCTCTTAGTCTTGCCCTGGGCGCGTTGACGCGCAATCGCGCACTCATTTGGGTGGTGTGCGCGTTGCTGGTGTTTGGCGCGGTTGTTTCCTTCAATCACTACTGGGCGCTCTTTTTCTTGCCAGTGGTTGGTCAGCTGGGGCTGTCGTGGATTTGGGTGCTGATGTATCTGGGGCTTGTGGGTGCATCGCAATTCGTGCGCCGCACCAGCGTGAGGCAAGGGCAGGAGGCGGGCTTGATCGCGCTCTCGATTCTCTTGAGCGGTTTTGGTCTTGGCTTGGTCGCGCTTGCTCCCACGCTCTGGCTTGCCGTCCCAGCGCTGTTTGTTCACGAGGTTGGTCGCGGGCTTTTTGAACCGCTCTCAAGCGCCTTCGTACAACATCGCGTTCACACAAGTTACCGCGCAACGTTCGGCTCACTCCAGTCTTTCTTGGGAAGGATGGGATTCGCAATTATTCCATTCCTCATCTGGCTTGTGATTCATGGAAAGCCCAATACTCGCGAGACGATCAGTGGTGTCTGGTTGACCTGTGCCGTGTTCCTTCTGTTTGGTGCGCTTATTCTGTGGTTCACGCGGCCAAAGGAGAGCTAACGAAACAGCCTCACACGGAGGCTGTTTTTTGGTTTTTAAAAACCCATCGTTTCTTGCGATGGGCAGGGTGGGGGTGAGACGATCAGCCGAGAGTCAGGCTTGCGGCGCAGGCGCGAGCCCAGATCGACGCACTCTCTTCGTCGTCGAACGCGCGTACGATCGCGGCGCGAAGCGCGTTGATTGTGTGTTCGCGTGTGTCATCAACGCGCAAGAGGACGAAGTGCGCGGGCGGTGGGGTGCCGTTGTCTGGAAAGACCAACCCAAGGTCTCGCCAGCGCACGAGAACGCGGTCTTCGCGCAGTGTCGTTTGAATGTCTTCGTCGCCCTCGACGGGGCGGAACGTGATGTCGTCTCCGAGTTGTGCTTGCGCTTGTGACTCATGGGAGACGTGACAGCAAAACACGTCTCCTGCCTTGAGGAATGTCACGATGAAACCATCAGCGTAATTGGGATGATCGTAATTGCGCAGTGCATTGATGACTGTTACCGATGGAGGATGTCTATTCATTCCAACGGCTCCCATTGTCCATCCACGAACGATTCCGATTGCTGGCATTGTTGCCTCCTTGCGCAAGATCATGCCACCATAGGATAAGAGTGTAAAGGTATAATTCGAAATCGTTAAACAAAACAACCTCCGAATGTCGAAGGTTGTTTTTAAAATTAGATTGTTCGTTTTCCCTTGAGTGTATCCTTGAGACCCTTTCCAGCCTTGAACTTTGGAACCAGCACAGAAGGGATGTTGATTTTTTCGCTTGGCTTTTGCGGGTTCACTCCAACGCGGCCTTTGCGAGTGCGAGCGCTGAACGTGCCGAAACCAGCGATTATAACTTCATCTCCCTGGACGAGCGCTCGGGTTACGAGTTCTTCAAACGCCGCGATAAAATCTTCCCCAAGTTTTTTTGGCACATCGAGTTTTTCTGCGATGCGCGTTGCGAGGTCGGCTTTGTTCATATGGGGAGGGATGAGGGGGGAAGGGAGAGGGAGGAGGGAGGAAGGGAGAGGGAGGTAGTTCGGAAAGTTCGTCTGTTGTCCCTCCTATAAGCTATAAGCTATCCCCTAATCTCTCTTCTTGCAAGTCTTATTTCGCGTATTCGATTACACGAGTCTCACGGATCACTGTCACTTTTACCTCACCTGGGTAATTCAACTCAGCTTCGATTTTGTTCGCGATGTCTTTGGCCAGTCGGTAAGCGGTGAGGTCATCAATTTTTAGCGGCTCTACGAACACGCGTACTTCGCGGCCAGCCTGGATCGCGTATGCCTTCTCAACTCCATCGAATGCCGCGGCAGTGCGCTCAAGTTCTTCCATGCGCTGGATAAATTGTTCCAAACTTTGTTTACGCGCGCCTGGTCTTGCTCCAGAAATGGCATCCGCCGCCTTCACGATCGCGCCTTCAATTGTGCGTGGTCGGTCATCGTGGTGCGCGACAGACTGGTAACAGATCTCCTCTGGGAAGCCGAACTTTTTCATGATGTTGTATCCGATCTCTGGATGCGCGCCCTGCATATCATGGTCAACTGCCTTGCCAATATCGTGGAACAGCCCACCCTTCTTGCATACAAACACATCGGCTCCAAGCTCCTCGGCAATCATACCGGCGATTGTTCCTACTTCGATTGAGTGTTGTAGGGCGTTCTGTCCGTAACTTGTTCGATACTTCATGCGCCCCAAAATCGAAATAAGTTTTGGATCAATTGATGAGACTGGGATGCCGAGCTGGTAAAGCGCGTCCTCGCCAGCCTTACGCAGGTCTTGCGAGATTGACTTCTTTGCGTTGTTGATTGCCTCTTCGATTCTCGCTGGCTGAATGCGACCGTCTTTGATTAGCTCCTCAAGCGCGCGCTTCGCAACCTGGCGACGGATGGGGGAAAAGCCACTGATCGTGATCATCTCTGGCGTATCATCAACGATGATCTCGGTTCCGGTGAGCATTTCAATGGCTTTGATATTTCGTCCTTCCTTGCCAATGATGCGCCCTTTCATTTCGTCGTTTGGCAACTCGACTGATGTCGTGGTTGTGTCAACTGATACAGATGAGGAGTAACGCGTGAGCGCGAGGGAAAGGACTTGGTTCGCTTTTGTCTGAAGCTCTTCTTCGTTTAGTTGTTCAATCTTGTGCAGTCGGCTCATTAGAGCGTCCTGGCAATCGCGTTCGACTTCTTTAAGTAGACGATCAGTAGCCTCATCACGACTAAGCCCGGCGATCTCTTGTAATTTTGTGACTTGTTCGTTTTTTATCGCTGAGATTTTTTCCTTTACTTCTTCGATCTCTTTCGCGCGGTCATCGAGTTTTGTTTTTTTGTCTTCTATCTCGATGAGCTTCTGGTCAAAGAGTGTTTCGCGTTTTTCCAAGCGATGCTGTTGATCCTGCAGGTCGCGGCGGCGCGTTTGTTCCTCTGCCTTGGCATCATCAATGATTGTCAACGCCTTTTCTTTGGCCTTGATTAGTAACCCGTGCTCCTCGTTTTTAGCTGATTGAATTAATTCCTGTTGCTTGTTCTTCGCCTCCGCGATGATGCGTTCTGATCGAGTCTCTGCGTCATCAGCGCTCTTTCTTGCCTTTGCTTTACGCAACTCATAACCCAATGCGACGCCGATAAGCGTGCTAAGTATCATTGGGATGAGAATAATGATTGGGATGTTCATAAAATAAAACTTCTCGCCGCTGGAGAAGCCTTTGTGATTTCACGAATTGTGGAAACAAACTCTTATAACAAATCTGCCCTTTGTGAGGCAATTGTCGAATATGCAAATGGTGTTAAACCAGGGGATCGCATAATAAGGGTTTTTCTTCCACGTCCGTGCACTTTCCAGCAAAACTTTTGATGATTTACGCCAAGAAAGAATAACATCGGTATCGGTCTCGTGTCAAAGGCGCGCGAGAAATTGGGAAATTGGGATGAGAAAGGAGGTGGAAGTGGTGTTGCCCCACGCTTTAGCTTGTGTCGTGACTGAAATAGCATCATCAACTAAAAACGGTCCAATAGATGTGCGGCGGAGCGTCTCAACATAACCTCCGCCACCGAGTGCCTCTCCAAGGTCTCGAGCAATCGCGCGAATGTATGTACCGCTCGAGCAGTGGATGCGAAGATGGAGTCGTTGAGTCGTTGAGTCGTTGAGTTGTTGAGTGTTGAGAATTTCGATTGAGTAAATAGTAACGTGACGAGGGGTCGCTTCCATTGGTCTTCCCTTGCGCGCCTCCTCATACATTTTTTTTCCACCGATTTTGATCGCGCTGTACGTTGGAGGTACTTGCTCTATCTCGCCTACGAATTGTTTAAGGACTTTTTGAATACCCCCCTCGGGTAGGGGGAGGTTGCCGATCGGCGCCTCTTCGATTTTTCCTGTCCTATCATCCGTGTCCGACCTCGCGCCCAACACGAAAACCGCTTCGTACGTCTTATCCAGTCCAACAAGTTTTTCCATCTCTCTTGTTGCGGCACGTCCAACACCAACAATCAAAAGCCCTGTCGCAAACGGATCGAGCGTTCCAGCGTGTCCAACGCGCTTTTCTCCAGTGATTCTTCTCACGCGATTCACAACATCATGGCTTGTGATTCCAGCGGGTTTGTCGATGAGTAGGAAACCTTCCATATATCGTCATCTTACTTTACTTTGGGATTGAAGCAAAAATATGTTGTTATTGAAACTACTTTGACGTTTCCTCCTTCAAGGCAGTACGCTAGTAAGGATCAATATGTCATCTGAAAAAAATTTCAGCGTATCTAGATTACCAGAACGGAGTTATAAAGAGACGCTTTATGATTTTGAAAAACGTGAAAAGTTAATTGACAGTCACGTCATATTTATTACAAAAAAAAAGAAGGTGGTTGCGCACGCGAAGTGGAAAGATGGATCGTTGATAGTTACAAAAGTTCGCAGACCGAACAAGACAGAGCTAAAAGTTGGGCAAGCATTATTCAAGGACGATAGACGCGCGGTTGAACGCCCGCCACGCCCAGAATTATTGACCGAAGGGTTTCAATTAGTTCGAAGCGAAAATTATGATTCAAAAAACGCGATTCGTCCCGATCCATTCTGGAACGAATACGAGGGGTGGATTGTTATTCCAAAACAGATAAATGGAGAAAACGGTTCCGATGTTTTGTCGAAAGATTACCCAGAACTTCTTGAATCGGATGATTGTCCAGCGTTTGTGACGCGTGAGATTGGACAGGATGACGAGACAGAAATGAAGATGGCGCTTTTTTCAGAGGTTGACGCATATGTATGCGGTAGGACGCAGGCGGAGCCGACCCTTTTGCCTTTTCACTTCCCAAAGCAAGAAGAGATGGTCGGTTATCGTGGAAGTTTGTGTTATTGCGGATGTGGAAAATTTGAGGGCTGGCGCAGATACTGGGAAAATAAATGGATCGTGTACGTGCCAAGAAAAACCGCCGTCTGATTGACGAGCCAATTGGGTTTTGATTGACCCTTATAGTTTTTTCCGATAAACTTTCGAGCGTCTTATCTGTTGAAAGGTAGCCTACGGCTACATTGAAAAATTATGAACATTACTGAATTAGCCCGTCGCCTTCGCGCGCACCCAGAGGAACTTCGACGCAGACTCCCGGAGCTTGGTTTTGCTGTTGGCGGTCACGCGCTCAAGGTCGACAATCGTCAGGCAACAAAAATCATGGAGGCGTGGGGAGAGATGAAGCGCAAGGAACGTCTCGCGGCAAAAGTTGAAGCGCAAAAAGCGCAAGGGCTTGGGCGCGATATCCCAGAGCACGAACGCAAGCAGGTGATGGTTCCGCCAATTACCACTGTGCGCGATCTGGCGTCTCTTATGGAATTGCCAGTGCCACGTCTAATGCAGGAGCTAATGAAAAACGGAATCCTCGCCTCTATCAACGAGCGAATAGATTTTGATACAGCTTCTATCATCGCGGAGGATTTGGGGTTTCGAGCATTGCGCGTTGAAGGCGGCGGGGTATCTGAAGACGCGACTGGAATGGAAAGAATCCGCGAGCGTGTTGAAAAGGAAGAGACAAAGAATTTGAAACGCCGACCCCCGGTCATCGTAGTAATGGGTCACGTTGATCATGGAAAGACAAAATTGTTGGACGCGATTCGTAAGACCAACGTGATGGAGTCTGAAGCCGGTGGAATCACTCAGCACATTGGCGCGTATCAAGTTGAACGCAATGGAAAGTCTCTGACATTCATCGACACGCCTGGTCACGAGGCTTTTACTGTCATGCGTTCACGTGGCGCGAAAGTCGCGGACATTGCGATTCTCGTGGTTGCCGCTGATGATGGGGTACAGCCACAGACAAAGGAAGCAATCAACATTATCAAGTCAGCGTCACTGCCGTTTGTTGTGGCACTAAACAAGATTGATCGCGCTGAAGCGAATATCGAGCGAGTGAAGACACAGCTCTCCGAACTTGGGCTTGTGCCAGAGGATTGGGGTGGCAAAACGGTTATGGTGCCAATCTCGGCAAGGGAAGGGAAGAACATTGAAGAGTTGTTGGATATGTTGTTGTTGGTTGAAGATATGGAGAAGGATAAAATCGTCGCGAACCCAGAGAGCCGAGCGATTGGCACGGTTATCGAGTCACGCGTGAATCCTGGTTCTGGTCCTATTGCCACGGTCTTGGTGCAGAGCGGCACTCTTCGTTTGGGTGATGATCTTGGCGTGCGCGAGTGTCAGTACGGGCGTGTGCGCGCGATGCAAAATTGGAAAGGGGAGTCGCTGTCGACAGCGCCGCCTTCAACGCCGGTAAAGATTATTGGATGGAAGCTCGCGCCAGCGGTTGGAGATATTATGGAGGTGCCAGAGAATATGCGCGCGCTCAAGAAAATAAAATCAACGGATGTGTCAATGCGCGCGACAGAGGAGATGGCATCAATAAAACACGTGGCAAAGGATGAGGAAGGGAAAGAGGGTGAGGATGGGAAACAATTTTTGAATCTGATTATTCGCGCGGACATGCTTGGATCATTGGAAGCGATTTTGGGAATGCTCGACAAGATTCAGCACGATGAGGTTGGGGTGAAGGTTGTTCAGAAAGGGTTGGGAAATATCACTGACGCTGACGTAAACAGCGCGCAGGCAACGCACGCGATCTTGATAGGTTTTAACGTGTATCCAGGAGGGGGAGCGGAAGAGCAGGCAAGAGAAAAAGGCGTGGATATGCGACAGTACAAAATTATTTACAAACTGTTTGAAGACGTGATTGGCGAGTTGAAGAAGCGCGTGCCGTCTGAAACCATTATCCACGAACAAGGGCAGTGCGTTGTTCTGAAAAACTTCCGCAAGACAGACACAGGTTGGATAATCGGCATACGCATTAAGGGTGAGAAGATTATGCCTGGGGCGAAGCTACGTCTTTCTCGAAACGGAGAGTACGTCGGTGAGGGGTTGATAAAAACTTTACAGCTTGGGAGCTCGCAACTTAAGGAGGGGCAACCAGGGCAAGAGTGCGGGATGTTATTCGAAGGCAAGATTAAGCCAGAGGATGGTGACGTGATGGAGGCCTACAGCGAAGAGAAAAAAGCAAAACAATTTAAACTTGAAGGAATTAATTTGCGATAAGTATGTCTGAACTCACACTAAACTCTACTAATTTTCCTGCCGCTGTATTGCAGTCCGATAAGCCAGTGTTCGTGGATTTTTGGGCGCCGTGGTGCGGTCCGTGTCGTTTGATGGGACCAATCGTTGAAGAGCTGGCAGGTGAGATGGAAGATGTGGTGATTGGCAAACTCAATGTTGACGAGAGTTCTGACATCGCGCAGAAATATAATATACTTTCAATTCCGACTTTTATTATTTTTAAGCACGGCGAAGTGGTTGAGCAGTTTTCTGGGATAATGACCAAGGAACAGTTAAAAGATAAAATTCGAAAGTACGTACAATAGGTCTTATAGGACCTATTGGACCTATGGGTTTTAGTATGAGTACAGAGAATTTAATTATCATCGGTTCGGGGCCGGCGGGGTATACCGCGGCGATTTATACGGCGCGAGCGCAGATGGCTCCGCTTATGTTTGCTGGGCAAAGTATTGGCGGGCAACCAGGCGGACAGCTGATGCTTACAACGGAGATTGAGAACTTCCCAGGTTTTCCTGATGGGCTGATGGGTTCAGAGTTGATGGAAAAAATGAAGAATCAGGCGTTGAAGTTTGGCACGAAGATTTTTTTAGAAGATGTGACAGCAGTGGATTTTTCACAGAGACCATTTGTGGTGAATACGACCAATGGGACCTATAGGACCAATGGGGTAATAGTATGCACAGGCGCGCAATCAATGTGGCTCAATGTGCCAGGTGAAAATAAATATCGCGGACATGGCGTGAGCATCTGCGCGACGTGCGATGGATTTTTCTTTCGCAACAAGGAAGTGCTTGTGATAGGAGGTGGGGACGCGGCGCTTGAGGAGGCTACGTTTTTGTCGCGCCTCGCGTCGCGAGTGCGCGTTGTTCATCGTCGAGAAGAATTGCGCGCGTCCAAGATTATGCAGGAACGCGCAAAGAGCAATCCAAAGATTGAGTTTGTTTGGAACACAGAAGTGAGGGAGGTGTTGGGCGACGGATCGAAGATAACGGGCGTGAGGGTATTAAATAACAAGACCAACGAAGAAAGTACGCTCACAGCAGATGGATTGTTCGTCGCAATTGGGCACAAGCCGAACACTGATTTTTTGAAAGGTCAGATTGAATTGGATGAGAAAGGATATATTGTTACGCAATCAGGCTCTTCACGCACAAGCGTTGAAGGAGTATTTGCTGGTGGCGACGTTGCGGATCACAAATATCGTCAGGCAATTACAGCGGCAGGCACTGGCTGTATGGCAGCGCTTGATGCGGAACGTTGGCTGACTTCTTGATGAAGAAGGTTGTCGAGGGGGACAAGGTTGTCGAGGTTGTCGAGGTGGGCAAGGTTATCAATGTTATTTCGAACAACTTAGATCATTTTTCCAACCTCGGTAACCTCGATGACCTTGATAACCTCGATGACCTTGATAACCTCGATGACCTTGATAACCTCGATTCCCTCCCTCGCCCCTATGCCTACTCCATTTGATCATGCCATGAACCAACTTGAACGAGCGACCAAGCTCGCTTTTTTCTCTCCAGAGTTTCTTGAGCGCCTGCGTTATCCCAACCGTCAGATCCGTGTAAGTATTCCTGTCACAATGGATGATGGAAGCCTGCGCGTGTTTGAGGGATACCGCGTGCAATTCAATAACGCGCGAGGTCCATACAAAGGCGGCATTCGTTATCACCAGGATACTGATATTGAAGAGGTAAAGGCACTCGCGTTTTGGATGTCGCTAAAATGCGCTGTTGCAAATATTCCAATGGGCGGAGGTAAGGGTGGAGTGAGCGTGAATCCAAAAACATTGTCAGCAGGCGAGCTTGAAAGATTGTCTCGCGGTTGGATGCGCGCGCTCGCGGATGTTGTTGGAGCGCACAAAGATGTTCCAGCGCCAGACGTGAATACAACTCCGCAGATAATGGCGTGGATGGCGGATGAATACGCGAAGGTGACAGGAGAAACGAACGGCGCGGTTATTACGGGCAAACCGTTGGATGCTGGCGGATCAGAAGGTAGAGGAACAGCAACAGCGCAAGGCGGGTTTTACGTGTTCGAAGCGTTGCGTAGCGAACTGGGTCTGCCAGAGCAATGCCGTGTTGTGATCCAGGGGTTTGGGAATGCTGGTGAACACGCGGCGGAAATTTGGTCAAAGGCAGGGCACAAGATAGTCGCGACGTGTGATTCAAAAGCCGCCGTGAGGAATCCTGACGGGCTTGATATCGCGGCGCTGTACGTGCACAAAAAATCCACTGGTTCAGTTGCCGGGTTCGCGGGAGGGGAGACGTTTGAAGGGAGCGAATTATGTTTTGAGCCTTGCGACCTTTTGATCCCAGCCGCGCTTGAAAATCAAATTCGACAGGACAACGTGGGGCGCGTTCAAGCCAAGGCGATTCTCGAACTTGCCAATGGACCAGTAACTCC
Organism: bacterium; assembly: GCA_020051955.1. Lineage (GTDB taxonomy): Bacteria > Patescibacteriota > Patescibacteriia > UBA9934 > GWF2-40-263 > JACRJW01. The sequence goes on along the minus strand of JAGVQB010000035.1, from coordinate 22,011 downwards.
AGACGCTGATGATGCTTTGTTCGCGCGAGGCGTTCCTGTTATTCCAGACATTCTCGCGAACTCCGGCGGGGTAACTGTCTCGACGTTTGAGTGGGAGCAGAATCTGAATGGCGAACATTGGAGCGAGGCACAGGTATTTGAAAAATTGAAAACAATGATGGAGCGCGAAGCGGTTGGGATTTTGAATAGGTCTCGTGAGCTAAAAACAGATTTGCGCAGAGCGGCATTCGTGATTGCTCTGGAGAGAATTAAGGACGCGATGAAATAAATTGGGGTTGCCTGAACTATCTGTAAAATCTGTAAATCTGTAAGAATCTGTAATCTGTAGATAGGCAACTCACGTAGGAAGGGGGGAGATAATTTGGAAATAAATAACGCCCTCCGTGTGGGGCGTTTGCGTTTCAGAGGCAAAGTGTGGAAACGAACTCGTTATTCCAGAGCGCTTGTCTGAGTGCCATTGCCCATTTGGGCCTCGTAACCGAGAGATTAACCATTTGATCGTGTGGCCTGCCAATCTGTAGCAGTACAGGGCGCCATTGCCTGTGGAATATTTCGTTGAACTCGGTTGTCCCTTCCTTGATTCTCATCCAGTCTTGGGCCAGGTCCTTGTAAGGCGGCGGGGAAAGACATAGGTACCCAGGCTGGTTTGCGCGCGACTTCACGCTTACGCACACGCCGGTTTTGCCATCACGTGTTTCTACGATCACGTCAATGCCATACTGCACGTCGTCTAGGAGAGAAGACTCGTACAGTCTGACATCCTTACAGCGTCCAAGTTCTATGAGCACCTTTGCCTCTGCGCTTGCTCCGTATATTGACGACTTCCAACGATTCCTATTCAACGTCGCAACGTGGTCGCACAGTTCAAGGATGGCCAGTGCGTTTTCTTCGTCGAGTTCGACGAGTAGACGAGTAAGCCTGCTTTGAATCATCCCTCCCAAAACGGCAACACTTCGATTGATTGATCCGGTTTGGCCCTCCGATGATTCGGTCTCGATGAGCTTATGAAGGATCACCACTTCATAAAGCGATCTTTCAAGGTACCCGTTGGGTGTTATCTCGGTACTGCACATTTCTTCTTCAGCAAGAAATTCGTACAGCGCTTCATGGCGCCTGTGTGGCGCCTGATTCTCAAGCATGTCCCGAATCGGTGGCTTGATACTTCTTTCAGCAATTGTCATCGCATTAGCAAACGCGTAGTCTTCGAGACTTATTCGCTTGCTGTTTGTGAAAACAACCTGGTGGTGTATCGCGAAGAACAGATCAAGCACCTTCTCTCCCTTCTCCCCCTTGCGCCTATTGCGCGGTTTATTGTTGGGTGCCAGTCCGCGCGAGAGTGTTCGCGCGACCGAGTTCGTCTTGCGCGACATCGAGTCGCTTGCGCGCTTCTTCCCACTTCTGGCTTCCCAGGCTAAACAGGGTCTGCGCCGCGTCGAGCTCGTTCTTCGCTCGCGCGAGAGCCTGCCGCGCCTCGCTCTTGTTGTCGTCCACGACGATCCCGAGCTGTTCCTCAACGCGTCCGAGCTCGCCTTGCAGACTCAAGTGTCGTGTGATGAGATTTCCTCTTTCGCGTTGCGCGTTCTCTGCTATCTCCGCGGCCTCGCTCGCGAGCGTCTTGGCTTGAGAGAGAAGTTCGTATGTTCTCCTGATCTGCTTGGCGCCAGCGGCCAGTGTCGCGTTGGCAAGAGCCATAACCGCGCTTGAGATGGAAGCCCGTGCTTCAGCAACCCATATCCCAGTTTCCTCGACTTGGGAAATGCGCGAATTGCATAGCGCGATCTCTTGCTCTGTCGCGTTGATCTGCGCTTGCGCGTCGCGCGCGAGTTCCAGGAGTTCGTCGATCTGCTTTTCAGCTTCTTCGGATATGTCTGTAATTCTGTCCGCGTTCTCAACGAGCTTTGCACAAGCCTGAAACGCGTTTTCGCAATCCTTCAGAGTGTAGGCGCCACTCTTTTCGAGGAGGTCGAGTAGCATCCTCTTTGAGGATTGCATCTCATGAAGCACGCTGTCCAATCGCGACGAGGCATCGCGGAATTGTTCCACGTCTTGTTCGCAAACGACACGCGCGACTTCGAGCGACTTTTCATTGATGCGGACAATCAGCGCCGCAAGATTCTTCGCGCGACACCCGTGGGTTCCAGCGATCAGATTGATGTAACCAATGACGTAGCGCACGTACTTTCTGTTTGCCATGCGCGTCAACAGCAACAAGGTTGCCAGAAGCACTACAACGATGGACGCACCTGCCAGCACATAGACTCCCCACGCGTCGAAAGAGTTCGTGGTTTGAATCTCCTGGGCTGTCGTCGAGAGGGCGAGCAAGGTTGCCGTCAGCATTGGGCTTGGCATTTTTGTTCCCTTCTTTCCCATGCGCCAGCTGGTTGATTCCCAACCGCGCAGGGGCGAAAATTAACATGTAACTCTGCATGCGTCAATGGAACGCCTGGGAAGAAATCCAAATGGAGAGGAAAAATTCAAAGATCCAAAACTCAAAAATCCAAATGGAGGAAGAATAGAAATAATCAGGTTTGGATTTTGGACTTTGGGTTTTGGATTTTATTTAGTACTCCCTGGGGAAAGAGAGAAAAAGGCGATTGGTTGGGCATCCGATCCCCGAATACAATTGGAGAAACATCGTCGGGTTTGGTATGATTTCGCAGTATGTCATACAACCATCAAGCAATTGAGAAAAAATGGCAGGAGCGGTGGGAGGTCACTGGGGCTTTTCACGCAAATGATGGCAGTGGTAAACCGAAGTTCTACTGCCTCATTGAATTTCCATATCCTTCCGGCGCGGGTTTGCACCTTGGGCACCCTCGCAGTTACACAGCGTTGGATGTCATAGCGCGCAAGCGGCGAATGCAGGGATTTAATGTTTTGTATCCAATCGGATGGGACGCGTTTGGGTTGCCAACTGAGAATTACGCGATCAAGACAGGGCGCAAGCCACAGGACGTGACAGCGGAAAATATCGCGACGTTCAAGCGACAGCTAAAATCATTGGGATTGAGTTTTGACTGGTCTCGCGAAGTGAACACGACCGATCCGGAGTATTACAAATGGACGCAGTGGATGTTCTTGGAATTTTTTAAAGCAGGACTCGCGTACAAAACCAAGCAACCAATCAACTGGTGTCTGTCGTGCAAGATTGGATTGGCGAACGAAGAAGTCGTTGATGGAAAGTGTGAGCGGTGTGGTGGGGCAACAGAGAAACGCGACAAGGAACAGTGGATGATCGCGATCACGAAGTACGCGGAGCGTTTGCTTGCTGATCTTGATGGCGTCGATTATCTCGAGAAGATCAAAACGCAACAGCGCAACTGGATAGGGAAGAGCGAAGGGGCGGAAATAATTTTTGAATTCTCCCCCCTTCCCAAGGGGGGATCAAGGGGGGTTGCCGGTACGGGGACTGCAGGCATCCCAGTTTTCACTACTCGTCCTGACACGATCTTTGGCGCCACGTTTATGGTTGTGTCCCCAGAGCTCGCAAGAAAATGGATCGCGGAAGGTTGGGAAGCAAGCGGGGATGTGCGCGCGTATATATCGCAAGCGTTGGCGAAGAGTGAAATGGATCGGGCAAATAGCGAGAAAGAAAAGACAGGCGTGGATACCAGACTGCGTGTTGTGAATCCAGCGACCGAAAAAGAGATACCCGTGTGGGTCGCGGATTATGTGCTTGGTGGATATGGTACTGGCGCAATTATGGCCGTGCCAGCGCATGATGAGAGAGACAGAGAGTTCGCGTCAAAGTTTAATCTCCCGATTGTTGATTGCCCACTTATTCCAATTGAAGAGGCGATCGAAAAAGTAAATGGCAAGCGAGTTACGCAATATAAACTCCGCGACTGGGTATTCTCCAGACAGCGGTATTGGGGCGAGCCGATACCGTTGGTGAGATGCGAGAGATGCGCGAGGGAACAGGGAACAGGGAACAGTGAACAGGGAACAGGGAACAGTGAACAGGGAACAGGGGGGTGGATTCCAGTGCCGATGGATCAGTTGCCAGTTGTTCTTCCAGACATCGAAAAGTATGAACCCACTGACACTGGCGAGTCGCCGCTATCAGCGATCGACGAGTGGGTGAACACGACGTGTCCAAAGTGTGGTGGCGCGGCAAAGCGCGAGACAGACACGATGCCAAACTGGGCAGGGTCAAGCTGGTACTTTTTGCGCTACATTGATCCGCAAAATAAAACAACATTCGCGTCGCGTGAGAAACTTGAAAAGTGGATGCCTGTTGATCTTTACAACGGAGGAATGGAACATACCACGTTGCACCTTCTTTATTCTCGATTCTGGAATAAGTTTTTGTTTGACCGCGGGTTTGTTCCCGCGTCAGAGCCATACGCGCGGCGTCATAGTCATGGGCTGGTACTGGCATCTGACGGAACCAAGATGAGCAAGTCAAAGGGGAATGGTGTGAATCCGGATGAGATTGTGAGTGAGTATGGAGCTGACGCGTTGAGGATGTACATTTTGTTTATGGGTCCATTTGAGGAGCCTGTGCCGTGGAATATAAATGGGCTGGTTGGAGTGAGAAGGTTTTTGGAGAGGGTGATGAGGTATGTTGATGATAATGGGGTGGAGAAAAATCCAAAATTCAAAATCCAAAATCCAAACATCGAAGATCGAAACACAGCCAGCGTTCTTGAACGCCATCTCAAAAAAATCTCCGATGATATCGAGGCATTCAAATTCAATACTGCGGTCTCCGCGTTTATGAGTTTGTTAAACGAGTTGGAAGGAAAGTCATTATCGTTGGAGCAGACCAAGCGACTTCTAATTGTCTTGTGTCCATTCGCGCCACATGTCGCAAATGAGTGTTGGGAGATGATTGGTGAGAATGGGTTAGTCGAGGATCAAGCGTGGCCACAGTTTGATGAGCGACTTCTCGCGCGCGATACAGTTGAGATCGCTGTGCAGGTGAATGGCAAGGCGCGAGGGACAATTACGATCGCGCCAGACGCTGACGAGGTAGTCGCGCGAGAGATGGCGGTAGCGAACGAGTCGGTTGTCAAGCATCTCGAAGGGAAGGAAATTGTGAAGGTCGTGTATGTGATGGGGAGGATTATAAACATCGTTGTAAAATAATATGGACAAGATTCCTGACGGCGCAAAATTGGTGTTCAAGGGTGTGAGGTATGATATTTATCAGTGGTCCCAAAAGATATTCGATGGATCAGAAGAGGCGTTTGAAATGATCGAGCGAGCTGATTCTGCGGAGGCGATCATCGTGGTTGGCGACAAGATATTGATCCAGCTTGAGGAACAGTCACACGTAGCGAAGCCGTTTCTTAGTTTACCTGGTGGTTGCATTGAGAAAGGAGAAACACCAGAGGAGGCAATGCGCAGAGAGTTGTTGGAGGAAACTGGATACGAGGTTGAGACATTGGAACTTCTTTACTCGCACTGCGTTCACCATTCAATCAAATGGGCGGTCAATGTTTTTGTCGGGCGAGGCGCGCGAAAGGTTCGGGAGAACGCGCCAGATAAAAGCGAAAAAATTTCTCCTCGTCTGGTTAGCTTCGAGGAGTTGCTGGATCTAGTTGACGCTGGCGAGCTCTACCGTCTTGATCAGGATCTGCGCGTAATGCTCATCCGCGCGAAATACCACGAGCCAAGTCGTGAGGAGATGAGGAGAAAACTTTTTGAGATATGAGAACAATATTCATCAGCGGTGTTAACAAAGGCTTAGGGCGAGCATTGGCAGAGAGGTTTTTGGCGGCTGGAGATTTTGTTATCGGCACCTATGTCCCAGGAGTTATAGATTATTCTCACGAGGATCTGGTGGTGTTTCCTCTGGATTTTTATAAACAAGAAACAATTGGCAATTGCATTCAGAGCGTGGAACGATTGAATAAAAAAATTGACATACTGATTAACAACGCGGGCGTGTTGAAAGATGAAGATGATACAAATGTTGTGATGGAAAAGTTGCGATCAACACTGGAGGTAAATCTTTTTGGTCATATCCAGATTACCGAAGGACTTATTCCGCTTGTCAACGTCGGAGGGCACATCATCAACATTTCATCTTCAGCAGGTTCTTTGGATCGCACGACCCGCACGAAATATCCAAGTTACAAAATATCCAAAGCCGCGCTCAACATGTATACCAGAACACTCGCTATCCGTTTGGTAGGGGAAATTACCGTTTCTTCGGTTCACCCAGGTAGAGTCAAAACTGATATGGGCGGTATTGACGCTGAACTCACTCCCGAAGAAGCCGCTGAGTACATTTTCAAATTTGCAGGATCCAAAATTGAGAGCGGACAGTTTTGGTATAAGGGTGAAAAGTTCCCTTGGTAGGTTCGGTTCTTTTTTTGGTTGCGATGATTTAAAAAGTGAGTTTTCCACAATCGACGGTTGACGTTGTGCCAAACACGTGCTGTAATAGTCTCAGACGAGTGAGGATATTATCCAGATCTCGGTGTCAATAAAACCCCCCAATGATCGAAAAAACGGTTGGGGGTTTTTATTTACCCCGGATCAATTGGGCCTGTGGAGGTAAAGGCAACCTCACTCGTCTTGACACCGAGGATTGCGGGTTCGAATCCCGTCAGGTCCACCACGACCTGTGATTATGTGGCTCAATGATCCGGGATCATGGTAAACCCGCTTTCAACGGCGGGTTTGCTGTTTTACGCGGTTTTGATAAGCTCTCATGCGTATGAATCTCGTAATGATTGGCACTGGTTACGTTGGGCTCACAACGGGCGTTGGTTTTGCTTCGCTTGGTGTCGCGGTCGCGTGCGTTGACGTTGATGAGGCAAAAATCGCGCGGCTTGATCGTGGCGAGGTTCCGTTTTTTGAGCCAGGGCTTGGTGAGGCAATGAAAAGCGCGCAGGAGTCTGGCAATATTTTGTTTACGACTGACTTGAAGAATGTAATCGGTGGCGCTGATGTTGTAGCGATAGCCGTTGGGACTCCGCCAAAAATTACTGGCGAGGCTGACCTCACCGCGCTGTTTGCTGTTGCGGATCAGGTCGGCGCGTATCTCGATCACGAGGCGGTGATAGTTGTTAAGAGCACTGTGCCTGTTGGCACGAATCGTCGAGTCCTTGAGCGTGTCCGTGTCGCGATGACAAACGCTGGGCAAGGGGAATTAACGAGCTTGATTCGTGTCGTGTCTGTTCCAGAATTTTTGCGCGAGGGGACAGCGCTTCAGGATTTTTTGCATCCAGATCGGGTTGTAATCGGCGCGGACGATGAGGTTGCTTCACGGATTGTTGATCGTTTGCACGAGGGGATTGTTGCCCCGCGCGTTTGTACAACTATCGAATCTGCCGAGATGATTAAGTACGCGGCTAACGCTTTTCTTGCCACAAAAATTTCTTTCATCAACGAGATTGCGAATCTTGCGGAGCGTGTTGGCGCGGATGTGCGTGATGTCGCGCATGGGATTGGGCTGGATAAAAGGATTGGTAAACATTTTTTGCAAGCTGGGATTGGATACGGTGGGTCGTGTTTTCCAAAAGACGTGTCAGCGCTTGAACAAATTTCTGGTGCCAACGGCTATACATTCAAACTTCTTTCAGCAGTGATCGAGGTGAACAACCGACAGCGCGAGCGATTTTTCAAAAAGATAATTCAGGAGCTGGGGTCTCTAAAGGGACGTCGAATCGCGGTGTGGGGGCTTGCGTTTAAGGATCAGACTGATGACATTCGTGAATCAGCAGGCATCGACATCGCTCAACGTCTGCATGCCTCTGGAGCTGACTTGGCAGTGTACGACCCTCAAGCAATGGACAATGCTCGACGAGTTCTTTCTGACCATGTTGAGTTTGCGCCAACAGCGATTGATGCGGCGTCAGGCGCCGACGCTTTAGTCGTGCTGACTCAATGGCCGGAGTTTCGTGAGGTGTCTTTTCAGACTTTGCGTGAGGCAATGGTTGATCCGTGGATTTTTGATGGAAGAAACTGTCTCGCTGATTTGGATCTCGCGAAGTATGGATTCAAGTATCAGGGAGTCGGACTGGGAAAGTATGAATGTTAGGCACGTGCTTTCAAGCCCATCTAAAACGCTCGCCATTTCCTTGGCGACGTTTTGTTTTGGGATATTCGCGGGCGGAATTATTCCTGCGAGTTGGTGGGGAGGGTTACTTCTGGTTTGTGCCCTTGCGTTAACATGCGCGGTTTTTGCGCGAGACCAGCAGGCACGGTTTATTTTCATTCTCTTGACCATTTTTCTGTTCGCGCTTTTTCGAGTCACGCAAACTGATTTTGGCGAGGATGTGCCAACGGTCGCGCAGGCATCTAGCTCAGCTGTTCGTGTTGAAGGTGTGGTTGACGCTGAAGTTGAGAGGCGAGCGAATACGCAGAGGGTTGTGCTGAAAAACATCGTGCTTGCTCAATCGTCTGTCGCAGGAAGGTTGCTTGTGTGGGCGCCTTTGTACCCCTCAATCGAATACGGTAATGAGATTGTGTTTAATTGTCGCGTGCAAAAGCCAGAACCCTTTGAGGGTTTTGCTTATGACAAATATCTTGAAAGCCACGGGATACTCGCTGTATGCGCGCGCCCTGAGTACATTGATGTTCGCCACACTGAAGGGTTCTCGCTGGGTGGCACCATACTTTCTCTCAAAACTTTTTTGTTGGAGCGTCTAAAGATGTCAATGTCAGAGCCGCACGCGTCTTTTTTGGCAGGGCTTTTGTTTGGTGGAAGTTCGAGCTTATCTTCTGATCTCAAAGATGATTTCAGTGCGACTGGCACATCGCATATTCTTGCCGCGTCCGGGTTTAACGTTTCGATTTTTTCAATGATGTTTTTGTCGTGGATTCTTACCACTCGCGTTGGTCGCCGTCGCGGGCTCATACTCACCTCGATCCTACTTTTCGTATACGTCATTGCCGCTGGAGCAACACCTGCGGTTGTGCGCGCTGGCATTATGGGTAGCTTGTTTGTCGTACAAAAATGGATATCGCGCAGAGGTTATTTGTTGAACATAATTCTTTTGACGGCAAGCCTGATGCTTTTAGTAAACCCGTCGCTTCTACACGATGTTGGTTTTCAGCTTTCGTTCGCGGCTACGTCAGCGATCCTTACTCTCACTGATCCAATGAGCAAGCGGCTCGCGTTCATTCCAAAAAGTTTTGGTTTGCGTCAATCGTTCGCGGGCTCGCTTGTGGCGATCGCCATCACGATGCCGATCCTGTTGTGGCAGTTTGGACAGGTCTCGCTTGTTGCCCCATTCGCGAATCTGCTCGTTCTGCCGTTTGTTGTTTACGCGATGGCGCTGACGGCTCTCGGTTTGCTTGGTGCAGTCGTGAGCATACACATTGGCACGCTCGCGCTTTTGCCAGCGTGGGGGATTTCATATTTCGTCTTGACGATAATCAGTCTCTTTGGCGCGATCCCGTTTGCTTTTATCGAACCAGCTTACGCGCAGATTCTTTCGGTCGCGACCGCAGTCGCGCTTGCGTACGGGCTTTATAAATTTTATGCGTCGCGTTAAACCCTCAAATTATTATTTTGATCGCGAGCGTGTCACGACGATTTGCATCGTAGTAATTATTTTCGCACTCTCGTTTTTGCTTTGGTGTTTCGCAAGCGCGCAAACATTGCCGTGGCACGAGCGTCCTTTGAAACTCTGGATGCTAAATGTCGGCCAGGGAGATTCTTTTCTGATTGAGCTACCAGGCGGTGAGCAATTTTTAATTGATGGGGGACCAAGCGACGCTGTGCTTTCTAAACTTGGCGCGATTTTGCCGCCGTGGGATCGTTCGCTTGACGCGATCATTGCTACTCACACTGACGCTGATCACGTGGGTGGCTTGGTGTCGGTTCTTGATCGCTATGAAGTGGCGACTGTTTATGAGACTGGCGCTGGATCTCATACCCCTGAGGCACTGGCATTCTCCTCTCGAGTTACCAGCGAAGGCGCGGTGCTTCGATTGCTCTCACATGGCGATGTGATTTCTGTGGGCGAGGCAAAGTTCAGTGTTCTTTGGCCTGACGAAACGCTTGAGGGGGAGTATCCAGAAGATAGGAATGACACTTCGTTGGTTGTTCTGCTTGAGTATTATGAAACGAGCATTTTGTTGACTGGGGATTCGCAGACAGAGGTTGAAGAGAAAATTGAATCTCGAGTTGGCGATGTTGATGTTCTCAAGGTTGGGCATCACGGCAGTATTACATCAACGGGTTATGATTTTTTGGCGCGCACACAACCTGAAGTCGCGCTGATTTCTGTAGGTCGTGACAATACATACGGACTGCCGCATCCATCAATTGTGAGCCGACTAATGGATATTGGCGCGCGTATTTTTCGAACGGATTTAGACGGCGATGTACTGTTATTGTCCAATGGCGGTGAGCCAAAAGTTACTTCGCGTCCCTTGCCGTTCTAATTTTCGCATGCTATCTTTTCTTCAGTATTTTTCCCCCTCCTAACCCTCCTACACCTCCCCACCTTGCAGCTAATCACCTTCCCACCTAACCACCTCCCCATCTTCCCACTATGTCCGACATCCAACGCACGCTCGTTCTTCTCAAACCAGACGCGCTTCAACGCGATCTTTTGGGAGAGATAATTCGTCGTTTTGAATTCAAAGGATTGAAAATCGTCGGCCTCAAATTCATCCGTTTAACAGACGAGCTTTTGGATGAGCACTACGCGCATCTATCTGACAAACCGTTTTTCGCGAACATAAAAAAATTTATGATGCAGACTCCGGTTGTTGGGCTTGTGCTTGAGGGATTTGAGGCTATCACTGAAGTTCGAAAAATAGTCGGTTCGACAAATCCAAGACAAGCTGACGCTGGAACGATTCGCGCTGACCTTTCGATGAACGTTCCGTCAAACTTGATTCACGCGTCTGATTCAATAGAGGCGGCCGACGCGGAACTGAAACGGTTTTTCAATGACGAAGAAATTTTCGCTTACGAAAAGATCACTGATCGTTATGTGCTTGGCGAGGGCGTTTAAGGGACCTCTGCAAAAGTCGGAGAGATGTGAATATCCTGTGCATGTGAATTCTTCGCCGACATGGTATATTTTAATTGCCTAGCAGAGTGATGGGTGAGCCCTAAGTTCAACAACCATCCATAGGTTCGAGAATGTCGTGCTTTGCACGGCAATAGAACCATCCGGTTTTACCCGCCCACGTTGACGACATGGTGGATTCGACAAGCTGCCATCATCGCGCGCTCGCGGATCTACGAAAACCCAGAGCATTACTCTTTCACCCAGGCAACCCATTATTCCGTTAGGCGCCATAACCCACTAAGGAAACTTGGTGGGTTTTGTTTTCGATCATATAGTGGCACAATAGTCACACTATGGGTCTGTTCCCGAATTCGCGATCTTGCGGCTTGCAGGGACCCCGACACCTCCTCGCCGTAGGATTTACCTACGTCTCGGAGGCTGTCTTCCCCGCGCGCCGCAATCTCATCGAATTCGGGAACAGACCCACTATGTATCCAACAATTGTTATCTCTTCAAAACGCACCGCGAGTTTACACTTCCAACACCCGTGGATTTTTTCTGGCGCAATCGTCGGAATGGATAGTGGAGTTGAACACGGCGGGCTTGTGCGAGTGGTTGATGAGGATGATGTTGTGTATGGGGTTGGTACGTACTCGAGTCGTTCTTCAATCGCGGTGCGGGTATTCGATTGGAAAGAAGTTGTCATTGAAAAAAAATGGTTTGTCGCGCGCTTGCGTGAGGCAATGGATCGGCGGAAGTTGATGGGGTTTGGGAAAAAGGACACAACTGGGTACAGAGTGTTGTTTGGAGAGGCGGATGGTGTGCCTGGGCTTGTTGTTGATCGGTACGGCGACGTTGCTGTATTTCAGATCGCGACTGCTGGGTTAGATAATCTACGCGAGGAGATTGTTGCGGCGATAAAAAACGCGCTTGATCCCAGGGTGATCGTTGAACGTAGCGATATCGGCGTGCGCAAAGATGATGGTTTGGTTGATGTTGTTGCGGTGCGGTTTGGTGAGGTGAAAGGGTGCGCGCCTTTTTTGGAACGCGGACGGGCGTACGTTGCGGATGCACTCGGCGGACAGAAGACTGGCTTCTTTTTGGATCAACGCGACGCGCGCGATGCTGTGGCTGGGTTATCAAAGGGACGTGAGTGTTTGAATCTTTTTTCGTACTCTGGTGCGTTTGGTGTTGCCGCGATGTTGGGAGGCGCCAAAAGTGTGCACAACGTTGACCTGTCCGCGCCCGCGCTTGAGCTTTGTGGCGAACACGCGCGTCTTAATCAAATCGGCGAATCGGTTTTTACAACAGAAGAAGCTGACGTGTTCCAGTGGCTCAATGAACACGACAAGCCGTCGTACGATCTTGTGGTTCTTGACCCGCCGGCGCTTATCAAATCTTCCAAGGACGCGGAGGCGGGGAAGAAGGCGTATCACTTTTTGAACCGAGCAGGTATGAGGCTCGTGCGAGACGGTGGGGTCTTTGTGACCTCAAGTTGTTCCGCGCACTTGAGCGAAGAGGACATGGTTTTTGCTCTACGCCGCGCGAGCGTTCAGGCAGGTGTGCGCCTCTCAATTCTTCAAACACTCCACCAGTCCAGCGATCACCCAACCAGCATATATTTCCCCGAGAGCCTATATCTGAAAACGTTCGTTTCCCAAATCGGGGTCAGGTCTTAAACTCGCACTTTCGTATCATTTGTTACCTTTTTTTCATATGGCCAGACCACTTAGGATCCAATTTCCTGGCGCGCTCTACCACGTTACTGTGCGTGGAAACAAAAAAGCCCCCATCTTTCTTAACGACATCGATCGAAAAATATTTCTCAAGACGATGAGAGAAATCATCAAAAAACATAACTGGCTTTGTCACTCGTACTGCCTGATGGACAACCACTTTCACCTAGCAATTGAAACACCCGACGGGAACCTTTCAAAAGGCATGCGTGACCTCAACGGGATTTACACCAGCCGGTTCAACAGACAAAACTCAACGGTCGGTCACTTGTTCCAAGGTCGGTTCAAGGCGTTCCTTGTTGAAAAGGAAACGTACTTGCTCGAGGTGGCGCGATATATTGTTTTGAATCCAGTCCGTGCTGGTCTTGTTGCGCGTCCAGAGGATTGGAAATGGAGTAGCTACAGGGCAATGGTGGGGATCGATCCCTCACCCAAGTGGCTGACAACAGATTGGCTACTGAAATTTTTTTCTAGCAATCAAACCAAGGCTATTCAACAATTCAAAGAATTTGTAACAGAAGGAATTCGGAAAGGGTTGCCGATAAAGGAATCGGCCAAGGGGGTGATCATTGGCTCGGAGCGGTTTGTGTATTCTGTGTGGGAGTCCGCGGGCGAGGTAGAGGATTTGAAAGAGGTGCCAAAGGCGGAAAGGATTATTGGACGACCCGCGCTCAAAGATATTTTTGAGGATGTGTGTGAAAAAAAATCTAGGAATGACGCAATCGCGTTTGCGCACGAGCGGTGCGGATACTCGAACGCGCAGATCGCGAAGATTCTTCGTTTAACCGAGTCGACAATTCGAAAGATTCTGAAAAAATAAGCGAGAGAAATGACTGATAAATGATGAAAGTGCGAGTTTAAGACCTGACCCCGACAAAGAAAAAACGCCAGGGTCAGAGGACGCTGGCGGGCGTGAGCGGTTGATGGGCTAGTTCTTGAAGTTGAATCCCCTGCGGGGGAAGACCGGCATCGGAGAGCGCTTGTGGACGCTGTGAGTGACCATGCGCAGGAATCGCTTTCGGTTTGTGGTGTCGATCTCCGTTAGATCATCCACACCCACCATTCCTTCGGTCGCGAGCGTACCCGCGAGCTGATCCAGGTCGGTGTAGGTGAGACCCATGTCTGCCTCATCGCTCTGACCAGGCTCGATGTCCGCGGAGGGGATCTTGTCGATGATCCATTGCGGCGCACCCAGCATCCGCAACATCGCCCAAACATCTGCCTTCACGAACTGGGCGAGCGGAGCGAAATCGCCGTCAGCGTCTCCGCCACCCTTGGTCTCGTATCCAACAGCGTTCTCTGACCAGTTGCATGTGTTGGCGAAGAGAAGCCCGTTGGCCTCTGCCCAAGCCCTGGCAAGGGTTGTGCGCAGGCGGGCCTTCACGTTTCCGTTGAGAACCGCCATGCGTTTTGGATTCAGACGCTTGAATGCCCCGTCACTGCCCAACTTCGATTCCACCATGAACGTCCTCATAGTGATGTCCATTGAGCAATCCTCTATACGAACGTTGAGCCAGCGTGCGATTCTGTACGCGTCCTCCTGCGCTGATGGCATTGATTCGATTGGAATGTTGACTGCCAATACGTTCTCTACTCCCAGCGCCTTGACGCACAGCGCCAGCACGAGCGCGGAATCTGCTCCGCCGCTAAGCGCAACCAGAACTCCATTTGCGCCCGAGGCGCGAACCAGTTTTGTGATCCATTGAACGCACTTGTTCATTTCGTTGAGCGTGACAGGCTTGAGAGGCATGTTGTGTTCCTTCGTTCGCGCGTCCACCTAAATGTGAGCGAGCAGAGAAAAGGGATGAGGTTGAGCACCGTTGGTGTTCAGTTCATCCGAGTTGTTCAGCGTCCTAGTACAGTATGTCGCCGTTGTGATCCCAGTTGCGGTAACCGTGACCGTCGGGCTTGTGCACAATGGACTTTATGACAGAGCCCACGTTCGCTTCCTCACAGCGCGCGAACGTGATGTTCACGCCGTGGGTTGGGTCCTTGAAGACCCCGCCCATCAGGAACACCGGCGTTCCCCAGGGGAGTGGGTTGCCTTCTCGCAGGCCGTAGGTGTTGCGTCTGTCACGAGCGATCTGGTGGAAGTCTTCCTGCAGAGGACCGATGTCAATTCGGTTCTCGTAATTCCAGTCCGCGACAACCTTGTTCAAGTCGCCGTAGGTCTCTGGCCTCCACACCTCACGCACAACGACCATCTGCGCGCCCAGATTTCCCATCGCTTGGATGTAGTCAACGAGTTCTTGTAGAGTCGCCACCCCCTTTTGGTTGACGACCAAGGACACGCGCACCAGGAGCCCCAGGTCGCGCGCGATCGGGATGAGACCAGCCGCGCTGGCTTTTTGAGCCATGAGGCGGCGGTTCTTTTCCTGGTCTTGATGCGCGATTGAGAGCGTGATCATCGTGAGACCAGCGTCGCGCAACTTCTTGAGCAGGTTTTGCCCTGGGTTGCCAGGCAACATCAGGGACCCGTTGGTGTGCATGTCCACCAGCGGAAGATACTCGCGGGCCGCGCTGACAAGGTCGCACAAGTACTGCTCATACTCCTGCGTTGGATCAGCACGTCCTGTGAGGATCGCGTGAGTGGCGCCAAGCTGTTTGGCATAGCCCAGACCAACGCGCAGTCTGCGCATGTCGCATGTCTTCACGCTCTTGCGATCGACGTTCGCAGTGCCGGGCGTTGTGCGGCTGATGCAGAACCTGCATCCGGCATTGCACTGCTCGCGGTCGCTCACCTGGATAGAGATCGACTGCGCGCGCATCTGTCCCGAACCATGTACGAGTTGGCTTTGTTCCATCAGAACGTCTCCCTCACCTTCGCTAGCCGAAACTTTTCGGCAAGCGGAGAAAAGGAGTGAGCTTGAACACCATTGGTATCCAGCTCGCTCGCGTGTGATCGTCTAAACTTCGCAAACGACTGCCTTGTGCGCACTCATGTTCTGCCCTGTCTTGCTGATGACCCGACTGACGCTGTCGGGCGATCCTGTTGCCTTGCTTGGGTTGTCTGGCACCTTGACCGTCGAAATCATCGTGTCGCCGAGTAGTACTTCCTCGAGCTTCACGACGATGGGCAGTGGCTTGAGGCCGCGGTTCCCATCCACCCAAACGTCGAACCCCATATCGTTTGTGAGGTGTGTTCCCCATCCAAACGACACGCGAATGCGATCGTTGAAGCGAGTCCACAGACCGATCATCACCTCGGCAGTTAGTCCGTCAGAGAAGACGATGGCCTTGTCCTTAGGGTTGATTCCAAGCGCGGCGTAGAAGTTGATGACCTTCTCGCCAAACTCGAATGGGTCCCCAGAGTCATGGCGCACTCCAACCCATTGAGCCGCGAACTCCTTAAAGTCCTCAAGACCAAAGTCGTTGCCATAGGTGTCTGGCAAAACGATTGTCAGCTCGCCGTTGTAGAACGACGCCCACTTGCGCCAGAGCATCCTCTGCGAGACAAGCCTTGGAGACCCCTCATCCTGTAGCCAGTACACACCCTGCAGGCCCATTGTTAGCTCGTGAGCCATTGTGCCAACAAGGGGGAGTCCTATCTTGAGACCTAGCAGGACATTGGAAGTACCTACGATCTGCCTCGGGTTTCTGCGGATTGCCTCCCGTAGAACGTCTTGATGATGGGCGTAACTCCACCTGCGGCGCGTGCCAAAGTCAACGAAAGTCAGGCCTTGGTGTGGCGCTAGGAAATCGAACTTTGTCACTGCTCGCGCGCGACCTTCCGCGAGAACGTCACGTTCATTGAGATTCAGCTCGCGCAGTTTCGCGAGGAAGTACAATCGGTTGACGACGCACATTGTGATCGTCTCCCAGAGCATGACCTGCGCCCAGGGCCCTGTAATTTCCACGAGCAGGTTTCCATCTGGCGTCACTCCCACGCGCGGCATGTCCAACTTGAGGGTGCCAAGCCAGTCGAGGAACTCGCGCTTGAACAGGTGCCCGTAGTTCTTCTTGAGATCAACGAGACACCACTTTGGGAAGCGCATCTTCGTGACGCGTGCGAACCGTGCCCTCAGCTCGTCCAGATCGATGTAGTCCGGAAGCTTGACGCTTGTCCGATTCTTGAACCTGAACGTGACGACGGTCTCTCTGTAAAAGTTCCAGATGAACTGGAGCATCGTGAGCTTGTAGAAGTCCACGTCCGCCAGGTTCTGTACAATCTTCTCGCGCACGCAACGCGCTTTGAAGTCCATCGTTGCCTCCGACTAGGAAGGGAAGTGAAGTTGCATGAGCTTCTCCGCCAGATCAGTTTCTGGGAAGAACGCGAGCTCGATCGCGCGCGTGTGGCTCATGCGGATTGTTACCGAGCGGATCTCTTGGCGTGGTTTTCCATCCACTACCAAGTACATCGGTCGCTTGTCGCGATTCAGAAGTTCGATTTCAACCCTTGAGTTACTGGAGAGCGGAGCCCAGGAAAAGCGACCACGCTTGGAAGAAGTCGCGTCTCCTGTGAGAAGGATTTGCGGGGTCCCGATGAGGATCGGCACAGCGCCCTTTTGCATTGCCCAGCCAGTTGACCCAGCGGCAGTTGACACCATCAGCCCATCGCCGCTAAGCGGATCGAATCGGACAGTGCTATCAATGGCGACCCGCATCCTCCCGCTTTGCTGCGTGCTTGCTCGCACGAACGCCTCGTTGAAGGCGAAGGCCTGGAACGTCTCGCCACTGCTTGTCACTCCCTCAACAAGAAGGAGTGGTTGGTGATAGACGTTCACTGCGCCGCGCGCGAGCCTGTCAGCGATCTCTTGATTTGACCCGCTGTTGAGCAGGAAACCGCGCGTGCCAGCATTGAGACCGAGGATAGGAAGGTGAAGATCAGCGTGCGCTTCGATTTGGTCAAGCATGAATCCGTCGCCACCGATCACAAGGACGTGGTCAGGGGATCCCGTTCGTGATTCGTAGACGCGCGTCGCGATTTCTCGCAGTGTCGCGGACTTCTCACGGCCGTTGTCAGAGGCAACGATACCTGGCCCCTTGAACACCATTTGTGTGGAGCCGTAGGGGTAGATTGCGTGTTCCATGTTTGGCCTTTGGGTTTTGAAGGGGCGTCCCTCGCGAATTTTTACAGCTCGTGAGGAGAGACCTGTTGTCGAGTTTGTTTCGATCGCACGTCTCTTGATTTTGAAAATGCTCGCCGGTCGAGTTCGTTGGAACCCGACCGGACGAGCAAGAGGTTCAGCGAGTATTCGCTCGCAACTGGCTTGAAAGGACGCGCTTTACACCCCAGTCGTCCAGCCTGGCGTTCATGGCCGCAACTGATCCCGGGTATCCGGTGTCGTCGTTGGCAGGTAGATCAACGCTTGCTGTGGCGTCAGTGATGATATACACCTCGAAACCTTCCTTGGCCGCGTCTTCTGCGGAGAAACCTACGCAGAAGTCATAGGCGAGCCCCATCAGAAAGACTCGCTTGACGCCCATTGACTTGAGTAAGTGGGCGAGGTACGTGCTGTGCCAGCGGTTGTCGCGGAAGGCACTGAAGGAATCCACCCAGGGGCAGACTCCCTTGAGGAGCACGAACCAGAAAGCGTTCTTGGATAGAGCGGGGTGCATCTGGCACTCTTCCGTCTCCACCCCAGCATGATCGTTCCACACGTAGAGCTTGTTGCCCGGAAGTTGTCGGAGCTCCTCGGCAAGCTGTGCAAGCGTGAACTGTGCCTTCGGCGAGAGCCAGATCTTGTTTGCAAGCACTTGCTTGAGGTGAATCTCTCCACTGGTACGGTAGAGGTAGCTTGACAGGCGACTGATGTGACCCAGTGGGTGCATATCCAGGGTGGCGATTCGTTGCCTTCGCCTGAAGAGACGCATGACTTGCAGAATGGTCGGGATGATCGTGTGCGCAAAGGGGATACCCAGACCACCACCGAGCTTCGCCATGAAAGCGATTTGAGTATCAATGACAATTAGCGCGTCGGAGCCGGTGAGGGTGATGATCTCATCTGTAGTTTCCATTGCATCTCCGGGGTTCAAGGGAAGGATCTGGCGCGTTGTGAGAACGCGACAGATTGATCCCATCCTCCTTGTTGTTGAAGGCGACAACCTAGCTGAAAATGGTCAGAAGGTCAACGGATGTTTACACTATCTCGACATAATCCAGCTTCCGTTGGCGGAAACTGAAGAGTTCTGCTGGGCGGTGCGCGGCGCCTGTTGATTTTTTCCCAACCGGGCGGATGAGTTTCAGATCACTGATCCGTTTGCGAAAGTTGCGCTTGTCCATTGCATTGCCAAGGATGATCTCATAAACATGTTGAAGTTGAGTGAGTGTGAACTCAACAGGCAAAAGACTCCAAACGATGTTCGTGTATTGGATTTTGCTTTTCAGGCGCGCGAGCGCTTCTTTCACAATGAGGTCGTGGTCATAGGCAAGTTTGGGAAGTTTGTTGACATTCCACCACCTAACGTCAGCGTATTTTTCAGTTGTCTTGAGTTGTATGTCGTGGTCAGGTACAAGTGCCCAGTGCGCTACACTTATCACTCGGCCAGCTGGGTCACGCGTCTGATCGTCAAAAGTTTTTAGCTGTTCCAGAAATACGCCTCTCAAACCAGTTTGGGTTGTTAAAATTCGCAACGCGGAATCAAGAGTCGTCTCGTCGTTTTGGATCATGCCCCCAGGGATAGCCCACGATTCAGTAAAAGGGTTTTTTTTCATTTGGATGAGCAGTATTTGGAGCGAATCGTTTTTAATTGTAAAAATAGCTGCGTCAACCGCGACTTTGATGTTTTGATTTGGAGTGGTCATATTAGTGTGGATTCTACACCAAGTAATAATGCTGTCAAATGTGTCGTGACTTTGTTATTATTCATTTTGATAAAACCTTCTTCTCTATGCCAGCGCGATCAACTAATTTTATAACAGTTTCAGTCACGGCATTTATTCCTTGGCTCATAATTATTTTGACGTTCGGAGCGGGCGGGGATTTACCACGAGCTTTGTACTTGTTGATTCATTACGCGCTCGTCGTGTTTTTGTTTGGCATCGCTTTTGCGATTTACTTCCGCACTCATTCAATGGCACAACCATTCATCGTTATGGTCGATGCTATGTTGAGCGTTTTGGTTTATGAGTTTGTGTTCGTGAAATATGTGTACGAGGGTGAGCTTTGGTTTCTAAATTATTTCGATTGGATCGTGCCGTTCTTTTTGACAGCCATGACCATCTATTGCATTGGAAAAATTTTGAAGGAGGATGAAATTGGCGGCCGTGGGTTTTAGAGTGTGTAAAAATATGAAAGGCATTTTTTATTATGACGGCGGTTGTGGGTTGTGCCAACACTGGACGCAGTATTGGAAAAAGTTGGTTGGCAGTAGCGTGGAGTTTCGCACGTTTGAGAACGCGGACGATAAAACATCTCCAGAATATATTGACTCACGCGGCGTGGTGTTCCGTGGCGCGCGAAGCGTGTTTGAACTTCTTGCCAACTCGCCAGGAAAGAGGTGGTACCGATGGCTTTATCTTCACCTGCCACCATTCGCGTTTCTGTCAGAGACAGTCTACAAGATTATTAGCGCGTGCAGGTCGTGTACCGCGAAGGCGACGCATTTTTTGTGGGGGAGCGAGATTGAGCCAGCGACTTATTTTTTTACTCGACGATTATTTTTGCGGTTTCTGGGTTTGATTTACTTGATCGCGTTTGTTTCTTTTTATGTTCAGATTCCAGGGCTTGTCGGCGAGAATGGAATTCTTCCAGTGGGGGAGTTTCTTGATGGAGCAAGGGAGGCTTTTGGGAACCAAGCGATATTTCAGTTTCCAACTCTCGCGTGGATTTCTCACGCTGATTTATTTTTGGGGTTTCTTGCGGTTCTTGGCGCCGTCTTCGCGGTGCTTGCTGTCATTGGTATCCAGCTTGTCCCAATTTTTTTCATGCTCTGGATTTTGTATCTTTCCGTTTGCTACACAGGCCAAACGTTCATGAGTTACCCATGGGACATGCTTTTGCTTGAGGTTGGGTTTCTCGCGATGTTTTTCGCGCCAACGAGGTTTGGCGATAAGCACGACGCGCCTCATTTAATTGTGTGGCTTTACCGCTTGCTCGTGTTTAGAATAATGATCGGGTTTGGGGTGTCGATACTATCAAGTGGGGCTTACAACATTCCCGATATTTCCGTTCTTGATTTCCATTATTGGATTCAACCTCTGCCAAACGCGGTTTCATGGTTCGCGCATCAGATGCCTTGGTGGTTGGATCGCATTGTCGCTTTGGTAATGCTCGTTGTGGGGCTTGTGATTCCATTTTTGGTTTTTGCTCCGCGCAGATTGCGATTCTTCGCGGCGTTTTGTTTTATTGTTTTGCAGGTTTGGATAGGCATCACTGGTAATTTTGCTTTTTATAATTTGCTGGCGATAATTCTCGCGCTACTTTTGTTTGATGATCGGTTTTTTAATCGGTCACCGAAACGTTACGTGTCGCGAGCAGGCAAAGCACAGGTTCGTTTTTCACAGATTGTCGCTGGGGTTGTTTTGACTTTAACGATCGTTGGCACCCCAACGTCACTACGTATCGTAAATAGTTATGGATTTTTTTCTCGCATGACAACAAGCAGGCCCGAGATTGTTCTGCAAGGGATCATGGACGGTGAGACGTGGAGTGATTACGAGTTCAAGTACAAGCCAGGGGACGTGAATCGCCGTCCGCCCTTTGTGGCTCTATTTCAACCAAGACTCGATTGGCAAATGTGGTTGGCGGCGCGATCAACATACGAACAGAACCAGTGGTTTGTAGATTTCGCGGAGAGTTTGCTTCGGGCGCGGCCCGAAGTGCTTGGGCTTCTCGCTCAAGATCCATTCAACGGCGAGAGGCCGCTTCAACTGCGCGCGGCATTATACAAGTATAGATTCACGACTCCTGAGGAACGTAAGTCAACTGGCGCTTGGTGGTCGCGCGAGGCAGAGGGATTGTATTTGCCAGTCGCGACGCTTGAGGCTGGTGTGCGTTGACGAGAACGGGCAATGGAGATAGTGTGTGGCATCGTAAGGTCGTAGTGGAGACACCGTTCCCAGAAGGCGCGTCAACTCGTGATGCGCCAATGCTCGCTCGCGGCGCCGAACTGCTCGGGCGGGCAGTTGCTCGTCACGGTCATGTGTCACCAATCTGGATCAACTAGGCAACCAACGCTGGTTGCTTTTTTCGTGAGGGGGTCTTTAACTCGCACTTTTTGGGAATTTTGATTATTGATGATCGAGAGTCTCGTAGAATTTGTCTGGAAAATGGGGAAAGTGCGAGTTAAAGACCTGACCCCCAACTGACGGATCACACGTAAATCCTGTGGAGCATCCCCGTCTATCCATAGATCTTCGACACTCGGAACAGGAAGAACTTCTTGTCTGTGACACCTCTCACAAG
>JAGVQB010000013.1 GCA_020051955.1 bacterium | reverse complement strand
GCTTACATTGTGGCTTTTGTGTAGGTAGAGACTCATGCGGACAGGATACCATTTTCATCCGCAGCAAGCTGCGGGGTATTTACCCTAAGAGAGAATAAAGATACACATCGAACTTGTAATAGTCCGTTGGGTTGAAGGCTTTGACCAAGAGGAAGTAGTCACAAACAACAGCAATTAGTAGCCAAACGATTGCCACGAAAAAATAATAACGGAACGTCCCGTTTATTTTTTTGAATAGAATCCAAAGCGTGAGAGCTGTGCAGATCGGCGTGATTATCCAACCAATCGTGTTGGGCGGAACAAGAGCAAAAAAAATTATTCCCAAAGCATACCCGACAAGCCAGAGGTTAAACCCCCACCCCACCGCGTCTTTAAAAAATTGTTTGGACATAGAGATAAATCTTCTCAAGTGTGAATTAGGATCTTGCGGGCAAATTCGAATTGTCTTTTCTCGATACTTCGCACACCTCTATTTTTTCTATCGCATCCTGTCCGATGTCCTCGGCGCGCAATGTCTCAATCTGTCTTGATAGTTCTCTTAGCGTCATCTCCATTTGACCACGACCCTTAATCGTCACAAGCACGCGCGTGTCAGGATCAAACTTATCAATGAGCCCCTGCGCGCTTTCCTTTTTGTAGGCGAAAATTCCTTCGTGTTTATTCATACAAAAATTATTTCAATAAATCCTCAAGCTCGCATGACAACAGCGCCGATTTGTTAAGCACGATCTGTTCTTTTTGATTTAGATTATCCGCTGTCATACGAATCACTTTTGTAGTAATACTATCACCGAGCATAACTCCGTTGGTCTTTTTGAAATACGCTTCCGTTTTCTGGTAGAACAGCGTCGCGTACTGTTTGGGCTTTTCCTGCAGAGTCGAGCGACCACTCAAACCGTTGCTTACAAATTCGATCTTGTCCTCCAGATTTTTATCAGCCTTAATCCGCAAATCACCTTCACGATAATCCATCCAGTAGTCACTTATGTTGTAAACAATTCTCACTGATCCGCCGTCTTCTGTGTTGTACCAATACGAGAAAGAAAAAGTGTCCGTGTGAAAATCCTGATGGATGCCAATATGCCCAAGCTCTTTTACAGTTCGAATTTTATATCCATCCAAAAGTCGCAGGTAACTCTCGCGCCAATTTTTGAGCCAATCCCCAATAAAAGTTTCATTTAGAAACAATGGTGAAATATCCTGCTCAAGATTCTTATCGCTTACCTTGTTCATCTGAAGAGTGAGTTTATCAAAAACCGCGCGCGGATCTTTCACATTGACTCCCTTTGCGATGAGGTAATCAATATCCGGCACTGCCTTTTTATTCATATACCAAAGAAGGTCGTAAACATCGCGTCCTTTTTCTTCGTAAACCACTTCTCCCACACCACGCGTGCCTCGTAGAAAAATGGCGGCAATCTTGCTAGCCATAAGCGCGGACATATTGTAAGTCAAGATGACAAAGGAGAACTGATCGCGATTTATCGGCCAACGTTCAGTTACAGTTTTCGGAGCCACAAAATGATTGAGGTCAATTTTGACGTGAACCTGTCTCGAAGGATGCCCGGAGCTTAACTCCTCTCCGACATGAAACTTTAGAAGCAACCCCCTGCCAGTGGTCGTCTTTATTGTGAGGAAATCGGCTCCGGCACCGTAGGTATTGTTGAAGTAATCTTCTGTTTCCTTTTTCAACTCTTCCAAAAACTTCTCCGTTATCGCGTGGGAAATTTCAAAATCCAAATCAACCGACATACGATCAAGCCCGTAGATGATGCGAAGAGCTGAACCGCCGTACATGATCCACGTGTTGTATTTTGGGTGATGATAAATAAAATTGAGAACGTAAAACTGAAGCTCTTCTTTAAGAGCATTACGACGTGACTCCGCATCAATATCGCCGAACGCGGAAAGATCATCGAGTTTTCTTTTTAGAATTGTTAAAATTTGTTCGCTCATAAAAAATACTTGTCAATCATCGCGTAAAACTTTTCCTGTTCTTCCTTGCTCATCTCATCGATATCCACCCTCAATTCCGTGATCAACGGCTTTATCTTTTCAGATGAAAGACCACGGAACTGGTTGGTTCTGAAATATAGTAAATCAAACAATGCCTTTGAAGGATAGGCAATAAAAAAATCGAACTTTCTTTTTGCCAAGGAAAAATCCGAGAAGAGATCCTTATCTATTGATTGATATGTAAAGTTACCTATCCTTGTCTGGTAATCTCTTGTCACCTTTGATGTTACCGAGGTTACAGAATGTATCGCTTCCGTGGCGAGATTGTAATACTGGAGAGCCGCCCATGAACTTACGTATGATGGCGCGCGAATGATGTTGGCAAGAAAAAATGAATAAGAAATGTCATCTTTGTTTTTGTGAAAAAAATCTGCGGACACATATAACCCGTTTTTTAGTCTATAAATTTCTTTGTGCTTCAAGAAGCGGCTGATGTAAGTATCAACCGTAGAATCCTCAAGCCCAAGCTGTTTCCCAAACTGATAAACAGTATTTTTACTGAAGTGGGACAGGGATTTTAGCTGTTCTAAAAGGTTATTCTTGCTTTTCATAACTATGACAATAGTGTATCAAATCTGAAATGCAGAATCAACCCGCCGTTCATTTTGTTGTTCACCACTTTATTACCCCAATTCCGTATACTTCACCGTCCTCCCCTTCGCCTTCTCCACTGGATATTTCGCCACGACCTTTTCGAGCTTACGAGGGGCGGTGGCCGTTCTCATCTTTCAAATTCTTAGCTTCGACGCGCGAAACATCTCCGCGTCGAGCAAGTTGGTAATGTCTTTCCTGTTTTCATTTTGCGCGTGGAGCATCACGGGCTCGTCAATGCCAATGGCATACGCAACAGAGATGAGGCATTCGTGGGCGAGACCGGATCGGACGATTTCTACAGCAACCTCGCGAGCCTTGGCAGTGGCTGAACGATCGACTTTTGAATTATCTTTCCCGTGAGTCGAACCGCCACCGCCTGGAATAATTCCACCGTAGGAATCCACCGCGAGCTTGCGACCAGTGAGGCCGGAGTCAGCGTTGAAACCGCCAGTGGACCAGGAACCGGCTGGGTTGATGAAGACGCGGGGGTTACCCTTGATAAGGGGTGAGACAAGACGATTCGTCAGCGTCTCTCGCACCTCATCAAGCGAAATACTCGCGTCGTGTTGCGCGCTCACGAGGATAACTGTGGGGACCCCATCATGAATCGTCACTTGAGACTTCCCGTCGCTCTTGAGCCAAAGAATTTCTCCAGACTCGCGCATTGCCTCAAGCCCATTAGTCAACGCGCGCGAAAGGTCTACACCAAGTGGCAGGTAACTTGGCGTCTCGTCAGTGGCGTACCCGTACATAATCCCCTGATCCCCAGCCCCTCCCGTCCCCACAGCCTGGCTGATCTCAGACGACTGGCTGATGATGTGCACGCGCGTTTCAACAGGATCGTAACCGACGCTCTCCAGCACTTCGCGCGCAAGACACGCATAGTCAACCCGTGCCACGGTCGTCACCTCTCCCCCGATCGTAACAATTCCCTTACACCCAAACACCTCCACTGCCACACGCGCGGCAGGGTCAAGATCGGTAATCTCTTTCAAGATTCGATCAGCGATCTGATCGCACACACGATCTGGATGACCTTTGGTAACAGACTCAACGGTATAAATGGACGGAATGAAACTCATAAAAAAATTCTCCTCCCAAACGGAAAGAGTTGTTAAGAATTATCTTTCCCTCGCGGGCGAGATGGCGCACCACGTCTCACGACTGGCTGCGGGTAGGTCACAGGGCTCGTTCCCTCACTACGCTCTTGATAGTCTTCAATTGTGCCTCGAGGATACCCCTCCTCGGAAAAAATTACAAGCCGCCTTTTAGATCAAAAATCTTTTTCTTCGAAACAACAGAACGACCAATGCGCTCTTCCAACTTTTTCCTCGCGCCACCAGCAATGTCACCGCCGGCTTTTGCGTCTGCTCGCAATTTTTCTACACCCTTTGAATCTTCCACTCGATGAATTTCCGTTGTCGCTCGCTCACCAAGCATACTGAAAATGAGTTCAAAGTCGTCCATGTGATCGCGCAAGTTCTCTCGTTTTAATCCTTTGAGTTTTTTGTATTCGCTTGGCGTAACGCCAAAAGTCGCTTTGGAAATTTCAGCTGTTAAAATCTCATAATCCCGCGTCCTTTTTGCCCCTCTGTTTTTCCACTCGTCAGTCAACTCCTCACGAATCGCAATACCGCGCATTCGCTTCTCAATCCAATCTTGACTGTAGCCCTTCAACTTATAGAGCATCCGAGTTCTTTTGGTAGCCAACTCGGGATTTTCTATTTCCTGTATGCGCTCATAGCCAACTTTTGCCAACCAACGCTTGAAAGGCTCAGCTTTGGGAGAGGGAATAGACTGTATTATTCGAAAAATATCTTCTGTGTTAGCACAGTCGGTTTCTCGCATTTTTCCGTCTGGCGCAAGTAATTTCAACTGTCTACAAATTGTAGATAGTTGAAAATCTCCTTCATTTTTCACTCTCGCCTTCATTGCTGTCCAATAAACACTTGGTCGATCACTATCCGTAAGTGCCTCAATCACATCAATCACCGAAAACCACCATTCTCCGTGATGAAGGGTCTTTCGAATCTGCTTGCCCTTGAAAAGAGAAATTTTAGTGGTTTCAACTGTGTTGTTTATTTCTTCGTTCATACGCGTATTTTATTTGTGATGAATATGACAAAACCTTCTATAGGCTCAGCCAATCGCAATTCTAACACTAAAACGCCGATTACTGCTAAAATGATTCTGTTAATCATTTACTACCCAATTATGCTCGCACTCATTCAAAAATCTGTTCTAATCAAGACAATCAGCACGCTTGTTATCATCTTCATTGTGGCGATACTCGCGCTCGCGTTTCTTGATGACAAGACTCCTGGCGAAACCGTTAAACAGCTCGGCGCGCGCGCGTTTGGAAGTCTTTCAAACTCAACCCCTGGTGTTGCCGATGAGACGCTCGACACGTCGCTTGAACCAGTGCCAGATGGTCTTGGCGCGGGAGGCACGAGCGAAAAAGAAATGTATCCGATCATCGAAGAGACGTTCCCTTATATTGATGAGGTGGTGTCGTATGAATATATCTACGAAGGAGAGTTGCCGGACTTATCAGCTGTTGACCAAACGGTTTACAAGAGAAGCGGCACGATGAAAATTCCACGATCAATCGCCGAGGCACTTTCAAATCTTAATTTCGGTATTCTTCCGCTTACAAACTTCGACGGACTTTCAATCTCATCTTTCGCTCTTGTCCAAGACGACCCGTCAGGATTCACAATCAATGTTGATTCGATAAATAATTCCTTTTCCCTGTGGCGCAATAGCGGTTACATGCTTGATTACGACTACTCGAGGGTCTTCAAAAAAGAAGAAATCCCGAACGACGACGCGATAATTAAAATTACAAATGATTTTCTAAATACCCACGGGTTTGACCTGAGCATTTTCGGCAGTCCTATCATTGACCGATCGTGGTTGCAACCTGACGTTTGGGTTCCCGAAGCGCTTTCAGCGATTTACCCGTTCATCATTGATGGAAAAGAAGTGTGGAACATGTGGGGGCAACCGACCGGTTTATCAGTAAATGTTAATTTCCGCGAAATGGAAGTAGATAGCTTGTATGCTCCAGGAAACACACCGTTTGAAACATCCGCGTACGAGATCACAAACGACACCGAACAAATTCTAAAAGTAATGAAGCGCGGAGGGTTTTATGGTGTGGCTGTTGAGGGCGCTGATAAAATCTACACATCAAAACTTGGTGAGCCAAAGGTTGTGCTTGCTGAACACTATCTTTACAGCGACGACGGAACGCAGACAACTTTGTTTGTTCCCGCCCTACAATTCCCGGTCATTGCCTCCGATGATGAAAGGCCTTATTTTCAAAGCTCTGTTGTCGTACCGCTTGTGAAAGAAATTTTGGAGGACACAAAGACAGAGGATGCGCAACCTGTGTTGCTAAGGGACGAACTGGATAATGTTGAAAAACCGTAAAAAAATCCAAAATCCAGGAACCAAAATCCAAAAAGAAATAATCAGGAACAATGAACTACCCCGCAGCAAGCTGGCGGGGTATCGGTTGACTACACGCCGTCAAACAGTCTGAGCTGGGCCGAGTGTAACTTGATGTATTCCTTTTC
>JAGVQB010000009.1 GCA_020051955.1 bacterium | reverse complement strand
GCTTACATTGTGGCTTTTGTGTAGGTAGAGACTCATGCGGACAGGATACCATTTTCATCCGCAGCAAGCTGCGGGGTATTTACCCTAAGAGAGAATAAATGATGATAGATGCCAAGAGGCAACAGGGTCTCCGGAATGAATCTTGTGCATTACAGTTGCCTTGTTTGAAAACGCCTTGAACAATTCCCCCCAAGCATTTGCGAACCGCCAAATGTAATTACCAGAAGTCGGATCTAGATTTAGGTGATACTCGCCAGTAGCAGAATCCTTATCCCATTTGGGTTCTACTTCCTCGGGAGTAACAGCCGTAAGACGACCTGTCTTTTGATCCAATAAAGTGGCCTCGAGAATTTGATACAACTCTGGATTTTCAGGAGTCTGTTCAAGATATTCGACGTTGAGGACATTGCCAGCAAACTCGCGCTTGGTTTCGATTCCTGTTTCTTCGCGTTCATATTTTTCGGACGGTGGGTTGCCTGCGGCAAGATACAAGAACCCTGGCTCAACCTTAACTGTTAGCGGAGTGCCAGGAATTACTACAACACGCCCGGGTCTAGCTTCGGAAACGAATTTGAGAATTTGTCGCTGAACACTTGTTGGTCGCGTGTTAAACTCATCATCGAAAAATATTCCGCCACCTTTTGTGGAAGAAGGACCCTCCAAGGAGGATGACCGTCCTGTCATAGCGCGCAAGAGCGGACCGAATTCGTAATGCGCGGTATCTTTTTGAATGGTCTGGAAGGCTAACAAACGAGCAAACTTTTCCTGATCCCCACCGACCGTGCGCTCTGGCTCTCTTGAGGCGAGCTCAATGGAGGCGGCGCGAGCCACGGCGGTTTTTCCTGAACCAGTTTCACCCATCAACGCCACAACAG
Organism: bacterium; assembly: GCA_020051955.1. Taxonomy (GTDB): domain Bacteria; phylum Patescibacteriota; class Patescibacteriia; order UBA9934; family GWF2-40-263; genus JACRJW01. Next base: position 20,470 of record JAGVQB010000009.1, on the reverse strand, counting down.
GACGACTTGTGAGAGCGCCCGTAAGGACTTTTTGGAGTAATTTCTTGCGGCTCTTTGTCCAAATAAACCCACTAGCGCGCAACTGAGTAGCGTAATCTCGTATTGTGTCGTATTCGATCAATGCCGCTATGTCAGGAGACTTGGTTTTAAGCGCGTCCAACTTTTCTTCAAGATCAAGAATGTTAGCTTCGTAAACGGTCCGCTTCATCAAATGCGATGGCTTTGGCTCTTGACCTGATCTTTTGAACATCTCAGCCAAAAGCGCGTTGAGTTCCGATTGCGCGATATCGAGTTGTTGTTCAATGTCTTTAAACTCTTCGTATGTGCCGTTGATATTCTCTTTCTCTTCTTGATGCCGCTTTAGCTCGCTCAATATCTTTTTTTCTGAAAGTTTAAGAAGTTGGCGATAGACTGCCAAAGAAAAAGAATTATCATTGTCTTGCTCGAGCAACTTCTTACGCGCTTCAGATACACCCTCGCCGTCATCCTGAATTTGTTTCAGATCCTCTTGCATTTGCCGACGCAAAGCCCATGCAAGCTCTGCCATCTCGTCTTGATTAGCTCCTTTCTTTTCAAGCTCACGCAAGTACGCCTGCGCCATCTTTTCCGCGGATTCATGCGCCCTTATTCCATCAATCTCAATCCCCATAATGGTGGAAAGCTGAGCGTGCGGCTTGCGCTTTTCTTTTGGAAGGCGCGTCGGCTCGCCTGATGAATCTTGAACTATGTGTTCAGACATACGTAATGTTGCAAAGGAATAATGTAGTAGACAAATTAGTACGAATTTGTGGATCAACAATACCACCTTTCTTGTAAAACCCCGAATTATATTGGCAACGGCGTCAAAATCTCTGTGCCGTCTTTTGTAATTGCGATCGTGACTTCAAAGTGGGCTGACAGGCTACGATCTTGCGTTACAATCCCCCATCCGTCATCTGCTGTTTCAACCTCATAACCACCAAGCGTGATCATCGGCTCCAACGCCAAACACATACCGTCTTGAATAACCACGTGCGAGGATTGCTCGTTAACAAAATTTGGTATCTGAGGGTCTTCGTGAATTTCATGACCCACACCATGCCCAACAAGCGCACGAACGATTCCGTAACCGTGCGGCTTGACAGTGCCTTCGACTGCAGATGAAATGTCACGGATCGTGCCTCCGACTTTTGCGTTGCCAACGCCATTCATCAACGCGGCGCGCGTCACGTTCAGAAGTCGGCGCGCTTCTGGTGAAATTGTTCCAACCCCAACCGTAACTGCCATATCAGTGCAAAGCCCCTCAAACCAACACCCAACATCCAAACCAACCACGTCACCCTCTTTGAGCTTACGATCACGATTCCCAAGCCCATGTACGACTTCCTCGTTCACAGAAATACACAGGGTACTTGGAAACGGTTTACCTTTAGAGTGCGATTTGTACCCCTTAAACGATGGTCTACCCCCGCCTTCCAATATCACTCGCTCTGTCTGCGCGTCCAACTGGCGCAATTCAACTCCTGGGGCAACCATATCAACAGCGGCCTTGAGCGCGCGCGAAAGCAGAGCGCCACCGCGACGCATGATTTCGATCTCGTTTTGCGTTTTAACAAGCGCCATATTTTCCGATCTTCAATACTTTCTTAATTCGATCCCAAACCTCCTCAATAGTTCCAACACCATCAACCCGCAGAACGATTTGCGAATACTTTTCAATCACTGCCTGCGTGTCGTTTTTATAAATCTCCAATCTCCTCGCGATCGCGTCTGGAGTATCATCAGCTCTTTGATACCATTCTCCGCCGCACGCCGCGCAACGTTCTCCAATTTTCAACCCGTCTTTCATCGCGCCAACCTTGTTACACACGCGGCAGGTCAGTCTGCCACCTAAGCGTTTCAAAGATTCCTCTCGCGGAATATCAATGACAATAGCATGCGTTGGGATATCGAAGGTGAATTGATTGTATTGCGCGATGTTACGAGGGTATCCATCCAAAATATATCCGCGAGCGGTATCGGGTTTTACTAGACGAAGTTTGAGCAGATTCGCGGCATCCACATCTGAAACTAAATTGCCAGGAAGAATAATGTCGTAAAGCTTCTTGCCAAGTTCAGACCCTGTCGCGATCTCGTCGCGTATAAGTTGCCCCATGCCAAACGTCGGAATGCCAAGTTCACGCGCCATCAGCTCGGCCTGCGTGCCTTTCCCACTCCCCTGCGGACCCATAAGAAGTATTTTGTAAATCATACGACGTAAGTATAACAAAAAAGAGGCTACCCGCCAGGGGTAGCCTCTATATTTTATGCTTGATATTCCCTCATCGTAAGCTGTGCTTCTATCTGTTTAACAGATTCAATCACCACTGACACAACAATCAAGACCGAGGTTCCGCCGATTACGAGGCTCGCGTTGCCAGTGAAACCCTTAATGATGAGCGGCAAAACGGCGATGAGCGAGAGGTAGCCCGCGCCAACGAATAATATGCGATTCACAATCCAGCCCAAATACTGTGACGTCTGAACACCTGGACGTATGCCGGGAATAAATCCACCTTGCTTCTGGAGGTTTTCAGCTACGCGGTCAGGATGGAAGACAACAGCCGTGTAGAAGTAGGAAAAAATAAACACCAACGCGAAATAGAGAACGCCGTATACGATCTGATTTTGGAACACCACCAAAGTCCAGTTAGCTACTTCACGCAAGATTTCAGTACGCGCGTTCAGGAAAAACTGCGCGAGTACGGTTGGAAACAGCACGATGGAGATCGCGAAAATGATCGGGATCACTCCAGCCATGTTAAGGCGCAACGGGATGTGTGAACTAACCGCGCCAGAAAGCCTCGCGCCCTGAATGTGCCGAGCGTACTGCACAGGAATGTTGCGCTGTGCCTCGTTCATCACAACAACGCTCACGACCGTAACTACCACGATAAATATAAAAAGGATCAAAGTTACTAACTGGCTCTTATCAAACACGGCAAATGACTGCCCCAAGAAAGTTGGAAGCCCCGCTACAATTCCAGCAAAAATGATGACCGAAATTCCATTCCCAACATTTCGTTCCGAAATAAGCTCTCCCAACCACATTAAAAAAATTGTTCCGGCCGTCATGCTCGCGATCGCGAACAACATTGTTGTGATTCCTGAACTCGTAAAAAATTGACCCTTTTGAGATAGCATCAAAATCAATCCGTAACCCTGCACAAACCCAAGCGGCACTGTTGCTAGTCTTGTCCACTGGTTGATCTTCTGTCTCCCCTGTTCTTCCTTTTGCATCTCTTCGATTGATGGAATGATCATCCCAAGAAGCTGAAAAATAATTGACGCGGTGATGTATGGCATGACGCCCATCGCAACGACGGAAAAATTTTCAAGTGTCCCACCGGAAAAAATATTCAAAAGACCGAAAAATTGATTGCCCCCAAAAATGTTGCTCAAAGCGGAGGCGTCTACTCCAGGAACTGGAATGTGGGCGGCAACGCGAAAAACTATCAACATCGCAAAAACGAACAATAAGCTGTTGCGGATCTCGGGGATTTTAAATATTCGAAGGATCGTATTCATAATGAGTGGAAGTTGGAAGTGAGACGTTAGACAATCACGGTGCCACCAGCCGCTTCGATTTTTTGCTTAGCTGAAGAGGAGACCTTGCATTGCGCAAGAGTAATCTGGATTGCGATCGTGCCGTCACCTAATACTTTCACTGGACCCTTTGCCGAATCAACTAATCCCGCCTTAAAAAGTATATTCGGCGTAATCTTCGCGCCTGTCTTAAAATGTTTTGAAATATCGGCAACACTCACGATTTGCATGCGCGGGTAACCACTTGTGAAACCGCGCATCTTAGGCGTTGAGAGCATAATCCCGCGAATTCCCTTCAGTTGCAAACCAGATCGTCCACCCGAACGTGCGCGCTGTCCCTTCACTCCACGACCAGAGTATGTTCCTTTGGATCCCAAACCGCGACCAATTCGCTTCTTGGGTTTGGTCGATCCTTTCTTTGGGGAAATTGTGTGAAGTGTAAGAGTCATAAATGAATGTTAGCTCGCTGTTACCTCTGCCGAAACTTCTGCTTGTTCTGCGACAGGCTGTTGAGGACGGGGCTCCTCTTTCTTAGCGCGTCCAAGCTGACGAAGCGCCTCAAGCGTACCTTTCGCAATGTTGATCTTGTTATTTGAGTTCATTATCTTTGAGACAATATTTGGAATCCCGGCGAACTCAAATATCATGCGCGCCGCCCCGCCCGCTTTAAGTCCTGTTCCTTTTGGCGCGGGTTTTAACAACACGACCGCAGAACCAAACTTGACCCGAATTGGATGCGAGATCGTTTTATTAACCATGGCGACCGTAAACACATCCTTTTTCGCTTGTCGATATGCTTTTTCAATCGCAACCTGAACGTCACAACCCTTTGCAACACCAAAACCTACTCGCCCTTTTTTGTCACCAATAACAAGCGCACATCGAAACGACATCCGTTTCCCACCAGCCGTAACACGAGTTACGCGCGCAAGGTCGAGAATTTTCTGTTCAAACTCCTTTGGCTGGCGCTCGTCATTCCGACGTCCACGCCCTCGTCCGTGCCCACCACCTCCGCGACCTCCGCGTTTATCGGTGCCGTCTCGTTTCCCGCGTGAAAATCCCTGCGGTTTTGTTTGTGTTGTTTGTTCAGCCATAGAAATTATATTTGTAGCCCTGCTTCACGTGCACCCTGCGCAAGCGCGGCCACTCGCCCATGATACCGATACTGTCCGCGATCAAACACCGCGCGTTCAATCCCCGCGGCCTTTGCGCGAGATGCAAGCGTCTTCCCGACTTCCTGCGCAACCTCAAGCGGTTTTCCCTTCTTTTCAATTTGCGCGTCAGAGGCAGATATGAGCGTACGGGACGCGACATCATCAATCAGCTGGGCGTAGATGTGTTTGAGACTTCGTTTCACGCTCAAGCGCGGACACGTTGCCGTGCCTTTGATGCGAATGCGCGTACGATGAACTCGTAGTGCCGCTTTATTTCTTTTAATTTTGATTGCGCTCTTCATACTTTATTCTCCGGCCTTCTGCGCGGCCTTACCGGCCTTTCGACGAACAATTTCGTTAATATGTTTGATGCCTTTGCCTTTATAAGGCTCGGGAGGACGAGTGCCACGAACCTGATCTGTGATCTGTCCAACCATATGTTTATCGATACCGCTTATCGTAATCATGTTCCCCTCAACCTTCGCCTCGATGCCGTCGGGAAGAAGTATTGGCACTTCGTGGGAAAACCCGACGTTTAGCACAAGTTTGCGTCCAGAAACATTTGCGCGGTATCCAACCCCATTCACTTCCAACTGTTTGCTAAAGCCCATGGTCACGCCCTTCACAGCCGAGGCAACGTTCGCTCGCGCGGTTCCCCATTGAGCCATTGCGTCTTTTTCGTCTGCGTTTATCAGTGAGAACTTCACTCCCCTTCCGTCCTCACCGTCTGCTAGTGTAACCACAATATTGGGATGCACTGATGTAGCCATCTCCCCTTTGGGCCCTTTCACTTTCACAACCTGTTGTTCAAGTGTGATTTCTACGTCCTTAGGAATAAGGATGATTTTTTTTCCAACACGCGACATATGTTTATGATACTTTGCAAATAACTTCACCGCCCAAATGACGAGCGCGGGCTTCCTTATTCGTCATCAAACCATTCGGTGTCGAGATAATTGCTATCCCAAAATCAGATAAAACTCGTGGAAGCTGATCTGACTTTGCGTACACCCGATTCCCAGGCTTACTTACGCGTTGAATTTGGGTAATTTTAGGATATCCGTTGTTGTAGGTAAGCTCAACGCGTAAACGTGTGAATTTGGCCTCTTGGACTTGTTCAACACTCCCAACATATCCTTCATGCTCCAAAATCTTTGCGATTGCAAACTTCATCTTGGAGTATGGCAACACGACCTCGGTCTTGTGTACGAGTTGAGCGTTGCGGATACGTGTGAGCATGTCAGAGATTGGATCGGTTATCATAACTAGTAGATGTTGGAGGTTGGAGGTTGGATAAAAATTACCAGCTTGATTTCCTTACTCCAGGAATTTCACCTTTGTTTGCGAGTTCCCTAAAGCAGATGCGACAAAGGTCAAAATCGCGAAGATACCCGCGCTTGCGTCCACAACGCCAACAACGATTCACTCGACGAGTGGAAAACTTTGGTTTCTTTTTTGATTTCGCGATTTGATTTTCCGTAGCCATAAAATAATTTATTCCGTGCGCAATGGCAGACCCATATGCTTTAAGAGCGAGCGAGCTTCTTCATCGTTCTTCGCGGAAGTTGCGATCGTGACCTGGAGCCCATGGATTACTTCTATCTCATCACTTTTAATCTCTGGAAAAGCAATATGCTCTTTGAAACCGATCGAGTAGTTACCTCTGCCGTCGAACGCACCTGGTGGCAACCCTCGGAAATCTCGAACGCGTGGTAACGAAACCCATATAAGCTTCCCCAAAAAATCCCACATACGCTTTCCTCGTAAGGTGACTTTCATTCCAACCACCATCCCCTCACGAATCTTAAATCCGGAAATGGATTTACGCGACTTAGTTGAAACTGGTTTTTGCCCTGTGATACGCGTAAGGGTCTTCTCCGCGGTCTCAAGAAATTTCGCGTCTTTCAATCCCGACCCCAAACCAATGTTAAGCGATATCGACTTGACAGTCGGAACCGCATGGACATTTTTGTACCCAAACTCTTTCTGAATCTTGGGAACGACTTCTGTTTTGTAAAATGTTTGCATTGACATACGGTTTACTCAATATCCTCTATCTCACCTTTTGATCTAACTACTCGGATCTTAGTTCGCTTCCCCTCAGCGTTAATCAACTTATATCCAACCCTGCCACTCTTTCCGCTTTTTGGTGACACAAGCGCGACGTTGGATACTTGGACAGGAGATGCAAACTGAATCTTCTGCCCCGCGCGCTGTGAGCTTTTGCGTAAATGCTTTGTCATCATGTTCACACCTTCAACAACAACACGCCCAAGATGGGGGAAGACCTGAAGGACTTTTCCTTTCTTACCTTTGTCTTTTCCAGTGCGCATGCACACTGTGTCGCCAGCTTTAATCTTCATATTTAGAGCACCTCTGGAGCAAGGGAGATAATTTTTCCAAAACCCATAGCGCGTAATTCGCGAGCTACGGGTCCAAAAATTCGAGTTCCCTTTGGTTCCTTAGTATTCTTATCAATGATAACCGCGGCATTCTCATCAAAACGAATGTATGTGCCATCCTTACGCCGTGTTTCTTTACGAACTCGCACGACCACAGCCGTAACAACATCGCTTTTTTTTACGTTACCATGCGGTACTGCTTCCTTCACGGCGGCGGTGACGATGTCCCCAATACCGGCATATCGTTTCTGATAACCGCCAAGCACGCGAATCACCTGAAGCTTTTTGGCTCCAGTGTTGTCCGCGACCTTCATCGTTGTACGAAGTTGAACCATACCTTAAGCGGTTACCTTGTTTAATACTCTCCAACGCTTGGTCCTTGAATATGGTCGACACGCGACAAACTCCACTACGTCGCCCTCTTTGCGCGCCATCGTTTCATCATGCACATGATACTTCTTGCTTTGAACATAGCGTTTTCCGTATTTTGGGTGGACTGCCGTCCGCTCAACCCTAACCACCAACGTCTTTGCCATTTTATTGGAGACGACTGTTCCAGTGAATGTCTTTTTAACCTTCTTTGTTTCCATACGATTAGCTGCGCTTTTCGCGCAAGAGTGTTTGCATTCTCGCAATTGCCAGCTTAGTCTTACGAACCTCGCGCACGTTCTTTAATTGATTGGCGGCGATTTTAAACCCAAGCGCCATGAGATGTTCGTGCGATTCTTTCAAATCTGTTTTAAGCGTCTCGACTGGTTTTGCTCGCAGTGTTTTTACATCCATATTCGCAAGATTATGAGAGGTCACGACCAACTATCTTAAACGTGACTGGAAGCTTGTGTGCCGCGAGAGTAAGCGCACTGTGAGCTAGTTCTTTATCGATACCTCCTATCTCAAACATTATCGTTCCGGGGCGTACAATCGCGACGTAATGGTCAACCGCTCCCTTTCCTTTTCCCATTGGCATTTCCGATCCTTTGCATGTCACAGGCTTATCTGGAAAAATGCGAATCCAAATTTTTCCACCACGCTGAACAGCACGTGTCATTGCACGACGTGCGGCTTCAATCTGGCGAGATGTGATCCATGTGCCAGAAGTTGCCTTCAGACCAAAAGAACCAAACGCAAGGGTTGTTTTAGTTGTTGCCAACCTCTTCCCACGTGCACGGCCTTTATGCCATTTGCGATGTTTAACTTTTTTTGGAATAAGCATAATCGTTGAACCTTCACCTTACTTTTCAAACACCTCGCCACGATTTATCCACACTTTCACTCCGATCGTTCCCCAAATTGTGTGCGCTGTTACAGAAGCAAAGTCGATGTCAGCACGCATGGTATGTAAAGGAATCTTCGAATCGGCAATCGTCTCGCGTCGTGCGATTTCAGATCCATTCAATCGTCCACTCACCCGCACTTTTACTCCAAGCGCCCCCGCCTTCTTCGCGCGTTCAATCGCCATTTTCATCACTCGACGAAATGGCATACGCTTTTCAATATCTGCCGCAATCTGTTGGCCAATCACCGAAGCTGAAAGGGAAGGCTGTTGAATCTCTTTCACGTTAACCGACATTTTCACGCGGCGCCCTCGAAAAAACTCTTCACGTAATTTTTTTGTTATATCTTCAATTCCGGTTCCGCCACGCCCGATAATAACACCTGGCTTTGCGGAATGAATATTAAGACGAATCTCTTGTCGCGATCTTTCAATCTCAACGTGATCCACAAGTGCTTCCTTCAATTGTTTCTTGAGAAACGCGCGAATCTTTATATCCTCTTGAAGCGTCTGTGCGTACTGTTTCTTAACACCAAACCAAATTCCGTCCCATCCACGGATGACACCAATACGGAATGCGTTTGGATGTACTTTATTTCCCATAGATTATTTGGCTGTCTTCTTACTATCCTTTACGGGTCGCTTTGCCCGCTCATCTAGCACAATGCTCAAATGCGTCGTGCGCTTCCGGATTGGTGATGATCGACCAAACGCGCGTGGCTTCCAACGATCAAGAATCGGCCCCTCGTCTGCCGCGATCGTCTTGATAAATAACGAATCGCTTTGTAGCTGAAAGTTGTGAGTCGCGTTGGCGATAGCGGAGTTCAGCAATTTTAAAACTGGTTCTGCCGCAGCTTTCTTCATGAACTTTAGTTGGGCCTGCGCTGTCCCGACTTTCATGCCGCGTATCACGTCGATAACCAGACGGATCTTTCGCGCTGAAGTGTGGAGATGGCGGGCGCTTGCGTAAACTTCCATATCAATTATTTCTTCTTAACCGCTGGAGTAGCCGCGGCCACAGGAGCGCCTGCTTGTGGCACTCCTCCCTCCTCAACAACCTTCTGCACCGTGCCCCCATGCCTTACAAATTTTCTTGTGGGAGAAAACTCGCCAAGCTTATGGCCAACCATATTTTCGATAACGCGCACGTTGATGAAATCTCTGCCGTTATGCACGCCAAATGTGAATCCAACCATCTCTGGCGTAATCGTTGAGGAACGTGCCCATGTTTTGATTGCCAAACCAACTCCAGGCTTGCGCGTTGAGAGTTTCTTCAGCAATTTTGGATGGACATAATGTCCTTTTTTCAAACTTCTAGACATATTTTTTACGTGCTTGAGCCAACGAACCTTCCTCGTTTGCGGCGAGCCACAATGAGTCGATCAGAGGCTTGCTTACGACGCGTTTTGACTCCGAGGGCTGGTTTTCCGGCAGGAGTTTTTGGACACTTAAGACCAATAGAGTTGCGTCCTTCTCCTCCACCGTGTGGATGGTCAACTGGGTTCATTGCCTTACCGCGAACGGTCGGACGGATACCTCGATGTCGTGTGCGGCCTGCTTTCCCCCAACGGATCAGACGCCGATCTGGATTTGAAACTTGACCGAGTGTCGCCATGCATTCCTTTGGAACCATTCGCACCTCACCAGAGGGTAAACGTACTGTAGCAAACGAACCTTCAACTGCCATTAGCTGTGCTGTTGTGCCCGCGCCACGAACCATTTGCGCGCCTTTCCCCGCCTGCAATTCAATGTCATACACCTGCATACCAATTGGGATATGCTGGAGCGCGAATCTATTCCCAGTTTGAATCTCACCTTTTGACTGCGATGAAACAACTTTAGAGCCTACCACTAATCCCATCGGTGCGATGATGTAACGCTTATCACCATCAGCGTAATGAAGCAACGCGAGACGGGCGCCACGATTTGGATCGTATTCGATTGTGGCAACAACCGCTGGAATTTCGTATTTATCACGATGCGAATCTAATAAACGAATACGTTGACGCGCCCCACCGCCCCGATGACGAACGGTAATCTTTCCATTAGTGCGGCCAGAAAACTTTTTCTTTTTGATCGTAAGCTTGCGTGATGGCTTCGACGCTGTGATATCAGCAAAATCATCAACGCTTGAAATGCGCCTTCCCGCTGATGTTGGTTTATATCGAATGACTCCCATACAAATTTTTAAACGCCTTCGTGCACATTAATCGTTTTACCTGCTGGCAATGTAACAAGAGCCTTTTTCCAATCAGAACGTTTCCCGATATTGTGGCCAAACCGTTTCTTCTTCCCTTCAACGTTCTGGATATTCACTCGCACTGGATCCACGCCATACATCTTTTTGATCGCCATGCGGACAGCCACTCGATTCGCGTCGTTCTTTACGACAAAAACATAGGTGTTAGTCCCTGTCATTACTGCCGCCTTCTCTGTCACAAGCGGTCGCAAAATTACATCAGACACAACAAGTGTGCGCGCAAATTCATCCGGCGCAGTGATTTTGCTGGGTTCAGGCCCTGATGCAACAACGGTAGTCTGTTGCATCTTTGTTTGTTTGAATCTGTCAAAAATTCCCATACGATTTTAGCGCTTATACAGTGTCATGACGACTTCCAGCGCTGGCAGTGTTATGACAACTTGATCAAATCGCAACAGATCAACAACGTTAAGACAATTTGCTGGGAGCGTTTCCACGCCTCGCGCGTTCTTAGCCGCGCGCGCAACCCCTTTGTTAGCAGGCTCTGTGATCACAAGCGTGTTCTTGCCTGTGAGGGGAAGTTTTTTTAACACTCCCGAAAGCGTCTTTGTCTTACCATCCTCAATCACCAACACATCCAACGCGACGAGCTTACCATTTGCTACCTTGTCACTTAGAACCATCGCCAAAGCCGCGCGTCGAGCGATCTTATTCATCTTAAGCGAAAAATTCCTGTCACTACGGGGACCAAACGTGATGCCTCCACCGATCCAAATTGGAGAACGGCGCGAACCATGACGAGCACGACCAGTTCCCTTTTGCTTCCAAGGCTTCTTGCCAGTTCCAGCGACATCAGCGCGAGTTTTTGTGTGCGCAATCGCAACCCGGCTATTCGCTTCTTGAGTCACAACGGCCTGGTGCACTAACGATGGGTTAACCTTCACACCAAACAACCCGTCATCCAGTTTCAATTGACCTTGAGATTCACCTTTTGTGTTGTACATCTCTACGCTTGCCATACGGTATTTTGTGGTCGCGTCTTAATCATAATCAATCCACCTCGTGCGCCAGGAACAGCACCCTTAATCGCGATGATGTTGTTTGTTAGATCCACTGATACAACCTCTAAATTTTTCACCGTTACTCGGTCCGTCCCCATTCGTCCTGCCATACGCTGACCACGAATTACTTTCCCTTGACGTTGTGAAGCAATGGAACCTGGCATGCGTTCCTGATCTTTGGTTCCGTGTGTTGCCTTCTTCCCACGAAAATGGTGCCGCTTGACAACACCTGCGAAACCACGCCCCTTTGATTCACCAATGACATCAACGCGCGCGCCTGGCTCAAACACACCCACAGAAATAACATCCCCCCGTTTCATTTCACCAGCATCAACACGAAACTCACGTAGCGTTTCCATTTGTGGCAAATCCTTAAGATGCCCTGCCTCCGGCTTCACAAGTGTTTTTGCTACGTCCGTTCCAACCTGAACCGCAACATAACCATCGCGTTCTTCTTCTCGAACAAACGTCACGGTGTTTGGCTCGGCCTTTACAAGGGTAACAGGAACAACCGTTCCGTCATCCTTGAACTGCTGGGTCATCTCTATTTTTCTTCCAATGATGAATGCCATATGTAAAAGCTAGAAGTCGGTGGCGAATTCGGGTTTCGCAATCGGCTTCTAGCCTCAGTGTCGACACGACAGATAACTGTCGCAAGCTCGAATGTGAGGAAAAAAATTAATTTGAATGGGTTCCGCTCCGTGCACAGCCGCGCAAAGCCTTGAGGAAGGTTTTCTCGTCACAGACATTTGCTGTATACGAGATCTCTCTTCCTGGTTTATGCAGATGTGATCCTCGGGAGCTCGATAGGGACCCTCATGCGTAATGCCAATCCCTATCGAGCTCCCAAGTTTGATTATGTTTTGATTTCGACGTCGACACCAGCCGGAAGGTTTAAACTCATCAGTGCGTCAATCGTCTTCTCTGTCGGATCAGTAATGTAAATCAGTCGTTTGTGAACACGCATCTCATACTGATCGCGCGAATCCTTATGCACGAACGTAGATCGGTTCACGGTGTACTTGCGCTTTTCAGTAGGAAGCGGCACGGGACCAACAACTTGAGCGCCGGAGCGCTCTGCGGTCTTCATGATAGTTTCCGCGGCCAGATCAATAATCTTGTGATCATACGCGCGGATCTTGATCCTAATGCTCGCTTTTTCTTCTTGTGCTTTCTGATCTGTCACAGGTAGTTAATGAAAGAACGAAAGGGAGGAGCCACGATTTCTCGAGCCCCTCCCTGTTTGGTTAATTGATAATTTTTGTTACAACTCCCGCGCCCACAGTGTGACCGCCTTCACGAATAGCAAACGACACCTTCTCTTCAAGTGCAACCGGCGAGATGAGTTTGATAGTCAAATTTACTGTATCGCCAGGCATGACCATTTCAGTTCCTTCTGGCAATGTAACCTCACCCGTCACGTCGGTCGTGCGGATATAGAACTGTGGCTTATAACCCTTAAAAAACGGCTTGTGTCGTCCACCTTCCTCTTTTGTGAGGGCATAAACTTCAGCGGTAAACTCGGTGTGAGGAGTGATTGAACCAGGAGCCGCAAGCACCATTCCACGTTCCACTTCCTCTTTTTTTGTTCCACGCAAGAGGACGCCCGCATTGTCACCGGCTCGCCCCTCGGTTAACTGCTTATTGAACATTTCAATCCCTGTGACAACTGTCTTTGTGGTATCTCGAAGCCCAACAATCTGAACTTCGTCGTTCACTTTTACCAAACCACGCTCGATACGCCCAGTGACCACTGTTCCACGACCTTCGATCGAAAACACATCTTCAATAGGCATCAAGAACGGCTTGTCTGTTTGACGAACAGGCTCTGGAATATACGTGTCCAACGCATTAATAAGATCCATTACCGGCTTAGAAGCGGCCTCATCATTTGGATTCTCTAACGCCTTCAGCGCTGATCCGCGAATGATTGGCACTTCGTCACCTGGGAATTCATACTTTTTCAAAAGATCTCGCACTTCCTCTTCCACCAAATCAATAAGCTCTGGATCATCCACCTGATCAACCTTGTTCAAAAACACGACAATGGCTGGCACGCCAACCTGGCGAGCAAGCAAGATATGCTCGCGGGTCTGTGGCATTGGACCATCTGCGGCTGACACTACAAGAATCGCACCATCCATCTGTGCGGCACCCGTGATCATATTCTTAATATAGTCAGCATGCCCTGGACAGTCTACGTGCGCGTAGTGTCGCTTCTCCGACTCATACTCGCAGTGCGCAGTCGCAATAGTGATACCTCGAGCTTTTGACTCTGGCGCCTTGTCCAGGTCATCCACTCCTTTGCTCTGGGCGATCAAACCCTTGGCATTCAAAACAGCAAGAATTGCAGCCGTAAGCGTTGTCTTGCCGTGGTCAACGTGACCAATGGTGCCCACGTTTACGTGTGGCTTTGTGCGATTGAACATTTCGGCCATAAAATTATTGAAGCGGAAGTCGGATAGTTAGAATCAGACCCCCAAAAAAAATTAGCTTTTCCCAAGTTTTTTAAAGTCATTATAGACGTGCGAAACTATAACAGAAGGCCAAAAAACCCGCAAGTCTCGCATACACGCTTAGTCCACAGGCTCAAGATAGAACTCTTCCTCCCCAAAATCTTCTTCCTTTTGTTCAGATTTTTGTGCATCTGGATTTGGATTTGGCAAATCGTCCTTAGTCGCTGATTCCACCTTTGCTTCGCTCGCACTTTTTGCCGCGAAAACCTCGTACTGCTGTTCAAGATCCTTAGCCTCGTCCTCTGAAAGATGCTCAGGGTCCCATGTTTCTGCCTCATCTCCCGCCTCTGGCATAACGTCCCAAATATCTGGAGTCTTGCTGGCTTTTTCCTCTTCCTCTGAAGACACGGCATCCATTACCCCCATATCATGCGAAACATCCAATTCAGCCTCATAATCATCAAGATTCATTAGCACAAACGCGCGATCTGTCTTTTCGTCCATTATTATCATGCTCATTCCTGTCCTTTTCATGAGCCTGAGAGCTTTTTTGAATTGTCTTGATTTCATAGTTTTCTTGAGCGCATTGTAACTGATGACAAACGTGTGTCAAGCTGAATATCAGCGATTTTCATTGAAAATAACCCCGGAATGCTTGACGAATAACAGTTAGCGTGGTATCTTGTCGCCTTGTGCAATCCCCTGCTTGTCAGGGGAAATCGTGACGACACGTTTAGCTGACGATCCTCTCGAGAACGTCTGAGACAGTCGCACAGGAATGAAGTGGATGACCAGGACGAAACAACTTCGCAAGCCTGAAACAATACTTCTACACTCAGATAAAAACACACTTCCTTCGGGAGGTGTGTTTTGTTGTCTACAATAGTCGACCAGATTTCTCTGAAGCTTCACTCCACGCCTTCAAAAATTCACTCACAAAAACATTCACCCCACGCGGGGATTGAAGATGCTCGCCCAAGATAAGCGCGACGGTCAGCAACACGTGATATGGTTCTTGAGCAAGAACTTGTATTCGTTTCCATGCCGGGTGCGCAGTGTTTATGATGATCTTCTCATCAACAAGTTTACCGAGCAGTGCATGTTCCCCCGCCTCCATAAATGGCTCAAAAGTAATTTCAATCCCAGGGTGACGCTCGCGTTTCGTACGATCTCCATCTGGTGCCACCCTAAGCTCGTGTCGATCGCCCTTCTCTTGATTAACCTCTTCTGACTCTCGCCCTGATTCATCGCCCACTCCACCCAAGAAACTAATTTTTTTTCTTCGCTCTTTTTTCTTTTTCCCCTTGCCTTCAATCGCTTTCATACGACGCCAATGCTCACCCACCAAAGATTCAAGCTCTGGAAATGTTTCAGACATTAACGAAAGCGCGCCCTCGATATCATACGTAAGCGGTTTGAAAGCCGACGGCGTCTTACGATCTTGTGCCTTTTCCTCAACTTCTCCAAACTCGCGCAACACTGGAAGCACGGCTCGTTGAATTGCTTTCCTAATCTCGTAATACTTTTTCAACGCGCCTTGAGTAGTCAAAAAATCCGATTTGTTGGTTGTAAGTATTTCGGATAGTCCCGGGACTTCGACAACGCCAGAGAGTAACTCCGGATGCGTCACGGAAATTCCCAACCATTCCCATCCTCCCCTTATCACTTTGCCGTAAGTTGAAATACGCAGACCAGTATCGCTTGATCTTGTTGCTTCATGTCCAAACAACCTGCTCCAAAATCCCTCGTCCATTTTTGTCTTCTCGATAAATCCCGCGCCGATCGCCCTTCGATTTTTTCCAATATGGACGAAAAAACTTTTGCTGCTCGCCAATTGTTCCACGCGCACAGGCAGTTCGTTTACTGTTATCTCAACTGGTTTTTTGTAAACTGTTTTCAATATCTTCCCGATCGCTTCATTGCGAGTGAGAAGCGGATAATAATGCCTCTGTACCGTCTTCGCCAAAAAAGAAACGTCCAGCAGCGAACTTGCCTCTTCAGATAGATGAATCGTTACCGCCGTACCTTTCCCATTTTCAATCAAACCGCTGAATGGAATAAACTTCCACGGCGCACGATAAGCGTTTTTCAAATACCACTCGGCCGCTCCTTGCGCCCCATGCTTCCCTCGGCTTTCTGTAACCACTTTCTGTGCCACCAATAGAGACAGCTTTGCCCCCACACCTGCAAACCCAATCCCCTCTCCGCGCTCCTTTGTGCTTGCCGCAATGTTGTGATATCCACGGAGTGCCAAACGATTCATACCGTTCCCATTGTCAACACAACGAAAAAAACGCTCGGATGGATGTGCTTCAAGGCTGACGCGAGAAGCTCCGCTATCAAGAGCGTTGGCAATAAGTTCCGTCACTATCACTTCGGCAATTGGAGAAGCATAAACATCTCGCAGATCTTCCAACAGGTGTTTCAAATTAACTCGCGTTTCATTTTGCATACGCACCAAATGTGGCACGATGTTCGCAAAGAATCAAGCGGAGGCATTGCTAATTATCCGTTCAAACCTTTCAGAAACTCCTTCAACACTTTACCAACAGCTATCCCGGTATCAGCCGCTGTCTTTGCCAAATGCGCGTCTGGCTTATAAAGTCTAATTGCCTCTTTACCAGCCTTTGTGATACCAATCGCAACCACCACAACTCCCTTATCGCGCAAATCTTTTATGGCCTTCTTTGTGCCTTCCGCGTTTGAACTGTTCCCATCGGTCAAAACAATGATAACTTTCTGCAACTTCCCTCTCTCAATCAATTCAAAATCCTCTTCTGGGATCGAATCAAAAATACCTTTGAGCGCGAGATCGTCGCGTGTTGATCTCCCTGGAGTGGATTTCAATTCTTTATACACTGCCACGCGTTGAATATCAGTAAGCTCATCTGAAAGAGCCTTAATACAGCCAACCTCTTCGGGACCACCAAACCCCCACACTTCACTTCGTACCTGCAGATCAGCCGTCAAATCTTTCCGCTTGTCATCCAAATCATCACAAAACTCTCGCATTGCTTCAAGCAAAAGCATAACTGCTTTTTGCTGTTCAACTTGTTTCACCGCTGATCCATCAGACTCATTCATCGAGACGGAGCGATCACATACCACAGTGATATCAAAAGCGCCAAATATCTCTTTTGGATATTCTTTTCGCTCCCTTGTCATCCACACTCTTGGCTGTGTGTGTCCTGCCAGCACTTCAGCCACTGCCTCGGCCGGCCTCACCAAATATTCCCCTTCCTCAACAGGTTGTCTTGACCGCATGACAGGTTCCAGCCGTTCAGTCAAAATCTTTCGAAAGGTCACACGAATTCCCTCCACAACGGTTTCATCGGCATCATTGGCGTGCATTTCTTCTATATCTTCCCAAAACTTTTGATATTCCTTTAAGTCACTCGGATTGACACCCACCTCTTTCGCGTACGCTTCCAAGGCTAAATCTTCGGCTGATTTTGGTTTCCCTTGTTTTGCCTCAATAACTTTTTTTAACGCTTCTTCAATCTGACCCTCGGTAAAAACGGCATCAGGAGATTTTTCAAAATACTCATCGTAGAGCCCTTGAAATAAATCATCTGGCTTGCCTTGACCGCCCTCTGGCTTGCCTGGCTCTGCCTCTTTATTCTGCTCTCCTTTCTCACCCCCAGACGATTGCCCCGAAGAACCCTCACCCCCCTGCTCCTTTTGTTTCTTTTCCTCTTGATCCTTTTTTTCTTTTACATCCTCTTCAAAAAATCGCTCATACACTGGCTCAAAAAATTTCTTTTGGAGAGCAAGACGTTTTGCTTGTGAAAGATCCGGATCTGTCATTACATCAATAAGACCTTGCCCTGCAGCATTTTTTATTCCACGCAATCGTTCAATTTCGTCTCTAACTTTTCCAGTCACCTCAACAGGCTCCTCTGGCATCATCTGTTCTCGAAATAAAGTGTATATAAACTGCAAGTGCGCTGGCAGTTTGCTGTTGTCTGTGCTTGGCCACAAATTGGAGCGGTACAAATCAAATTGAGTCTCACGTTGGTTTGGAGCGCGCGAAAGGATCGCGCGGTCAACACTAATATCCTCGAGCACATTATCAAGCACGTGCAGGTGCGGTTTCGTTTTAACTCGCTTGCGATGTTCACCCCAAACCTCAAGCCCATCTGACTCGCACGTTAATGTCATCAGTCTTCTGAAATGTTCAAACTCGTGCAAAAAAGAATTAAAAGCGTGGGCTTCTGTCATTCCTTTTTTTTCGTAATAACTCGGGTCGCCGTAAATAACTCCTTCCTCAAGATCTATCGCAAATGTCCCGAGCTCTCGGCTGGGTTTAACACTTATGCTGGAGTCGTTCGCGTACAAAGCAAAAAATTCTTTGTTGCGAGCGATAAACACTTCAAGCTTTTTTTCGGCCGACAACTCGTCTTGTGTTGATTGTGACAATTCGGTGGTCTTGGCAGGCGCGGGATCACCTTCAAATTTATGAGGCATAATTTTTTGTGTGAGCAAAATATGACACGACTTGATTTCGATAAAGATTTTCTGTAATTAGCCGCTTCTTCAACCGAAATCGTGCGCGTCGCAAGGAATGATGAACACGTTTGGATGTATCTGCCCGCAATACTCTACCGAATCTGAAATGCATCGCGCCAAGCCAATTAAAACGTGCCTGATTATTCAGCTCAACAACCTGCGTTTTCATATCAAAACCCATTGCGCGTGCGATATGATGAAAGATGGATTTAATATCTCTCGCTGAACGTAAACCTCTAACCGCAACAACCACATCGTCATTGTACCGCACATACCTCCGCAACCGAAACCTCTCCTTTACCTCCCAATCAAACTCGTGCATGACAACATTTGAAAAAATCTGTGAAGTCACATTACCAAGTGGCATCCCATAATCCAAACAACCATCCGTGGGAAAACTCCTTATTACTTTCTCACACAAGTCCAACAGACGTGCGTCCAAAACACGACGCAACAACAGCCTGAGAAGCAGATTATGAGGAATGCTCGCAAAAAAAGATCTCACGTCACCCAAAACAACATACCAATTACTCAACCCGTTGCGCCACGGTGCAAGAAATTTTTCTAAACGTACGAGCGCGCGCAATGTCCCTTTGCCAACGCGACTACTATAAGAATCAAAAATAAACACGGGCTCAAAAACAGTCTCAAGAAAACGAAACAACAACTCATGAACAACTCGATCGCGCACACTCGCCTTGTCTATTCGACGACGTTTCGAGTCGCGAAGTTCAAATGTCTGATATCCTCCGTGCGTGTATGTGCCATTTTTGAGATCACACAAAATAGCCAAAAGATTTTTTTCCAACTCTCGTTCAAACATAATCACATCCGCTCGATGACTTTTCCCCAAACGAAATCGTTGCCAAGCCTTATAAATATTCTCAAATGTAATTAGACCATTAAAACTTATGTCCATACTGAACTCAACAATTGAACCAGACGTCGTCTCAAAACTCTATAAAATCTTATTGAGGACGCATCGCGCTGTAAGCCACTTACCAAAACTCGAAAGATACACCTTAGGAGAAAAGCTCGAGTCGGCTTTGATGGATTGCCTTCGCGAAGTATGTCTCGCCGCGCAGGAACAAAAGGGATTTAAGACGCGCCCACTTTTGCAAGCGCTTGCCCACGCGGATCTCGCAAAAATCCTGCTTCGTATGACTCACGAACTTGAAATAATCTCGCTTGCTCAATATCAACTTCTTGGAACAGAACTGGTCGAGATAACTTCAATGTTAGGCGGTTGGCTACGCTTTGCGCGCACACAATAAAAACACGACCGAGGAGCGAGCGCCCAGATTCGAATTCCGATTGTCGGACGGATTCGAATTCACATTCACCTTGCGATTGCCGGGATTCCAATTCGCATTCAGCACACGAGACGCGACCCGCTCCTCGTCCCAGCAAACGCATCCAATCACGCGGCCACGGCCGCGCAACTCAATCTTTCTTTTCAACCGTTGGGACAGTCGTGTTTATTAACGCTTCAACAAAGATCGCGCCGAATCAATGCCGACACTTCTTTTTGCCAAAACGGTCGGGCGAACCAACACCCCACATCTTTCGATAATATGAGGCTGGCTGCATTAGCCCGAAAATTCAAGTCAAAGGTAAAGGTTCAGGAAAGGATCAAGGTCAAGGTTCAAGGGTAAACACGACCGAGGAGCGAGCGCCCAGATCCGAACTCCAATCGTCGGACGGACTCGAATTCACACCCACCCCCCGATTGCCGGGATTCCAAAACGCATTCAGCACACGAGACGCGGAGTCTTTGCTTGAGAGTAGCCATGTCCATTCTTTTGAACCATCAATCAGGTGTCGACCAGTCGCGTCAAAGTTTTCACGTTC
>JAGVQB010000025.1 GCA_020051955.1 bacterium | reverse complement strand
TTTTTTAGTAGCCATAGCTAAGTAAGTTCAAGAATATGCCAAACACTAGCAAAGAAAACTGTTTTTTACCAACTGGAAAAAGTCTATTAACTCGATTTTGTTTTACGCTTTTCTGAGAGAGTTTACTTTTTTCATCAGTCGAGACTTGTAACGAGCTGCAGCATTTTTCTTTATGAGATTTTTTTGTGCTGCCTTGTCTAGTTTTTGACCAATCAGCTTAACGACCTTTTCTGCCTCAGCAACATTTTTTGCATCCAGCATTTTGCGAGCTTTTACGCGCAGAGAGTGGATTTCAGCTTTGGCGACCTTATTATGTTCCGCGTGTTTCTCGCTTTGGCGAAGAGCCTTTTTTGCATTTTTGAGATTTGGCATATCGGGTGGGATCTTGACGTTGTTATTTGATGATCAGAACGTGGGAAAGTATAGCGGACTATAATTATTTGTCAAAATGTTATGACCCGAAGCTTTCATCGTTTGTCAGCACATCGGCAATTTCTAACTGCTTTCCAGCGACTCCCGCAGTGACACGGAAAATGTCCTTGTCGATTTTCTTAAACTCACTAGAGCATGCTGTGAACGCGCGGACGGTTGTTTCTAAGTTTTTTCCCACCTTATTGTGAAAGTCTTCGTAGCTCTTCAGGTGCCGCATTAATTGCTCCGCCTGTTTCTGGATCTCTTTCACCGAGTCTTCAATCTGTAAAGCTTTGAGCCCCAGTAACACCGTCTGCAAGTACGCAAAAAATGAGGTTGGAGAAACGATCATCACATTTTTTTTGAAAGCGTATTCGATAAGATTCACTGAATTAACTTTCACAGCACCGACATTTTGGGAAATAAGGTTGTTATATACCCCCTCGGCAGGGACGAACATAAATGCAAACGGTGCAGTCCCCTTCTGTGGCTGAACGTACTTTGATGTTTCGTCGATTCTAAGTTTAACATCACCTTTAAATTCGCGCTCAAGAACCTCGCGAGCGTCTTGGTTCATTTCCTGTGAAATACGGTTGTATGTTTCGAGTGAAAACTTTGCGTCGATTGGAATTAGCATGTCTTTGACAAAGACAACAGCGTCTGGGACAAGTGATTGACCAGTTACCTCATCAATGCCCAGTTGGTATTGCATTTGGTATTGTCCAGGAGGCAGAACCTGGCTGAGTAGAGATTCGAGCCAATATTCGCCGAGGATTCCACGATGTTTTGGGTTCTTGAGAATGTTTTCGAGGCTTTGAAGCTGTTCTGAGAAGTTGAGGACTTGTTTGTTTGTCTCATCGAGTTTTGTAAGTTTTTCCGTTACGTCTCGTACGATTCCGGAAGTGTGTTGAAAGTGTTTTTGTAGCGTTGATGATGATTCATTTAAGTTCTGGACGATCCTTTCGTGCATATTATCCATACGTTCGCCAACTTCACGCCGTTGCGAGGAGGTTGTTTCCTGGATTTCTTTTCGAAGATCGTTGATGATTGTGAGGAGTGATGTGTCGACTGGGGGGGTGGATCGGAATTTGAAGATAACAAACAACAAAACAACCAACAGGAGAACGGAGACAGAGCCTAAAAGGATTTCAAACGCCATATTTTTTGACCAAATGTTTTTGAGGAAGTATTATGTCGTCGCCTGTTGGCAATAGTATAGCATAAACAGTGGGATAACGTTTTACGACACATAGTAACTAAGCTCCCGTAGCTCAACTGGATAGAGCTGCAGCGTCCTAAGCTGACAATGGGGGTTCAAGTCCCTCCGGGGGCACCAGGGGTTTCTGATAAAAGCAGTTAAGTCGAGAATCGTTGTGTCGTTGTTTCGAAAATCGTAATCGAAAGTCGATTTTCGCCCTTCGATTCTCGTTACGATTTTCGAAACAACGAAATAACGACTTTCGACATCGTTTCAGTAAAGGTGTGTCACGTGAAACAATTTTGTCTTGTAGGTAAACCAGGGGCCAGTAGCTCAGTTGGTAGAGCGCCGCATTCGCATTGCGGAGGTCTGGGGTTCGAATCCCCACTGGTCCACCACGGTGGTAGTCAGAAGCCAGTAGTCAGTGGTCGGAAGTCGGTAGTCGGAAATCGGAGGTCAACAAATCTAATTAACAACGAAGTGCGAGTATTTGAACCGCTAATAGCGGTTTTTTGTTATCTGTGTGGGTATGAGATTGAAACTATCCTGGTCATGGCTGTTGTAGCCTTCTTGCCAACGGCTGGCGCAACGCCTTCACACCACCTTCCATTCCGATTACGTCATTGGAAGGATTAATTTCGTTTTCTCTGGACGGTTACTACGAGGCTGGCGGGAAAGTGGTTTATCTGAAACAAGACTCAATGGTTGGGGCATCGCTGAAAAAGTATTGGAACCGAAGGTAACAGGATCGTTATAAGCACAGGATCGGTGATTACCGTGCATTGAACATTTGAAATACAAAGGAGTGCTTGTAAGTGATGGTGAGATTGTTCGAAAAGGACAAATGATCGGATACAGTGGCAATACTGGGTTTAGCTTGGAGCCGCACTTGCATTTTAAAGTCCTTAAATAAGCCATCGGAGGACGAATCGGAGGGTACAAAGATGAAAGTTAATTTTCATGAGAGTCCTCTGCAAAAGTCGCAATCTTGCGTTTCACGGGCACCCCCGCCCGAACGACTGACATCGTTCAGTCGGGCGGGCGTCGACCCCACTCTACGTAGAGTGTCTACGTTTCGTGGGGCTCGACAGCCCGTTCAACGCAATCCCTGGCCGCCAAAGCCCTAGGGCGACGGCGGCTCATCAACTTTTGCAGAGGTCTCATGAGGAATTGATGAGGAGGCAGATGATAAATGATTTTCGGGGAGAGTGAAGTGGTTTATTGGCAGGGAATTGATATTGAGAGCAGCAGTGATTGGCACTGCTTATTTGTTTCACATGAAACTAAACGGCAGATGTAAGTGCAAGCGGCCGCTCGGTAGAGCAGAGATAGGGACAATTGGGTAAATGGATATATTTGGCAACGCCAGGCTGGACAGAAATTGAAAAAAGTGGATAAGTTTGGGTATTTTGGCAATAATCTAAAAAAGTAGGTTATTTGGAGGTAAAATGATGAGGTGTGGATAAGATTCTTGGCTAAAATTAGCGTAATAAGCGCTTGACTACATATTGTATTCATGATAGACTGTTTATGTCTAGTGAGACCTATGAGCAACAAGGTTCTCGTCGCGACAATTGTGGGGATTTTTGTATATACGCAGGTTGCGTATGCGCAAATGACCTCATCCAGCTACCAAATCCGGTGGGACTCAATCAACACCGGTGGTTCAGATACGGCATCATCTACAACCTATCTTCTACACGACTCACTTGAACCAGCGGTCGCTGGTAGGAGCACTTCGACTTCGTACGCGGTCGATCAGGGCTATCGAGGAGGGATTTCAGATCGAACCATCATCTTTAACGTCTATGCGCAAGACACATCGAGTGCTTTTACAGCGTCCTCGCTTTCTGGGACGACGGTCACCTCCAGCACAACTGGAGTTTCAGTTGGTAGCACGATCGCCTTGATTCAGGATGTGGGGGTCAGCCAGGTTGCCGCCGTTGGCAAGGTCGCATCGTTGACCGGGTCAACAGTAACAGTAGATTCGTGGAAAAACGCAGGCACTCAACCTACGATCGATGGAAGCGGTGACTATGTGTATTTGATGAATGGAGCTTCTCTGGATTTTGGCTCAATTTCGGATGGATCTGTGGAGACAGGGATTGTCGCCCTTGATGTTACTGTCGACAACACTTCTGGCTACGTCATTCAAGTATTTGAGGATGGTGACCTCCGATCGTCGTCATACACAATTGACGATGTTGCTGATGGGGCAGTGAGTGTTGGGTCAGAGGAGTATGGCGCCCGGTCGTCTGATACTTCGATTGCGACTTCCACGTTCGATACTGCTGACACCTCCATCACGTCTAGTTATCAGGATGTCGCGACCGAGTCCGTTGTCAGCTTTGATAGTCGCAACTTCGTGACATTCAAAGTCGGCACAACAGTAGCGACAACGGTTGGTGCGTATGCCCACACAGTGACATTTATCGCTTCTGGAACTTTTTAGGTATGTATCGAAGCATCTTCATCATTTGTTCTCTCGCGTTTTTGCTGGTACCAGCTTTTTCAAATGCGGCGGGAGTTTCTCCAACCGTGCTTGAACTTACTGGGTTGCCTGGCGAAACGATCGAAAGCAGTATCTCGATCATCAACACAAACGCGAGCGATCAAGTTTACTATCTGGATTTACTTGGATTTGCTTCTAGTGGGGAAACGGGCGCGCCGACTTTTTTTGATGCGCCGGTAGGGGATCATCTGGTTCGTTGGATAAAGTTTAGGTCGGACTCTGTAACTGCCCCAGCTCTTTCAAAAGGTGATGTCGCATTCACGGTTTCGATTCCTGATTCAATTCCAGCAGGTGGTTACTACGCGGCGATTACTGTCTCTCAAGCCCCAGCGGATATTGTCGCGACCAACGGCGCGATCATCGAAGCGAAAACAGCATCTCTCGTGTTGTTGCGAGTTGGGGGTGCAGTGAAAGAGTCGCTTGCTCTATTGGATCTAACCACAGGAGGCGATTCGCTTGGCATGCCACCTCAAGTATTCCGATATCGTTTGCAAAATCAAGGCAATGTCCATCTCACTCCCACAGGCTCGATAACATTGACGAATTGGTTTGGAAAAACGATTCAGCGGCTTGATGCGAATCGATACAATGATCGGGTGCTCCCTTCGTCTACTAGAGCCTATGAGGTTTATTCACGACCTGATATGTCTTGGGGGGAAATAATTAGCTACCAACTGTCGAACCTCGCATTCGGGAAAGTAAAAGCCACACTTGATCTATCTTATGGTTCTTCTGGGTCGATAACATCAAGTATAAATTTCTGGATAATCCCATGGCAATTACTGATTACGTTGGGTGTCATGGCCACAATTTCCGCGCTTGTTTTCAGGATCGTAAATAAAAAGGTTCGTTAACAAATGTGTGTCTATTAAAAGGAGGATGATTCAAACACTCACATCAGCCGCGATGATTTTCATGGCGGCTCATGTGGTTGTTTTGACAGCCAACGCCGCGAGCATAACAAGCGCGAATGATTATCCATCAACGCTTCAATCCGGTCAGGCCGCGAATCACCGACTGCTCTTTACAACTCCAACAGGTATTTCGGAAGGTTCAACAATCACCCTTTCTTTCTCCGCGTCGTTTGATACGTCTTCGTTGGTTGAAGATGATGTTGATGTCGCGGATGACGGAGTCGATCTCACGACAGCAAGTACGTGTGGTGATACGGAACAAGCATCGGTTGCGATTGCTTCCGATATTGTCACGATCACGGTCTGTGCTGGAGATGGTGGAGCGATTGCCGCGGGGAGCCAGGTGACAATCGAAATAGGCACAAACGCGACTGCGTCTGGCACTGGTGCGAACCGCGTGACGAATCCTTCGTCCGCTGGCGTGTACTTCGTGACTGTCGCTGGAACATTTGGTGATGACGGCTCTGTCGCTTTGCCGATCGGAGGTGATGATTCCGTGGGTGTCTCTGTTACTGTCCCGTCACGAGGTGGCGGCGGTGGTGGCGTTCCTGCAAGTGATACCACAGCGCCGACGATCAGCGACGTATTAGTTTCAAGCATCACGCAATCCAGCGCGACTATTTCGTGGACGACAAACGAAGTCTCATCAAGCGCGGCTGACTACGGGCTGACATCTTCATTCGAACTCGGCACGGTTTCAGACGGCGCGTATGTTGTTCTGCACTCGCTCTCGCTTTCAGGATTAAGTTCTGGACAGACATATTATTTTCGCGTGCGTTCATCTGACAGTAGCGGGAATCAGGCAACATCATCAACGCAAACGTTCGTTACAACAGATACAACCGCGCCTGTGATATCAGCGTTGTCTGCAACAGATATCACAACCAGCTCCGCGCGGATTGTGTGGACGACCGACGAGGCATCAACGAGCGTGGTGTCTTACGGGCTGACATCTGGATATGGTGCATCGCAATCGAGTAGCTCGCTTGTCACCTCTCACAGCGTCTTGCTTACGGGTCTTGCGCAGGCAACGACATACCACTATCAGGTGTTGAGTGCTGACGCATTATCTAACCAGTCGTATTCATCAGATCGAACATTTACGACAAACGAAGACGTAGCGCCCGCGAACGTGTCTGGTTTGTCTGCAGTCTCTGGTGACAGGACAGTTACACTTAGCTGGTCGAATCCATCTGATTCTGATCTTGCTGGCGTGCGAGTTCTTTCATGCGTTAACGCGTATCCAGATAGTCCTACAGATTCTGACTGCTCGATTCTCACCAATAGTTTAGTGACTTCTTTCTCGCACACAGGGATTGTAAACGGAACTATCTATTATTACGGAGTCTTCGCATTCGACCTTGCAGGGCAGTTTGCTTCTGGTGCGCTTGTGTCTGGTCAACCAAGCGCAGCAGAAGAAGAGGTGCCCTTCGAAGAGGAACCTGAAGAGGAACCTGGTGATGAACCAGGCGACGACGATGCCCCCGCGGAAGAGCCTGGTGATGAACCAGGCGATGAAGACGGACACGGCGGCGACATCCCAGACGAATTGTCTGGGGAACCTTTGAGTGAATCTTCTGGTGGCGAGATATTAAGCAGTGGTGAAACACCAACTTCCTTGAGTGCGGAAGAAAGTGTGTTCACACAGGCTGATATCAGCTACCTCGTCGCGGACGGCGAGATCGAACTCACAGCCACTGATTCTGGAGTGGTTGAAGTGCTTTCCACAAGCACGTTGAGCATTCGTGTCCAAGCCTCTGAAATTGGTGAGGATGTCACATCGGTTCAAGTGACGATTGGGGACTCCTCCTATCTAATGCGTCTTGACGAGGCGCGCGCTCTTTACGAAGCGGTTGTTACACTTCCTTCTGCCTCCGATGTATATCACTTGGAGGTAACTGTCCTGGCCTCGGACAGCACAGAGGAGTTTGTTTCTTCATACCTGCGTGTCATGGCTCGCGGTCATGTAACCCAGGTCATCGATGGTGAAGAAGCAGAGGTGGCAAACGCAACGGTTACGCTCTTTGAAAACGTTGGGAGAGACTGGGTCGTGTGGGATGGTTCGCCATACGGTCAATTCAATCCCACGCAAGTCGGGTCTGACGGAACGTTCGCATGGTACGTTCCTGACGGAAGTTATTACGTTGCCGTGCAAGCACGAGGATTTGAGAGTACGCGTTCCAGCGTGCTTTCAATAACCAATTCGATCATAAATCCTTCCGTTCTTCTTGTGGCTACTGAAGAGGATGAGGAAGGAGAAGAGATGATCGTCGAGGTACCTAGTACACAGATTCCAAGTCAACCAGCGCGCGCCCCTGAAACAATCGCGCAGGCGATTGTCGCACTTGCCGCCCAGCCGATCGCGGCGGCGCAAGAGACGCTCGAAACTATCAGAGAGCTTCCAGGAGTTGAAGCTGTCGCGGAGATTTCCACGCCAACGCTTGCTGTCGCGGCCGGCGCGAGCGTGGTCACGTTAGCCGTCGCGTTCGACTTCCTTCCATTCTTGCAATATTTTTTCACGGCCCCGGTTCTACTTTTCTGGCGCCGCAAACGCAAGAGCTATGGAGTGGTGTACAACGCGATCGCGAAAACTCCTGTTGATTTGGCTGTCGTGCGTCTGTATCAAGTTAGCGACGAAGATGAGGCGGCCGGACGCATCGGTCGTCTCGTCAAGAGTCGAGTGACTGATAAAGGTGGCCGATATTTTTTCCTGGTGAGTCCAGGGAAATATCGTCTCGTTGCCACAAAAGTTGGTTATCAGTTCCCAACGGAATATCTCAAGGGCGACACGATAGATGGAAAATATCTGGACGTCTATCACGGAGAGCCGATTGTGGTTGGCAGTTCTGGCGCGGTGCTTACGGCCAATGTCCCGATGGATCCTTCACAGTCGGATAAGTTCCGCGCGCCGTCCGCGGTGATGTTTCAGAAGCGTTTACGTTTCGTACAGCACGTAGTCGCGGGTACAGGCTTAATAGCCGCGGCCATCTTCGCGATCGTTCGCCCAAACGCGTTCACGATTTCGATGATCGGAATCCAAGTCGTCATGTACTTATTGGTCAGACGTCTTGCCAAACCTCGTAGGCCGATTAGCTGGGGGATTGTTTACGACAAGATGACTGGTCGGCCTATTGCACAGGCAGTGGCGCGCATCTTTGAACCGAAGTACAACAAGGTTCTCGAGACGCAGGTTACAGATAGCCGTGGGCGATACGCTTTCTTGCTTGGACCAAACGAGTATTTCGCTATGTTTGAAAAGCGTGGTTATACATCACGTGAGGTGAGACCAATCAACTATTCAAAAAACGAGGAGCCAAAAGATTTCTCGGACAAGGTCGCGTTGGATCCCTCGCAACGACCTCAACAAGAATAAGTTATGTATCAATGGAGGAAACAACTTGCAGTCCTCTTCCTTACCACGGCAATGATGCTTGGTGGCGCGCTTGAATTATATGCTGTCGCGCCCAACAATATTGTTACCTACCAAGGTCGCGTGCTTTCAACAAACGGGGTGCCGGTTTCGGACGCAAGTTTGAGCATGAAGTTTTTCCTCTACACTGCCAGCTCGGGGGGCACGTGTGTTTGGTCGAATAGTTCTTTTGATTGTAACGGAAATAATCCAGTTGTTACGACAGCCAGGACAGTTACACTCACAAGCGGGCTTTTCACTCAAAACTTGGGTGATGGAGGGGACGCGGTTCCATTCGCGACAATCCCCGCTTCGGTCTTTGGAGATAACGCAACAATTTATCTGGAGGTTATTATAGGTTCCGAAACACTCACTCCGCGAAAAAGAGTTACAGCGGCTCCCTACGCCCTGAATTCTCAAACACTCGACGGTTTGGACAGCGCTGACTTCAATCTTGATCGCGTGTATGACAATGATACTGACGCGACGCTCGCGGTTGATGGAGCAAGCGGGCTGACGTTTACGGATTCTGGAACAGCTGATGTAACTTTCAATCTGTCATCAACCGGCGACTTTGTTGTTCAAGACAACGGCGTCGCAAGCGTGACTATAACTGACGGCGGGGTGATTGATATTGATGGTGGTGTGCTGATGGGCGACGGCGGGGACACTGTCGTGATTGATTCATCAGATTGGGACATCTCTGCCACTGGTGTTGTGACAGGAGTTTCTGGTTTAACAAGTGATGGACTTGTTACAGGAACCCTTGGCGCAACTTTTTCTGGCGCGACTATTTCGCTCAACGCGTCTTCAAACTTTGGGACGAATATTAACACTGGTACATCGACCGGGACAGCCACAATCGGTAACAGCCTCGCGACAGTCAGTGTAGTATCCAACACTCTTTCACTTACAGATGATAACTGGTCTGTGAGTTCGGCCGGTGCCGCGTCTTTTTCATCAATCGCGGCAACGAGCGTGCAGAGTAATTTGGACCTCTCGAATTATCTAATCACGAACATCGGAAACGCTGGGACGGATTTCGTGTCAGGCGGAGGTTTGGTTCTCGCTGGGGATCTGACCATCACGGGCGACGACCTCACAATGGGCACCAACACTCTTGGCGCGATTCTTGTTGGAGACGGGACAAACTTTAATCCTGTTGTATTGGGTGGAGACGCAACAGTTTCAGCAACAGGATCACTTGCCATTGCCGCGAATTCCGTTGCTCTCACAACCGACACGACTGGGAATTATGTTGCTTCGATTGGGGAAGCAACAGGCGTCCCTTCAACCCTGTCTATCACAAACGGCACAGCAGAAGGTGGCGCGGTTACGATTGATGTCATTGATGTGAACTGTACTGACTGTCTTGGTGCAACAGAGATCGCGGATTCATATCTTCTCAACAACGGCGACACTGGAGCGGGAGATTATGTTTTCACAGGAACATTGGATTTAGATTCGACTGTCATCGCGAGCCAGAACGCTCTTTCCTTTGAAGGAGCGACAGGTGACGATTACGAGACGATTTTTTCAATCACCGATGCCACTGTTTCAGACAAGACAATTACTTTTCCAAACACGACTGGGACGGTCATTCTTTCAGGTCATTCATTCACCTCTGACGTAACAGCGACATTAGACACTGACGGCGGAACAGCTCTGACGATTGCTGGAGACGCCGTAGCACTTACAACCGATACAACAGGAAATTACGTTGCAACACTCGCGGACTCTGGCAACTCCACAGTCTCAATTGCAAACGGCACAGCCGAGGGTGGTGCCGCGACCATCAATGTCATCGACGTTAACTGCACTGACTGTCTTGGCGTCACCGAGATTGCTGATTCATACCTTCTCAACAATGGTGACACTGGAGCCGGCGACTACGTTTTCACTGGCACGATGGATTTGGATTCCACTGTTATTGCCAGCCAGAACGCCCTTTTCTTTGAAGGAGCGACTGGTGACGATTACGAGACGATCTTTTCCGTCACCGACCCAACCGTTTCAGACAAAACAATCACTGTCCCAAACGCCACTGGCACCCTCATCCTTTCGGGCCACTCCTTTACCTCTGACGTAACAGCCACACTCGACACTGATGGCGGAACCGCCCTCACGATCGCAGGGGACGCGGTTGCTCTCGCCACTGATACGACTGGAGCCTACGTCGCGACACTCGCGGATTCTGGGGATGGTGAATTCACAATTACAAGTTCAGGAGGTGAGAATGCCGGCGTGTTGATTGATCTGGCAAATGACGTTTTGGATTTTACCGAGTTTGAGGACGCGCTGGAGATTGACGGCGCGACAGACATAAATCTTGGGACATATCTTTTCTCGATTGATCTTGATTCGACTGGCGATTTTGCGGTGCGAGACGGGACAACCAACGTCGTTTTGTTTGAGGATGATTCAACGATTGATGTTACGTTTCCAGCGACAGGATTCTTAACAGTCAACGCGAGCTCTACTGCCAATACTACAACTACAGGTGTGATGGATTTGGATATTGCCGCTGGCGATGCGGCTGTTGATGGACTCAACATCTCGCTCACACAAAACAGTGGGGCGACTACTGGGGTGGACGCGACGGCAATGGAAGTTCTTTTGACGGGTAACGACGCGGACGGTGACATGTTTGGTTTGACTATCACCGGAGCCGCGACAGCGAACGCCGGAGCTGGTACGTACGAGAGTCTGCTCACACTAACAAATAATGAGAACACTGCAGGCGCGGTTTCCGACGCGATTCGTATTACGTCAGGTGCGTCCACCTCTGGATCAGTCACAACAGGTTTAGATTTTGATACGACTGACATCACCACTGACATTGAGTTACAGAACTCGGAGAGCATTGATAACGACACAGACGGCACGATCAAATTTGGACGTGATACAGCTGGCATTGTTACGTTGACTGCAAAAGATAATGACGCGACAGCCGCTTTGACAATTGCTCCTGGTGGCGCCGCGACGTTAACGCTTGGTGGCGCAAGTGCCACTGATATTGATTTGACTTCCGACAATAACGCCGCTGACGATTTAGCATTGACAGGTGGGGTAACGATAACTTCTGGCAATTCTCATAACTCATTCACTGTTACTTCCTCCGCAGATACAGAGAACGGGATTACGCTTACTGGCAACTCGCTCACAAGCGGAAAAGGAATGCAGATTACAGGCAACTCGCTCACAAGCGGATTGCTCGCTGATTTATCAAGTACATCAACGGCTGTTACCAGCGCGACTTTGTTCCGCGCGCGCCTGAATGGTGAATACTCAAATTCATCGCCAGAAACATACAGCGGAAGCATTGGAAGCTTTAGTTTATCGCCGACCATCAGCGCTGGCGCGTCATCATCATTTACTTTTACAGGTAGTGTTTTGCGCGCAATGCAAGATATTGAAAATATATCAGATTCCGCAAACACATCGTTGAGTGGGGCGACAGCTTTGATTGATCGAACCTCAACTCGCTCGGGAGTAGGTGCGTTTAGTGTAACGGGCTCTGTTTTACGAGTTACGAATTCTGTTGATTATGGTGCAGTAACTGATTCAGGCGTCGTATTGGATGTACGTCAAACGTACGATGCCGCGACTGGAGACGTTGCAAGTATTGCGAATTCAGGTGTTGGTGTTGGGATGCGTATAGTTCAAGATACGGTTGATGCGCCAGCGGGGAATGACGTTAGTAATCAAGTGTTGGTTCTTGATGTCAATGAGACCTCTGTGAATAATGATGCCGTGTTTCTTGTGCGATCTAACGCGGACGGAGATGGGATTGGTGGCAATGACATTGACACAGAGTTTAGGATTGATAATGATGGCGACTTTTTCTACGACGGTGCTGGCTCTTCTCCAGCGGCTGACATCGCGGAAGTTTATCCATCCGCGCAGGTGTTAGTTCCTGGCGATCTTGTGGCACTCGACCCGTCTGGCGCGTACAAGGTTTCAAAAACAACCGGCGCGTATCAGGCGAATCTATTTGGTGCCGTCTCCACAAAGCCAGCATTAAGAATGAACGCTGACGTAATCGGATATGACATCGCGCTTATCGGGCGCGTTCCCCTGAAAGTGTCTGGGGAGAATGGCACGATCGCTGTTGGGGATCCACTGACATCCAGTTCAACAATTGGTCACGCGATGAAGGCAACGCAAGCAGGAATGATTGTTGGTTACGCGCTTGAGTCTTTTGAAGATCCTGGCGTTGGTGTAATTGACGTGTTTATTGATGTTGGCTGGTCGGCCGGCAGTGTGCTTGGTACCGACGGTGTCGCGACTGTTGCAACGAATAATGTGGTGGTGGCACCGATCAATAACGCGACAGAGCAGTCCCCGACTTTTGATTCCTTTGGTCTGTCTTTGCGTGGTTCGGCGTGGAATGGAAACGAGGCGGAAGCCGTTGAGATGATGTTGCGCAACGTCGTTGTGAGTGAAGATGAATATCGGTTGAGCGTGCGCGACAGTGCGCAAAGCGAAGTCGCGTATATCACAAACGAGGGCACGATGCGCATAGCAGGCGACATGATTGTTGGAGGAAATTTGTACCCGTCTGACAGGGGCGTGCCGCAGACTGAAAAATATATTTACTACGATGGGTCTGACGGACCTGCCGGCGACTTTATGCGCACGAACGCGAAGGGTTGGTCAACCGGTTCATACGATTTCGCGGAGATGTTCCCATCAAGTGACAAGTTGGTGGCTGGCGAGCTGGTTGTGTTTTCAGGTGAGAGCGTTGCGCGTGCGACAGGATCAGAGGGCGAACAACTTGCTGGTATTGTTTCAACACGACCAGGATTCTTAGCTGGTGAAAATTTGGCTGGGTCATATCCAATCGCGCTTGCTGGACGTGTGCCGACTCGCGTAAGCATTGTTAATGGTTCGATTGCCGCTGGTGATCCATTATCAGCAAGTGAGGAAGGCGGGGTGGCTGTGAAGGCAAAAGACGCTGGAGAAATAGTTGGATACGCGCTTGAGTCTTATGATGGAACAGAATCGGATAACTTCATCTTGAGTTATGTGAATGTTGGTTATTGGGCTGGAGATGCGGAAACATTTGTTCCAGAAACTGATAATCGCGCGTCAGAATTGCCAAGCAGTGGGGCGACCAGCCTTGCGTCTTTGAATATGAGCGGAGATATTTTTATGGGCTCGTATCAGATATTGAGCATTGGGAGGCTGGAGGGAATTGGCGAAACATGGTCGCTTGAAACAGATGGAACATTCAAGACCAACGGTCTGATAAAGACAGTGATTGAGTCGTATCAAAACGAGAAGGTGGAAACAATCGCGGTAACGTCTCCTGAGGCAGTTATCACATTATCTGGAACCGCGAAGTTAGAAGGCGGAATCGCGGAAGTGCGGTTTGAGGATGTTGATCCGAAGTTCAATGATGTCATATCGGCGATCGCGCCAGTGCGCGTGTTTGTGACTCCAACAGGACCAGTGTCATTGTACGTATCAGAAAAGGATCAGAACCATTTTGTCGTCGCACGTTTTCAGGGGGAGGTAGATGTGGAGTTTGATTGGATGGTAGTGGGGTATCGGAAGGGATATGAGCCGGAGGAAGAGGAGGAGGTGGAGGAGGTGACGGAGGTGGGAGAAGAAGGGAACAGGGAACAGGGGACAGTGAATAGTGAACAGGGAGGAGTGGGGGAAGAGGAGGAGGAAGAGGAGGAGGAGGAAGAGGAGGAGGAGGAAGAGGAAACTCCGGTGAGGCCGGATGAAAACTTTGTTGATCCAACGACCCAAGGTGATGGCGGCGATGAGGCCGAGGAACCACCGGAAGTCGTTATTGATCAAATTATCGAGTCGTTACCCG
Organism: bacterium; assembly: GCA_020051955.1. Taxonomy (GTDB): domain Bacteria; phylum Patescibacteriota; class Patescibacteriia; order UBA9934; family GWF2-40-263; genus JACRJW01. The sequence goes on along the minus strand of JAGVQB010000025.1, from coordinate 21,023 downwards.
AGTAGCAAATCAGGTTACGAATCGAAACGTTCTTTCAACAATCTCGCCGGGCCAATTTGTCCTTCTGATCGAGGAGAACAATACTGGCCCGTACAGGGTTCCATGCTTCACCTGTAACCGCACGCAAGCGGAGTGAGATTAAAATCAAATCCCCTGCGATTCTGTGACAGGGAAGACGTTCATGCCAAAGCGGATGCTCCCGCCTTGTCATGAATGAGACCCGGATTCGGGCCGTACAATTCAAGAGCGAAAGACGCGGGCGCCCCACACTCGCGTCTTTTGCGATATAATGTGAGGACTATGCAAAAAATTTCGCGTGCTGATCATTTTCGATCTGCTTCCCGTGGGCTCCTGTTTATTCTTATTTTTTTTCTCCCGCTTTTGGCTCTACCGTTTACTCCAGAGCCGTTAGAGCTAAATAAACAGACACTGCTTCTTTTACTTTCATTTACTGCCGTGATCGCTTGGTTCGCAAGTCAGCTTATTGAAAAACAGGCGCGCTTCAGGCGCGGTTGGATGAATGTTGCCCCTTTGTTATTGCTCGCGGCTTTTGTTCTGCCTGCCATTAGTTCTGCTTCGCCGTATTTGTCATGGGTTGGTGCCAACCGCCAGGAATACACCAGTGTTCTGACCATTTTGGGATGCGCGATATTGATTTGGATTTTAGCGACCAGCATTGTTTCGCGCCGGTCTCATCAAATACTTCACGCAATTTTTGTTTTTTCAACGAGCATTACCGCTCTTCTGGCAGTTCTTTCTTTTTTTGGCGTCCCAGTGTTTTCGGTTTTGAATCTTGCCGTTGCTTTCAACACAGTTGGATCGTTTACGAATTTTGTTGTTTTCCTCATTGTGATGAACGCCTTTTTTATAAGCGCGTTTATTTCTCACAAGCAACACGATTCTCTTTTGAATGATGGTTGGCTTGGCGCGATAGAGAGAGGTTTGATTATCGCGTTGGCGCTTACGACTTTTTTCTTTCTTCTTGTTTTAGATTATTGGCCGCTGTGGTTATTGTTCTCGGTGTCGCTTTCGATTCCGTTCGTGTTTGTTTTTTTCCGAGCGGAAGATTTTCCAAGTCAAAAGCGTTTGTTAGTTCCGCTAGTGATGTTACTCGCCGCTTTACCGTTTTGGTTTTTTATTGATGGCGTTTCATTTCAGCAAACACCATTGGAGGTGGCACCCAATTTTGATTCTTCACTAAATATCACACAGCAAGCTCTTCAGAAATTCTCAAGTCATTTTGGTTCAGGCCCTGGGACATTCGCGATTGACTATACGATGTTTCGTGGCAACGAGATAAATCAAACCGACTTTTGGGACACGCGTTTTGATAGAGCTGACTCAAACGCTTTGACAATGCTTTCAACCCTTGGTGTTTTTGGCGCAACACTGTTTGCGTTATTTATTCTGTTATTCTTTTTTCGATCAGCACTTCAGATTGTTCGCCCGCTGAATCGTTGCGAATGGCTGGAGAGTTTTGTGCACTTGACTCCCTGGTGCGTTCTCGTCTTTTCTTCTTTCTTTTTTCCTTGGGACATGACGCTTATGGGGAGCTTCGCGATTTTTTCCGGTCTGCTTGTTTCTCAAACAATGTCGAAAGAGACACAGCTTTCATTTAAGCGATCGCCGTCAATCGCGCTTGTGTGTTCCTTTGTCTTCGCGTTTGTGTCATTTATTTTTCTTGTTGGGATTTTTGTTACCACGCAGAGATATATGGCGGAGGTGTCATTTGCCCGCGCGATGAAAGTTAATCAGGAGGGAGGTGATACACAGAAAATAGTTGAGTTATTGGATCGCTCTGCGCGGTTGAATCGATATCACGACACGTATTATCGAGCCTTGGGTGACGCATTGCTTTTGCGTGTCGAAGAGGAGCTTGCCGGGGTGGATTCTATGGACACACTGACACCTGACTCCTCGCGATATATCCAAGAGCTTGTTGCCTCAGTTGTAAACGCGCACGCTCGCGCGACTGAATTATCTCCGTTCAACGCGGTAAATTGGCTCGCGCGTGGAAATGCCTGCCGAGAGTTGATTCCTGTGATGGGGCAGGCCGCGGAGTTCGCAGTGCAGAGCCACGAGCGAGCAGTGGAGCTTGATCCAATGAATCCGCGGGTCGCGACCGAACTTGGGCGCACGCTATTCGCCGCGGCGCAAGCAGTAAGACCACTTACATCATCAAGCGACCAGTCGTCTGCTTCAACCGCGCAGAAACAACTTGAAAAATATCTTGGCGACGCTGAACAAATTTTCGGTCGCGCGATTCAGCTCAAAGCAAATTATGCGCCGGCACATTTTGAGCTCGCGCTTGTTTATGAGGCACAGGGGCGGATGGACGAGGCAGTGAAAAAAATGGAGGCTGTTGCTTTGTACAACCCATTGGATGTTGGCGCGCAGTTTCAGTTAGGTGTGCTTTATTTGCGACGCGGGAACGTGGGTGATGTTTCGCTCGCGAAAAAGATGCTTGAGCGAGCAGTAGAACTTTCGCCAAAGTATAGCAACGCGCGTTGGTTCTTAGCGTCCATTTATGAGGGGCAAGGTGACATTGCCTCTGCCGCGCGCGAGGTTGAGGAGGTGTTGGCTTTGAATCCTGGGAATAAATTGGTTGAGGCACGACTTGAGCGTCTTTTAAGCGGTCAGATCGCGACCGAGCTTCCGGAGGCGATTGAATAGAAGAGTTGGGAGGGTGGAAAGTGAAAGAAGGAGGAGGAGAAGATGAAGAAGAAAAAGGAAAAGAGCTGTGGATATATATAGGGGAAATGCGAGAACATTGATTTCCAGACTCAAAATATGTCACATAAGGGACGATCGGCACTTATATGTCCAAGGAAAATAAACCACGAAAGACACATTTGAAGGAAGGTTCTCGGTCGGCAGAGTTATTTAAGGAAATAGTAGACAGCCTAGACCTGGTGCTTACCTTCGGATACCAACCGTGTGCTGTGTTGAAGTATGGGATGGATGGTATTTATCGGATGAGGTCAGCACAAGAACGTGCAGATCAGAGGCGGGCAATAAATGGACTGAAAAAGAAAAAGTTACTTGAGATTGAACAGCGTGCTGATAAGTATTTCGTAGCATTAACGCAAAAAGGTGCAAATGAATACCTTCGTCTGAAGGTTTTGTCTTCTGATTTATATGAAGATGATCGAGAGTGTTTGGTTGTGTTTGATGTTCCGGAATCCAGAAGGGACATAAGAAAATTATTAAGAGAGTTTCTGTGGAACGCCGGGTTTATTCCGATTCAAAAAAGCGTTTGGATTTCTCAATTCAACGCCGGAGAGGCATTGAGTACTCTGTTGAATGCGATTGGTTTAAAAAAGTGGGTTCGGATTTATGAGGTTCGTGAATATGACCATGTCGAATAAGGGACGATCGGACCTTATTTGTCATGATTTCATTGGTGGTGATAGGTAGATGGGGGTAAGGGATGAAGAAAAAGGTTGGTATCGGTCAACAGAGGGGAAACCTTGCGGGTACGCGGATTGATTTATTTTAAGTCTTGTTTTATCCTCACTTCAGTTTTACGGGTGGTTAGCTCAGTTGGTACCCGCCGCCCAGGTCTTTGGCCAGGGCAGGCGGGCCCGCCAGTCGTGGCCGCAGGCCTCGACGGCGGGGAGCGCTTGATTCGTAGGTCGGATCTAGAATGAAAATTTAATTTCGGGCCGTTAGCTCAGTTGGTAGAGCGCTTCCATGGCATGGAAGAGGTCAAGAGTTCGAGCCTCTTACGGTCCACCAAAAATGACGACGAAAGTCGTCGTTTTTTGTCTTTCAAATTCTAAGCCACGATTAACGAAGGGTGGCAAATAAAAAATCCCTGCTTCTTGCCCCACCGGAACATTCCGGAGAAACACTAGCAGGGAAGACGCCTTCTAGTCACACTTGGCCCACGCGTCGTTGGCGAACCTCACAGAGCGCTCGCTTCCGTCCGCGTCGTAGAAGTAGTAGCAATCGCCCATGCGCTCGAGGCGCTTGGGAGAGTCGCAACTCTTCCATCTGTCAGTCAGTGCCATCGGAAGGGCGTACCCTTCCTTGCATCCGACCGCGTAGCACCCGCCTTGTCCGGGTCCACCGCTTGGCCCATGCAGGAGAGTGAAGCCCGTGCATGCAGGCTCTCCGCTCGTGGGCTCTTCCGGCAGTGTCCGTTCGCGCTCTGGCGTGATGACTGCCGGGGCAGAGAACGGATCGCGTGTTGGAAGTGGGGAGGTGGTCGGTTCCGGAGCGATCGGCGCGGGCGCGGGTGTCGGATCCTCTTCCGCCCCTACTGTCGGCACCGAGGTGATGGCACTATCGTCGCGAGATCTGATCGTCGCCGCGGCTTGCTCGAGCAGTAGCTCGAGTGCGGGGCAGCTGCCATAGAGTAGGACAGAACTTGACCCCCTAGACGAATCGGCGGACTTACTCGATGAGTCGTCGTCAGGCGATGACGCGAAGTCGTTGTCCTGTGCGCAGTCATCGCCGTACTCCATCTCGCCTTCGCTCAGTTCCTCATTGCGCTCATCAAAACCCTTCATCATCTTGAGCGCGCGCGATGGCAGAGCTAGTACCGCACTCACGATCATCATTGCGCTAAGCGCGTACAGCGCTATGGCACCCCGTCTGGTGGAGGACTGTGATCTTGCGACCGCGATCGTGAGGCACCCAAGCGCGAACACGATGAAGTTCACACCAATGAGAAGTGGATCAATCATCCTGTTGTCCTTTCGAAACCACGGCTTTGGCAAAGAAGAGTTTCCTCGCCAGAGGATGATTTTGAAAAAGTTTGAATATTCCCCGCTGTTCGTTCGCTTGTGGCGTTTGAACAGCGGGGAAACGTGCGCACCTCACTACTTGCTTTCCTCGACGGAGGCCTTCTGCCTCAGCCTCTCGAGTTCGCCCTCGAGGGCTATCATCCTCGCGCTCACTCGTCCAAGTTCCGTCTTCGTGTTGATGTTGTCTTGCAACACCTTGTCCATCACCAGGGTGTTTAGGCGGATTGTTGTTGCGGAGCTCTCCGCGATCACCCGCAGGGAGTTCCTCTCGTCCGTGAGCGAGATCACAGTCTTCTCTTTCTCCATCAAACCCGTCACCACTCGCGCGATCTGTTCGTCGTGGGAATCGAGCGTTATCTGTTGCTCGACATCCCACTCGTCCTGCGTGTTGTCGCGCTCAGATTGCAACTTCGTCGTCGTCACCTGATTCGAGAACAGGTAGGCGATGGAGAAGAAGACCGCCACGAGGATGAGAAGGATGATCGCGTAGACGAGGCGTGGGGACGTCTTCTTGGCCGCTGTCTCGGTCGACGTCTGTGGGCTGGTCATCGCTGGAGGCAGGGGTCTGTGCTCAACTGTCCGACGACCGCGACGGATCGGGGCAGGTGCGCTGTCGGGGCGAGGTTCGCGCCCCAGCGCTTCGCCGACATCCCACTCGACTCGTTCCCCTGGCTCGTCCCGTGTCTCCATTTGCGGGGCGATCGGATCGTTGAGTCCGAGACCGCCATCCTGCCCAAGCGCCTGTGTAGCCTCATTGTCGCGGAACATGGCGATCAGGGCTTCATCGGCGTTCCGGTCTTCCTGCTCTCTGATTTCCGTCGCGCTGAGCGCTCGTTCACCGCCATCCGTCGCCTGCACGATCGCGATGTCCTGCGGCTCGTGTGCCTGCAGTGCGCGGATCATTGCGACAGTGTCCGAGAACTGGTCCACGGGCACGTGCCGCACTTCACCCATTAGCGCGAGAGCGAGAGGGCGCAGGCTGTCCACGTAGGAGGATGCGTTGAGGATCGGGAACGCCTTCTTGAGCGCGTCTGCCGCCTCTGCCCACGAACCGAACGTGCACTTGTTCGTGGGATGGGTCACTTCTGGAACGACCTGCCAGTACAGTGCCATCCCTTCCGGCGTGGCATCCCTCTGTTCGCCCGCGGAATCGGCGTTGGGGTCGGGCGTTTCTATGTCTGGCTCTTGGTCACGAAAGCCAGCGTTGATCTCATCCGCCAGCTTCTTTTGGCCATCAAGCGTCGCAAGTGCCGCGCGAACCCTTGCCTCTCGTTCAGCCACTTCCTTTTCCCTGAATGCGAGCGTGTGTGAACCCAAGACGAGTACCAGTGGCTTCGGTTCCCTCAGTTCAAGGGGTCCGATTTCACCATCAGAAGGCAGACTGTCTGGCGGCTCGATCGCTGTCGGCAGAAACGCGTTGGGAGTAGCATTTCCTTCCATGTCACCGTCCTTTTCCTTCTCGGTTTCGCTCATGGAATGAACCTTTCGTGTGTCGGATTTCTCCGACCCCAGCCTCAATGAATGAGGCGAGGGGGTATTTAGTCAAAAATCTACGAGAATGTCAACTCTCCATTGACTAAAATACCCTTTTCTTCTACATTTTTGAAGTTCCGACTAACGGCAGTCGGACAGTGCTCCTCAATCCAGCCGTATGCGAGAAGCCAGATGCCTGACACGCAAGAGACGAGCCGTTCCCCCCTGATGTTCGAGAAGAGGGACTTTGTTCTCACCATCAGGGTGGCGAGGTTTGGCAGTTCGTTCGTTTTCGATGTGTCGAGTGACCCCCCCGCGAACCTTGGAAGCGTTTTCTCGACTGACAGGGTCGCGGAGTGTTTCAGTCGCGCGACGAGCGCGATGCCTGAAGGGTTGGTCCCAGGTACCTATACGTTCACCGCGGAAGAAAGCGGGATTCTCCGTTGCAGGTTCCCTGACAGCGGGAAAGCTTGTGTGACGAACTCGTTGACAGCGGCTTTGAGAAGAGATGTGCTGAAGTTTCACAGTCTCCTCCTGTCGTGTGGGAGCACCCTCCCCGACAGTGAACAGATCGAACGGATCGCGGAGGCGGTCTTCATGTACGTGGTCCAAAACGCGGACATGGATGCGCAGAGGCGCCGGTGTGAGGTGGTGATTCCGGCGATTGGGGACGTGGAGATCAGGCCGTACGGCATCGAGGCAAGAAGCACGGGGGAGTTGGACGGCGGAATGTTCGTCGGACACGTGGTGGTAGTCTCTGACGGGCGCGACATCTTTGTCGGGCTTGGAAACGATCCGAGCAATCCGTTCTTCGACTACGCCAACAGCGAGATCATCAAGCGGGTGAAGGAGACACTCGTGGCGAACGCTGGAAGGTTCGCCACGCGGATGCTCGCACAGGAGCTCGCGGATCGAAGGCAGGATCGCAGGGTCCAGCAGGCGGTCATGAGCGCCTTCGGGTTCGATCGCAACGCGGTGCGCGAGGAGGTCAGGAGGTTGGAGAGTTGCGAGCGTGCTGTTTCGGAGCCGGTCGTCTCCGAACCCAGGACGTCCTCGCCTACGCCCGCAGGCGAAGTCACTGGCCGCTTGCGATGCGCGGCGGACAGGTGGGGTGAGATCAGTCCTGGTGATCAGCCGAGAGGGTGTAGGTTCTCGGATTCTAGGTCTGGGGAACTCGGCAGAGCAATGGAGGCAGAGCTTGAGAAGTACGTCGCGCGCAAGCCCGACGACGGCAGCATCAAGTAGCCCATCACGTGCCCGCACGATGGTCTGTGACCTGACTGCGGGTTTTTTGTACGAAGAGATTCTTCGATCTACAGATTACAGATTCTTACAGATTTACAGATTTTACAGATAGTTCGGGGGACGTTGCTAATTCAAAGGGGTTTCAACCCCGTCATGGAACGCCACTCCCGCCGTCGCCCTGAGGGCTATGGCGGGCAGGAAAGTGGCTGTGAATATACGGTTTGCCAATCGACAGCCTTTTTGCATCCAGATATACTTTCCCAGTATCCGATTTGTTTTTTGTAGCCCGCGTCTTCCTTTCCCTTGTCACCCTTGTAACCCCTGTAACCCTTGTCACCCATGTAACCTCCCCCTATGCTCCAAGTCGGTATCGTTGGACTCCCAAACGTTGGCAAGTCCACACTCTTCAAGACACTCACAAAAAAACAGGTTGACTGCGCGAACTTTCCGTTTTGCACAATCGAGCCAAACGTTGGTGTGGTGGAAGTGCCTGACGCGCGCATTGATAAGCTTGTGGAGATTTGTAAGTCGCAAAAAAGAATCCCAACAGCCATTGAGTTTGTTGACATCGCGGGTCTTGTGAAAGGCGCGCACAAAGGTGAGGGGCTAGGTAACAAGTTTCTCGCGAACATCCGCGAGGTGGATATGATAGTGCACGTTGTGCGAGCGTTTGAGGATGAGAACGTTGTGCACGTTGAGGGCAAGGTTGATCCAAGACGCGACATTGAGATAATTGAATTGGAACTTGCGATGGCTGATGTTGGGACAGTTGAAAAACGGCTGGATGGCGTTCGCGCAAAAATGAAAGCCGGGCGCGCAAAAGATCTTGAGACAGAGGAGTCTGCGCTCGCGAAGATTTTTGCCGCACTGCAGGCGGGGAAGATGGCAAACACTGTTGTGCTTACGGAAGATGAGGAGAAGATGATCGGGGATATTTCGTTATTGACTCGTAAGCCAGTGTTGTATGTGATGAACGTCGGGGAGGAACGAACCATCCTCCCCCTTTCCAACCTGTCCACCGAAGCCATGGCGAAGGTGGAGGGGGAGATAGAGGGGGTTGCCGCTGTGTCGATTCCTATCAGCGTCAAGCTCGAATCTGAGATCATAGAAATGTCGCCAGAAGATCAGGTCGTTTTTCTGCGCGAGCTCGGTCTCTCGCAATCCGGTCTAGATCGTTTGATAGCGAAGTGTTACGAGCTGTTGAATCTGATCACGTTTTTTACTGCCGGTGAAAAAGAAACCCGCGCGTGGACGATTACGCGCGGGACAAAAGCTCCGCAAGCCGCAGGGGTCATTCACACTGATTTTGAAAAAGGTTTTATTCGAGCCGAGGTGATTGGGTATGACGATTTTGTCGCGTGCAATGGCGAGGTCGGCGCGCGCGACACGGGGAAGTTACGATTGGAGGGGAAGGAGTATGTGATGGTTGACGGGGACGTGTGTCATTTTAGATTTAGCGTGTAACTCACACTTTCACTCTCCCCGCTTGCTTGCGTGATTTGGCGATTGTCTGTTGCGCAAAGGCTAGGGGGGCAACGGGGCTTTTTTCAATGGATGATTCCTGGCCAGTACGATTGAAAATAAAATTTGTAATACCCCGACCTTGGCGAGTTTTGCCAGGGTCGTTTTCGAGCGCGCTCATCAAACGTAAGTCGTGGGTCGAGAGGATAATCGCACCTGGGAAATTGCGTATTGCCTCAACGACTTTCAGCATTGTAGGTTCGTCCATGTGATTGGACGGCTCGTCCAAAATCAGCGCGTCTGTTCCTTCGATAATGCTCGCACAAGTAAACCACAATAGACGCTGTTCGCCTCCGCTAAAGTGAGAGAAAGGTTCTTGTAATGGACTTGCTCGTTCACTTCCCAATCCCAACCTTTGAAGTTCTTTTTGCAATTGTGAAGGTGAGACCTCGCTGAATGGGTTGCTCTGTTCTTTTACCCAGTTGAAAAAATCTTTTACCGTTCCGTTCATTATTTCCTCTGGCCAGAGCTGTGGAAGATAAGTGGTTTGCGTACCCTTGTCTCGTTGCATGATTGTTGAGTGCGGATCCGCGAGCTCTTGCATCAGTTTTGTTTTACCTGTTCCGTTTTTTCCTGAAAGTACCGCGATGTCGCCTGCGACAAACAATGGCGCGTCGACATCTTTAAGTGGTGAGCGCGGGATGCTGATTGTTTCGTTTGTCATGAACAGGGAACCGACAGCTTGTTTGGTTGGAAGTTTGCTCCAGATTATTGATTCCTTTATTGCCGCTTTTCGTCGTTCCTTTTTTTTGAACTTTCGGTACGCGGATCCTGATTGTACTGCCTCGCGCTGGGTGGGCGTGTAAGTCAATTCGATTGTTCCGTCTTCTCCAACCATATCCAAGAACCATTCAACGTGACTGACGTTCACGATTGAGACTCCTGCCCGTTTGTATGTATCAAATAGACCAGTGAGTTTCGCGATGCTTTCCAAATCCAAATGGTTAGTCGGCTCGTCTAAAAGCAAGATGTCTGGTTCGCTTGCTAAGACCATCAAAAGCGACAGTTTGGTTCGTTCTCCCCCTGACAGCTCGCTGACTTTTCGATCCAAAAATTGTACTGCCTCAAAAAGTTGTACGACTTGGCTGACGAGTTGTTGTATGCGTTGCTCTGCTTCTTGATTGATAAGGTTGCGGTCGTACGCTTCAGCGTCTTCCCAATCAACAGGAAATTGCGCGATGAAATGTTCGGTCGCTGTTTTGATAACGTCGCCAGCTTTTAGATCGCTTACGTCCCCAAGCAGTTCCTCTTGATCCAGTCTGGAAACTCTCATTGTTTCTTTGCCGTGCGTTCCAGCTCCATATCCATGTGAGCCAGTGTCAAAACCAGCTCCTCGTCGATCCATTATCGCATCCAATATCGTGCTTTTCCCAGCGCCGTTTGGGCCAACAAGCACAACGCTTTTCCCGTGTTCGAGAGTGAGTTTGGGGATGTTAAGTGGCGGGTCACAACGATTGATTGATGATTCCACAGCGGCAACGGCATCGCCTCCGTAGGTCGAACGAAGTTTGTCAGAGCCGATCCACTCTGGAGTAATGTCTACAACGTGATTGTCCAGACAGCGTTTGAGTTTTTCGCGCGAGCCACCTTTACTTTCTTTTGCTTCTTGCGCCGCGTGAGCCGCGCGCCCCTCGTTGAAGTATCTCATAATGATAATACGACAATGTCTCGTGCCACTAATTGGTCAGCGCGGTGATAGAGAAATTGTCGGGTGACATTGTAACCGAGTTTTGTGAGGAGTTCTTTCAGTGGGAGACGGTGCCAAGTGTTATCTTCTTTTTTGAACGCTGGAAAAGCCACGACCGCGCGCGCGGAAGGCTTGAGAAGTTTTTTGAGATTGCGGAAAGACGCTTCGTAGGTCGGTAGCAATTCTTTTTCGATTGTGATGATCTCGTGGTCATAAACCGGACGCACGCGAGGGGAGCCAAGATAGACTTCGGTAACAAGCGCGTCAACAGATTTGGCAACCCCCCCTAACCCCCCCTTGGTAAGGGGGGGATTGAAGAGGCGTCACAAGAAAAGATAGAAAGGTTTGGTTGTGCGAGATGAAGATGACTTATCAGCCAAGAAAGGTTTTGGGTTGTATCATCGATTGCTTTGTTGGATATGTCGCTTCCGATAAGGTTCTTGAATCCCATTAGGATTCCTTCCATCAGAATCGTGCCAGAGCCGCAGAAGGGATCAAGAAGTGTCGCGTTTGCAGGTTCGACTCCTGCGAGGTTTATCATCAAGCGAGCGAGTTTTGGCGGAAGCATTCCTGCCTTTGCGTTGCGCGCCGGTCTGCCAAAGTCGCGATCCTCCCAGGCGCGGAAGTCTTGAATGGTTTCTGTTTTTCCAACATAGGTTCTGCCCTGCGCGCACAGAAAAACATACTCGCCACCTGAAGATAAAAGTCCGTTGGTTTCCACAACAGCAGAGGAAAGGCGAGGCTCTTTTGCTTTTACGTAGCGAACTGGTCGCGTGCCTTCTTTTAGGAGACGTTTCACTTGCAGACCAACGCTGTCTAAATCTTTTTCAAGTTCATGAGTTCGTTTTGGATTATCTAAATCATAAACACTCAATCCAAAACTTATTTTATTTTTTCCAGCCGCCTCCAACGCGAACCCAGCCACAAGCTCGGCGGCTTCGTCTTGAGACCACCGTGGCATTTCCCCGATTACATAACCGATTTTTACAACACCTGCCAAGCGTTCTTGAAGTTCGCCTAGGTTGGGATCAAGAGGTTGTGTTAGCAGTGCCTGCCGCGATTGTGCGACGACAACAAGCGTGTCTTTCAGGACTGCTTTTATTTCCGCAATTGATAACTCGTCGTGTGAACCTAGAATAAAGAAATTCATAATGGTTTGACTATTTTATCAAAGATCGTTAGGATTCACCCACTTAAATCATTAACTGTCCATAGCTCCATTGAGCTGTTCCGCACCTGTTGCGGGACCAGTAATTTATGAAGGAATACGAACTATTGTACATTGTACCAGCACAGTATACCGATATTGAGATCAGTAAAATTCAGGAGAAGATACATCAGCTCTTGGAGAGTACTGGCGCGAAAGTATTGCGCGACGAGAACTTGGGGAAGGTTCGTCTTGCTTATCCCATTAAGACACAGCGTCACGGGTCATACATCTTGGCGCATTTTAACGCAGAGCCGTCAGTGATACAGGATTTGAATCGACGATTGACTCTTACTGAAGAGATTTTACGCCACACGCTACTTGTGCGCGCGAAGGGTGCGCTGGAAAAGAAGTTCGAGCTATTATCATACGTCGCTCCGCTTTCAGAAGAAGCGAGGGCTGAACGCGAACCTTCATCTCGTCGTAGCGCTCGTCCAATCACGCGCAGACCTATCCCACAAATCGCGTCACCTACGCCTGCTGTGGCGCAAGTTCCCGCGATGAGTATGGAGGAACTAGATGAAAAACTCGACAAGATTTTGGAAGGCGACATAGCTGAAAATATTTAATCGAAAATGTATGTATTCACTCAATCGTGCAACGATTCTAGGTAACTTAACGCGTGACCCTGAACTCAAACAACTTGCAACTGGTCAGAGCGTGTGTACATTTTCTATCGCGACCAATCGGACTTGGACAGGGAGCGACGGGACAAAGCAGGAGTCAACAGAGTTTCACAACATTGTCGCCTGGAGAAAGTTAGCTGATATTTGCGCGCAGTATTTAAAGAAAGGCCGCAAGGTTTATGTTGAAGGGTATCTGCAGACGCGCGACTGGCAGGGGCAAGATGGCGTGAAGCGTTATCGCACAGAGATCGTCGCGGACAATGTGATTCTTTTGGATCGTCCAACTGGAAGTACTGGTGCAAGTCCAAGCGCGTTTACTCCAAGCCCAGCTCCATTTACTCCTCCTAAACCAATCGTCAAAGACGACCCAGCTCCAAATCCAGACGATGAAATTCGACTTGAAGAAATACCTTTTTAAAGTATGGAAAAAAAATCAACCCCAAAGAGAGAGAAGCAATGCTACTTTTGTCACAACAACATTCATGACGTGGACTATAAAGATGTCGGGATACTGCGCAGGTTTCTTTCATCCTTCGCGAAGATAGTTCCGCGCAAGCGCTCAAAGGTGTGTATGAAGCATCAACGTGGGCTTGTCGAGGCAATCAAGCGAGCAAGAGTGATGGCGCTTCTGCCGTTTATACAGAAGTAATCATGATAAAAGGCGGCCTCAATGGAGGTCGCCTATTTGTATGAATGAAATCGAACAAGTGATTCTTGAGCGTCAAGTCGTCAATGATTCTATACGTTCGTTTTTTCGCGAGCGCGGGTATCTTGAGGTTGAGACACCGTTGGTTGTGCGCTCCCCTGGAATGGAGCCGAATCTTTTTCCGTTTGAGACGGTCGTGCGCGAGCCAGACGGCAAGGCTCACAGCGCGGGTTTAATAACCAGCCCGGAGTATTCAATGAAAAAACTTCTTGGGCTTGGTATGCAAAAGATTTTTACAATCACAAAAGTTTTTCGTAACGAGGAATCATTTGGTGGCGCGCACAATCCCGAGTTCACTATGCTTGAGTGGTATCGGCAGGGAGCGGATTATCAAGCGTGCATGGATGAGACCTGGGAGTTGGTGAGTTATGTTGCTCAGAATATTTCTCCCCTTCCCAAGAGGGGATCAAGGGGGGTTGCCTCTAAGGTCGATCGAATTCGAGTGCGCGACTTGTTTCTTGATTGTGTTGGTCTGGATCTTGATATTGCTCAAGAGGGTGATCTGCGAAGGTCGTGTCGCGCGAATGGAATCAAAGATGATCCTCCTGACACAGAATCCGATCTTTTTTACCGCCTGTTTCTCACCAAGGTCGAACCGACGTTCGCAGGCCGCTCGCTTTTTGTGTACGACTATCCACGTCATCAAGCCGCTCTTTCTGCCATGACCGCGGATGGAAAATATGGACAGCGGTTCGAACTTTATATTGACGGAGTTGAGTTGTGTAATGGGTTTACTGAATTGACCGACGCGGTTGAACAACGCGCTCGATTTGAGGAAGAAGCCAACGAGCGCCAGCGTCTCGGCAAGCGCGTATTCCCGATTGACGAGGAACTGTTGTGTCTGTTACCATCCTTGCGTTCTCCGACATTTGGCAACGCTCTTGGAGTGGATCGCCTGCACATGATTTTAACCGGCCGATCTTCAATCGAAGACGTATTGCCATTCCCCGCCTTGAAAATTTTCCCCCGCTGATTTTCACCCTCTCACCTCCCTCCTCCTATAAGCTATCCCCTAACCCCTCCCTATGTCTTCCCCAAATGAAATAAAAAGAGGCAGTGTCTTGAATCGAGATAATGAGTTGTGGTTGATAATTGATTTTCAGCGGGTAAGTCCTGGCAAAGGGAGTTCGTTTGTGCGCACACGCATGAAGAATTTGCGAACAGGTAAAGTCAAGGAAGAAAATCTCAAGGCATCAGAGTCAGTGATGTTCGAGGATGTGCAATATAAAAAGATGCAGTACCTTTACGCGGACGGCAATCTTTACACCTTTATGGACAATGCAACCTATGAACAGGTGTCGATCGCGCGCGGAGATATTGAGGACGCGGTTGGGTATCTTAAAGAAGGGTTGGATGTCACGATTGTGATGCTTGACGGACAAGCACTCACGATTGAGATACCACAGAAAATTCAATACAAAGTTGTTTATACAGAGCCTGCCGTGAAAGGGGATACCGCGTCAGGTAACGTGCTCAAGGACGCTAAACTCGATAATGGTTTGGTTGCTCGCGTTCCGGTGTTTATTAACGAAGGAGACGAGATACTGGTCAGCACTGAAACAGGCGCGTACGCGGAACGTGTACAAAAATAATGATGACGCTTGGAAACAGCCGTTGAAAGAAACGGTTGTTTTTTTAGGTCAAAAAAAAGACCTCCCGCGATTGGAGGCTTTGCGTTTCGTTGATGGTCACTACACACAGTGTCTGCGTGGCATGAAGTGCGCGCGCGTGTCCGCGTAGTGTCTTGCTTGGAATTGCGGTCGCTCGTGGCGCGCGCGCAACGGTAGCAAGCATAGAGCAAGAAGCGAGATGGTCTGTCGCGAGCGGTGAGCGCGTAGCGCGGCAACTTCAGCAGCGGCCTTGCGCTGTTCCTCGACTTGTTCCCAGAAGCGTTTCACAGCTTCCAGGAGTCGCCTCCCGCACAAACTCACCAAGTCAAACTTCTCGATCTCCGCGCTTTTCGCGCTCACGCGAACTCCTAGGAGATTGTGTTCTCCGAAGTCGCGGAACCTGCGCGCGATGGTCTGGATCGCCCGCGCTACTCTTTGCGCGATGAGGCTGATCGCGTCCTTATGCCTCGCGCCAACCACTTCAAGGTAAACGCGCACACCTCTCGCGCGGGTCGTGAGCGCGCGCAGAGCGAAGGCGTAGATCTTTCGTGGCTGCTTTGCGCGCAGGGTGATTTGGAACT
This sequence comes from bacterium, assembly GCA_020051955.1. GTDB lineage: Bacteria > Patescibacteriota > Patescibacteriia > UBA9934 > GWF2-40-263 > JACRJW01. Next base: position 5,616 of record JAGVQB010000025.1, on the reverse strand, counting down.
CTAGCGCGCGCCGTCCTCCAAAGGAGGGGACAATCAAGTCAATGCGATCCTCGACGTCTTCCTTTCCCATGTGTTGGGTTCTTCTGTGGGCGATACCCAACGCACCAAGTTCACGGCTGACTTCCGCTTCCAGCTCTAGCCCTGCCTTATAGCGTCGCACGTGAGTGCCCCCTGGCTGTGAATTACGAAACTCGCGATCTTTGCGTTCACGGGCACCCCCGCCCGAACGACCGACGTCGTTCAGTCGGGCGGGCGTCGACCCCGCTCTCACTACGTTTCAGTAGTGTTCGCGGAGATCGACAGCCCGTTTACGCAAATCTCATCGAGTTTCGTAAATCACAGCCCCTAGGGTTGTTGAGGGTTAACTCGAATCGTCAGCTGATCCGATCCAAAGCATAGCCGCTTCGTTATGAGAGCGCAAGAAAAAACGGGCCTAGCCCGTTTCTTCTGCTGGAGTTATGGTCTCTTCGCCATTTGTATTGGCGATTGTTTTCTCAATGTCAGAGCGAATAGATTTGAGGAGTTCTGGGTTCCCTTTGATAGTTGCTTTTGCGTTTTCCCTGCCAAGTCCTAATTTTTCTCCGTGGAAGGAGTAGCTGTTCCCGCTTTTTTGAATGACGCCGTAGGTAACACCCAGGTCGATGAGATCCCCAGCGATTGAGATACCTTCGTTGTACATGATGTCGAACTCGCATGAGCGGAACGGGGGCGCGACTTTGTTTTTGACGATTTTGGCTTTGGTACGGTTGCCGATGATTTGTTCGCCCTGCTTGATCTGTGCCGCGCGACGGATTTCAATACGCACGGACGCGTAGAACTTGAGCGCGTTGCCACCAGGTGTTGTCTCGGGATTACCAAACACTATTCCTATCTTCATACGAATCTGGTTGATGAAGACGACGATTGTTTTGGACTTACTCACGATGCCCGCGAGTTTGCGTAGCGCCTGGCTCATAAGGCGTGCTTGGAGCCCCATGTGCTGGTCGCCCATTTCGCCTTCGATTTCAGCCTTCGGTGTAAGAGCCGCCACGGAATCAATTACGATCACGTCAACCGCGTTTGATCGTACGAGCGTTTCAACAATCTCAAGCGCCTGTTCGCCATTGTCTGGTTGAGAGATAAAGAGCTCGTCGATGTTCACCCCGATTTTTTGCGCGTACTCTGGATCCAGCGCGTGTTCTGCGTCTACATACGCCGCAACTCCACCAATCTTCTGCACCTCGGCAACAATGTGTTGGGCGAGCGTAGATTTTCCAGATGACTCTGGACCATAAATCTCGATAACGCGTCCGCGAGGTACCCCCATTACGCCAAGTGCTAAATCCAATGACAGACACCCTGTGGATATTGCATCCACTTGCATAGTTTTAGCCTCTCCAAGCCGCATGATCGAACCCTCGCCAAAACGTTGCTTTATTTGAGTAATAGCTTCCAAAGCGGCTCGAGATCGGGCATCAGTTTCTACCTCCTTAGTAATTTGTTTTGCCATATTATTTTGAAATTGGGATTGAACGAGCGTAGCTTAGCAGAGCCGCTCTGGGATTCAAGTGGGGCATCTTAAAATTTGGACATCTCATCTAACAGGAGCCATTTCTGCATCTCACTATCTTTTTTTTGCTTGAGTTCCATTTTTTGCATCTCCCATGATGTAAACACACCAATAGGTTTGCCGTGTTTCATAATTACATAACGCTTTACTGTCTTGCCTTGCACAATGGCAGCAAAGTTGCGCAAAAAATCGCGCACGGAGATTGGTTCCGTTTGTAGCATATGGAGGAATGATGACTTACGTTCTCATAGTATCATCCTGTCAGACATTTGTCAAACAATTATCTGACAAGGTGGGGACGAGGAAATTGGGAAGGCCGTACAGACCGTAAATGCCATAGAGGCCGAGGGGAAAAACAAAAAACTCTGGCGCTTAGGCAGATGTTAAGTGGATTCATTCTTGTTTTAGCACCACTCTTCGATATTCAGTTGCTGGACGAGAGTAACGCTTGGCGCTTTCGATCGAGATGACGTTTAGTCCTCTCTCCAGCGCCACCACGGTTTCAAACTGCCCGTCTTGGGATAGTAGGACATCTATGCCGTTAACCTTCACGCGCGTTCCCTCCTCTGTCATACCAGAGACTTTGACAAGAGCTTCCTGTGTCGCGTGGCCGTCTTCTGGCTCATAAACAGCCAGCTCCGGCGCTGATATTATCGCGCGCAGTTCATAGCCGAGGTAACCAGTGGTCGCGAGAGCAAGCGTGATTATTACAAATACTTGAACGAACCGACTTGTAACCAGGAATTGTCGCGCCCGCGCCCGCGCCCGTGGCAGACGAGCGTTCTTGGTGAAGTCGCACGTACCACATTCATTTTCAAACTGCTCGACAAAATAATCTACATCACCACCAAGAGCTCGAACGTATGTTTTTAAATAGTTGCGAGCGTAGATGGAGTCTGGAAGTTTCGCGTAGTCGCCCGACTCGAACGCTTTAAGAAAAGGTTTGCGGATTTTTGTGGAGGCGGAGATTTCAGAGAGCGTGAGATTAGCGCAACGTCGAATCGCCTTGAGTTTTTCACCCAAAGTTTCTTGATAATCAAATTTGCGGATCACGAAAGACATATCACAGTCGCGTTAGTCCTCATCCTTTTCTTCCTCACTGTCTTCAGTGTCCAAGCTACCCTTTTTAACCCATCCTTCATCAACCGCGTCTTCCCAGTCCACGATGTCTGTGTCTGGAACAGACGGGATAGGGAAGTCGGAGGTGGTGGTTATCTCTTCAATTTCTTCATCCTGCTCATCATCCACTTTTCCGTTGTCGTACGCTTCTTCGTAATCATCCTGGGCTGTTGGCATGGCTTCTTTGATACTTCCACCTGGTGGCCATGAATCCACGAGGATTTCCCGCGGCTTTGCTCCAGAGCCAGGACCTACGACACCAGCTTGTTCCATCAAATCCACAATGCGAGCCGCGCGCGCGTATCCCAGGCGCATACGGCGTTGCAGGAAAGATGTTGAGGCTTTGCCAGATTCGAGTACGACTTTGATAGCTTCCTCCAGCACGGGGTCTGTATTTTCAAGATCATCAAACACGGTTCCCGCCTTTGTGATTTCCGTGACAGCCATATTATAATCTGGCTCACCCTTGTGGCGCAGGAACGAAACAACACGCTCTATTTCACCAGTAGAAATGTATGCGCCCTGTAAGCGTCTTGGTTTGGAAAGCTCCGCGCACGTAAAAAGCATGTCTCCTCGTCCGAGGAGTTTTTCAGCTCCTGACTGATCCAGAATTGTGCGCGAGTCTGTTTGTGAAGCAACCGCGAACGCGATGCGCCCAGGGATGTTTGCTTTGATGAGTCCAGTGATTACATCCACGCTGGGTCGTTGCGTTGCCAAAACCAAGTGGATGCCAACCGCGCGCGCCATTTGGGCAATACGTACGATAGCCGCCTCGACTTCTCGTCCACTCGAACACATCAGATCAGCAAGCTCGTCGATAACAATAACGATCTTTGGCATGCGTTCTTCTGCTCGCGCGTTGTAGCTTGTGATGTCGCGCGCGCCGAACTTTGAAAGGATATCCAGCCTGCGTTCCATTTCACGCACTGTCCACTTGAGCGCGTTCACTGTGTCATCAACGCTTGTGATTGGTGGCACGAGCAGGTGTGGAATACCGTTATAGATTGTGAGCTCCACGCGCTTTGGATCCACCAGGATCAGCTTCAAGTCGTCTGGCCCGTTTTGGTAGAGCCAGGAAATTATCATGGTATTGAGACACACGGATTTACCAGATCCGGTCGCTCCGGCGACAAGTATGTGGGGCATCTTTTCAAGCACGATCATCTTTGATTCGCCGGACACGTCTTTGCCAAGTGGAATTGTGAGATTGGAGGATTGTGTTTTGAAGGAAGGCGACTCCATCACGTCACGCAGAGCGACTGTCGCGACTTTATTGTTTGGCACCTCGATTCCAACGAGCGACTGTCCAGGGATTGGAGCCTCCATACGCAGGGGATGCGCCGCGAGCGCGAGTGCCAGGTCGTTTTGCAAGCTAACAATGCGCGACAGTTTAATTCCCTGCGCGGGTCGAAGAGTGAATTGTGTGACCGTGGGACCAACAGACGTCTTTCCCATCTCGACATTGATTCCAAACTCTTCAAAGGTTTTTTCAATAATTTCTTTGTTGCGTTCGATGTCGCCAGATTGCGCCTTGGAAGCAGAGCGATCCATCAGGTTCATTGGGATTGTGATATGGCGTTGCTCGCGGGACATTAGCGCGGTTTCCTCTTTGCGTTCGTGCGCGACGGGCGCGACACGGAAAGCGGAAGGGCTCTCTGGCTCTTCATCTTCGAGGTCGGGGGGCTCATCTGACCCCTCAAGCTCGTCCTCGTCTTGTTCATCAGTCAAGGTTTGGACCACGTCTGTTTCTTGACGAAGCCGTCGACCCATCCACCCTGCCACGCGCGTATGCGCGCCAGCGAGATTTCGTAGAGAGGTATTGAAAGCAAGCAAGATCGCAACGAGCAACACTGCCGCGGTTGTGACGATCGAACCCCAGTAGCCCATGAACTTTGGAAGGATGAGCGCGAGGAATTGTCCGATATGGCCACCTGCCAGAGACAGGTCGTTAGTGAGAGGTTGCGCGCGGTCGATTAAAAAAAGATTCAGCAACGCGTTGAAGGAAAGGAAAAAGAAAAAGACGCCCAGGTAGTTCCAAAAAGAAAATATTCCACGCTGTGGGAAGCTTAATGTCGCGCCGATCATGATGAGCACCAGTGGAACAAGGAAGCGATCGAGTCCAAAAACAGAGATCAAGATGTGGTTTACCCACACGCCAAGACTCCCAGTGATATGGAAGAAGGAAAGAAAGATAAGCGCGGCGCAGGCAAACAACAGCACGCCAGCAATCGCGCGTTTTGTTTCTGGATTGATGTGTATGGTGGGTATGTTGTGTGAAATTGGAAGGTGTGAACGTTTTTTTCGTCGTGCCATAATGACTGTATTCTATCACGAATTGCTTGTAGGTCATTCTCGTCTGATCCATTGACGCTCACGGGCTATCCTGCTACGTTTGTGCGTCGTTTGCTGACGTGATGGGTTTCTTGATTATTCCTTTTGCTTCGCATACAATCGATTGGTGTCCGAGTTTACATTCTTCTTTCTGAGGCTGCGAAGTGGGGTACGATTCTTTGTCAGATCTAAATCGCGAGCATAGCCGATCGTCGAAAGACTGAGCGGCAAATCTCTCTCCTCATGCTCAAACGTTCTGATCTGGCGTGCTTATGTCGTGACCTTGCTCCGCAGCCTCAGGAAGAAGAAAAAAGACCTCTGAAAAAAGCGATCTGCTTGCGCTTCGGCTCGCAAAAGCCTCAACGTAGGATTGACCTACGTCTCGGTCTTTGCTTGCCTCCCCGCCCGAACGACTGACGTCGTTCAGTCGGGCGGGCAGCGCGGCGCATCTCATCTTTTTTCAGAGGTCTTTTTACTAAAAGCGATCTGCTTGCGCTTCGGTTTGCGAAGCCAGCATCACTTTTTAGCGAAGCGAAGCGTAAACCGCGGGGGCTTGCCCCCGCGATGGATAGCTTCCCCGCCGCAGGCGGGGTAGACTATCCATCGTATGGAGCTAA
>JAGVQB010000046.1 GCA_020051955.1 bacterium | reverse complement strand
ACACAGGTGACAGAGGTGACACAGGTGACAGAGGTGACACAGGTGACAGAGGTGACACAGGTGACAGAGGTGACACAGGTGACAGAGGTGACACAGGTGGAAAGGTGATAAGGGGGGTATGAAGAGATTATTCGTAACGCAACGCTTCGATCGGATTTAACCTTGCCGCGCGTCTTGCTGGGTAGATTCCGAATACCAAGCCAACGACAGTTGAGACAATCGCGGCGAGGGCGATCGCGTTTGGTGGGATAACGGTCGTCCACGTCGAAAGATAATACGTCTTTACAACCCAACCAACAGCCAACGAGAATAACGAGCCACCAAGCACGCCGATCAGGCCACCAAGCATCGTGAGCATAATCGACTCAACCAAAAACTGTTGCATTATTTCCTTTGGCGTGGCACCCACTGCCTTACGCAAACCAATTTCGCGTGTGCGCTCTGTTACTGAAACAAGCATGATGTTCATAATCCCAATTCCGCCGACCACCAAAGAGATCGCGGCGATTGAAGATAAAAGGATCGTGAGTACGCTCCCGATTATCCCGATCGTCTCTGTCGCGTCTGTCTGCGAGCTGACAAAAAAATCATCGAGTAATCCCTCCTCTTCACCCTCGCTCTCAATATCGTGGTTGTCGCGAATGAGATAACGCAATTCTTCCTTTGCCACCTCGATATCTCCGATTGCTCTCGCTGAAATATAATTCACATAATCAACACCCAGCAGGTCACGTTGCATTGTCGTGACAGGAATCGTCACTTGCTTATCTAAGTTTTGAAAAAATCTTGTTCCCTGCTCCTCCAATACTCCAACGACCCTAAAAGTTTTCGACTTCAACTTTATCTTTTCCCCAACTGGATCCTTGTCGCCAAAAAAATCTCGCGCGATTTCAATTCCCAACACTGCCACGTTAGCGTACGAATCCACGTCTGTTTCATCTAAGAAAGCCCCGAATCGCAAGTCAGCCGGATACAACAACAAATAATCCTCATCAGCGCCCATCACTTGCACAAAATCATTTGACTCGCCAGAAGAAACAGACACGGTGCTGTAAAGTGTCGCCGATACCGCTGAAAAAAGACCCGAGTTCTCCATTGTGTTTGCATCATCAAGGTCAACTGTCTGTTCAATAAACGGCGATGGCGGTCCTGATTCTTTGCCGCTCGCGGAAGGCTCGATAAACACAAGGTCTGATCCAAGATCCGCCACCTCGGACAAAATCAAACCCTCTGCCCCCTGCCCAATCGCCAACATAATAATGACCGCGGCAATTCCAATTACAATTCCCAAGATCGTCAACAGCGACCGTGACTTTGTCCTGGTAAGAGATTCTGTTGCTGTGGCGAAAAGGTCTCGTGTGTACATAACTACTTGTTGTATCCACCCCTCTGTCTTATTCCATTCGTCGTGTCTGACTCCAGCAATCCGTCTCTCAAACGCAACACGCGCGACGCGTAGTGTGCGGCTTCAGTCTCGTGAGTCACCATAACTATCGTTCGTCCATCATCGTGAAGCTGTGCGAGCAATTCCAGAATCTGCGTTCCGGTTTTTGTGTCCAGGTTCCCAGTTGGCTCATCCGCGAAAATCACAGCGGGGTTATTCACCAAAGCTCTCGCGATCGCGACACGCTGTTTTTCTCCGCCAGAAAGTTGGTTTGAGAAATGCCCCGCGCGATGTTCCATTGAAACGCCCGCGATTGCTTCTTGTGCCTTTCGCATCCTCTCTTTGCGTGAAATTTGACAGTACATTGTCGGCATTAGCACGTTTTGCAAAACCGTTGACTTCGCCAAAAGATTGAACGCTTGAAAAACAAAACCGACTTTTTCTTTTCGCATTCGTGCCAAATGATCTTCAGAAAATCCACTTACATCCACGCCGTCAAATAAATATGTCCCGCCAGTCAGCGTATCGAGAAACCCCATGATGTGCATGAGCGTTGATTTCCCTGACCCTGACGGTCCCATTACAGCCACGAACTCCCCTTGATCAATACTAACCGTGACGCCGCGCAGAGCAGGCGTCACAACTTCCCCGTTCACATATTCACGGCTCACATTGACAAATTGTACGAGCGGCTTGTTACTCATCTAATTCTCGAATTATTATTTCATCGCCTTCTTCCAAACCTGAAACTATCTCCAACCTTCCCAAGTCGCCACGCAAACCAGTGGTCACTTCCTTCTTTTCTGGTTTCCCATCCACCAACACCTTCACAAAATTCCTTTCGTTATCACTTTCAACCGCGCGCTGAGGTATTGTAAGCACGCTGTCCTTTCTATCAGTCGTTATCACAAGATCCACAGAAAGCCCTGGTCGCAAAGCCAAGCTCTGTTGCGCCTGTTCCAGATACACAGTTACTTCATAGTACACAACGCTCTCGATCATTTTTTCAGCGGGGTCAATCTCGCCGACCGTGCCAAACAAAACTGATTCAGACCCGAACGCGTCGAAAGTTAATTCAACAGTGTCACCTAAACTGACTTTTGAAATATCAGACTCGGATACATCAGCGACTATCTTGAATTGTTCCTGCGTTGTTTGAACGGTGATAATTGTCTCTGAAGCAACCACCTGCTCCCCGGGTTCAACATCAACATTCGTTACGTTTCCAGAAATTGGCGAGCGCATCTGCGCTTTATCAAGACGCGCCTGCGCTGATGAATACGCGCTTGACGCGCGGTCAACCTCCGCCTCATAAGACGCGAGATCAATGTCTCTTGGCTCTGCCGCGGCTTCATCTCTCGCGGCACGTGCTTTCTCAAGCTCTGCCGCACGCAGGTCAACAAGTGCCTGCGCTGACCCGATAGCTTGTTGCGCGGTTGTAACCTGATAAGACTCAAGCTTCTGCGCGGCTACTAAAGATTTCTGTGCTTCCGCGAGCGCGTTCTGCGCGTCTTCTAGATTTTGTGACGCGCTACGTAGCGCTTCTTGAACAGTTTGGAACGCGTTTTGTAACGCGGCTTGATCAACCTGAAGCGCTGAACGCGCGGTATCCACAGTCGTTAAAAGTGTTGTTAGATCGCTGACAGAAAAATCGCCACCAATCGGTGTCGCGTCAACGACTTGCCGAACATAAAGAAGAAGTTTCGCAACCGCGCTTGCGGCAGATTCTGTCTTTTCCCCAGCAGAGACGATCTGTCCAGACGAGCCGTAATCAGCCGAAAGCATTGCCGCCTCCGCGCTGTCGCGAAGAGCTTCGGCGACACCAAACGCCGTAACCGCGGACTCTTTCGCGGAGCTGTTGCGCACTGACAAACTTGTTTCGTATTCATCGTTGAGCGTTCCGTTGCGCACGCCAAGAATCTCATCAGCCTTCGCGATTCCATTCCTCACCTCGATAACACACGCCCATGCCGCGCTCAACAAATCATCGTACGCGTCCGCGATGTCCGCGGCGTTTTCAGTAACCACTTGATTGAAATTACTTTTTGCCGTTGTAACAGTCGCCTCACGCACCTGCGTGTCAGCGACATATTTATCCTCTGTCGCGCCAACCAACTCTGACGCGTTTTGAGAATCAACTTGCGCGGCAAGAAGACTCGCGTTCGCGACATCAACAACGCTGTCAGACACTTGCAACGTCTCATCGCTTGACCCCGCGCGTTCACGTTCAAGATTTCCTTGCGCGACTTTCATTGCTTGATACGCTGTTTGCAAATCTGCGATAAGCTCACGCGAATCAAGTACCGCCAACAAATTCCCTGCCTCAACAGCTTCTCCCACAGCGCACAACACTTGATCAATGACCCCTGATAAATCAAAGGAGAGATCAACCTCATCAATAGAGACAACCTCCCCATTCGCGTCTACACTCTGAATCAGATTCTCACGTTTTACATTCTCCGTAACGTATTGAACCTTATCGCCGCGTGGAAAAAAAATAATTACAGCACCAATTAACACAATCCCAATCACTGCCCACTGCCATTTCTTTATTGGAAAACGCATAGTGGAAACATTATAACAAAAAGACAGGGAATGGAGACCGTTGAAAAACTCGATGAGATTGCATTGAACGGGGAAGCCCCGCCCGACTGACTGATGTCGGCCGGTCGGGCGGGCAGCCTTCGAGACGTGGGTAAATCCCACAGCGAGGAGGTGGCGGGGTCCCCGTGAAATGCAAGATCGCGAGTTTTGCAACGGTCTCGCACGCGCCATGTCTTGTCTTTAATAGTCCCTCAGTTTTTCGATAAGTGGATTCGCCTGTATCTTCTCCAGCGCTTTTGCTTCGATCTGACGAATGCGCTCGCGAGTCACATCAAACTCGCGTCCGACTTCCTCAAGCGTGTGACTAACTCCATCAGTCAGTCCAAAACGCATTTCAAGAATCTTTTGCTCGCGCGGAGTTAAACCTTCCATTGACTTGATCACGTAATCCTTCAACAGCTCACGCGCGGCTGTGCGATCTGGCGAGATTGTCTTCACGTCCTCGAGAAAATCCTCGAGCTTCGAATCCTCATCATCATCTCCAACGGAAGTTTCCAACGAAACTGTCTCCTGCGAGATCTTGCGGATGTGACGAACCTTATCCAATGGCTGCCCCATCTCCGCGGCAATTTCCTCCGCAAGCGGCTCGCGTCCCAAGTCTTGAATAAGCTGACGTTCAATCTGCTGAAACTTATTGATAGTCTCAACCATGTGCACTGGAATGCGGATTGTGCGCGACTGGTCAGCAAGCGCGCGGGTAATTGCCTGACGTATCCACCAAGTCGCGTATGTAGAAAACTTATACCCCTTGCGATACTCGAACTTTTTAACCGCGCGAAATAATCCAATGTTCCCCTCTTGGATAAGATCCAACAGAGACATTGATTTACCAACGAACTTTTTCGCGATAGACACAACAAGACGAAGGTTTGCCTCAATGAGCCGACGTTCTGCCTCTTTCTCGTTTCGCTCTTTACGCTTTGCCAGCGCGACTTCCTGCTCTGCTGTCAAAAGGGGGATCTTCCCGATCTCGCGCAAATACATCTGAATGGAATCCTGCGTAATGTCAGGCAGAGCGATCGTTCGCGCGTCCTCGCTCACGCGGATTTTGTCATACACATCATCACGTTCCTTCGCGCGACCAAGTATTCCTTCCTTCACCTCCACAAAGTGCACACCGACTCGTTCAAGATCATCCAAAAAATCTTCAAACACGTCCAGATAATCTTCCAGATCCGTAAACACAAACAAAAGCTCGTTCTCGGTCACATAACCGCGACGCATTCCTTTTGTAATTAGCCGCTCAATCACTTCCTCGCTTGGCGGCTCCGCGCGTTTGTAACGAACTTTAGGTTGTGGCGCTGGAGTTTTCTCTTTCTTCGCTTGTTGCTTTTTCTTTTGCTGTTTCACTGCCCCCTTTTTCTTTTGAAATCTCAATTTGGTCTTCTTGGGCATAATCTAAAAACAAATTATGACGTGCTAATCGAGCGTTGAAAGCAAGCGACGGACGGTTTCATCGTCCCCGGCTTGCTCTGCTTGTCGCAGGGCACGTGCCAATGCTGAGCGATCGCGGCTCGTATTGAGCGCGGAAAGCATTGAAAAAAGATGATCGATCTGCTCCAACAATTGGTTTTCGGGAATGTCCTGGAATGTCTCATCGGCCAAAAATGATGAGGTATCAAGCAAAGCCTCAAGGGCGGCTTGATCCGTGTGGCCGGAGGTCAGTGAGCGAATCCGCGAAAAAAAAGATTTTTGTGTTGGAAGACTGCCTGGATCATACGCATCATTGGCCATTTTGTAAAGCGTTATCCACAGGGGATGACCCATCAAAACCGTCTCAAGCTGAGCACGAAGTTTGTCAAATCGCGCCTCGGATTGCGTGGCGATGCCAAAAAGTAGTTGACGCGCCTGTTCATCTTTGGTTGAGCGCGGAGCAAGAGGAGGGGTGAGGGGTGAGTGAGAAGGGGTGAGGGGTGAGGGGTGAGGGGTGAGGGAGGAGGGAGTCGATGTCTTAATCGAAGCCCGTAATTGATCAGCGGGGATAGAGAGAAGATCAGCGACAACTTGCGTCCAGTGTTCGCGTTCAACAACCGAAGACATCAACGAGAGTTCTGGAAGAAGCTCTTTTGAAACCGCGCGCTTGTCATCAATATTACGAAAGTCGCGTCCGCGAGTAACGTGCGCGATCATGAATTGCATAATCGGTACAGAAGAACGAACGCACTCTTGCCAAGCATTTGGATCTTTTTGCACGAGCTCGTCTGGATCTTTGAAGCCTTCAGACAAGATGGCCGCGCGCACATCAAATCCAGAAGCGCGCGCGAGAGAGATACCCTTCTTCGCCGCGGCAAAACCTGCGGCGTCAGAATCAAAACAGAATACGATCGTCTCTGTGTAACGTTTGAGTAGCGTGAGCTGGTCTTGAGTGAACGCGGTTCCAGAGCTCGCGACAACGTTCTTCACACTCCCCTTGTGAGAGGCAACAACGTCCAAATTCCCTTCCACTACCACGACAAATCCTTTTTCGCGAATCGCGGTCTTTGCCAAATCAAGCCCATACACCAACCCACCCTTGTGATAAATAGGCGTCTCAGGCGAGTTCATGTATTTTGGTCCGTCATCATCTCCTGGCATTGATCTACCTGTGAATCCAACCACGTTTCCATGATGATCCCTCAACGGAACCATCAGCCTATTCCTAAACCGATCTATCACGCCTGACCCACTCTTTTTTTTCAATGACACTCCAGCTTGCGTGAGCTCGCTCTCCGAAAACCCACGCTTCAACAAAAACCCCGACAGCGCGTCCCACTCATCTGGCGCGTATCCTAACGCAAACATCTCAACCAATTCGCCAGTGATGCCGCGCAGGTCAACATACGCGCGCGCTGACGCGGCTTTGGAAGAATCAAGCAACACTTTGTGAAAATATCTGGACGCGAGATCGTTCACGCCAGACATCCGTGACTTCACATTGCCCTCGACTGTGGGCATGTGCCGCACCTCAACCCCAACGCGCTTTCCCAAATGCAACAATGCCTCTGGAAAAGTCATCCCCTCCATTCGCATCACAAAACTGAAACAATCCCCTCCCTCGCCACAACCAAAACAATGCCAAATCTGTCGATCGCGCGACACGTGAAAGCTCGGCGTCTTCTCGCCGTGAAACGGGCAAAGCCCTTTCATGCCAGCATTTCCAGCCGCTTTGAGTTGGATATACTCACCAACCAGCTCCACAATATCTACCTTCTGTTTTATTTCGTCTTTTGAATCCATACGCCATTTGATGTTAGCACAACATTTGACGAGAGTCGTATCTCTCACTTAAAACTGAATAGCTCGCCATCTAAACTTAGATAAACAAAATCTGATGGTCCAGATGAAATAAAAATTGGGATATGAAATAGCTTTGGGTCAGCGGTAACCTCGAACAAGGGTTGCCAATGAAAAACGTCAGTTGAAATTAGAACTCCGTATTTTTGTCCGCTGTAATTTTCAATTTGAGCAGTGGCATAGTACACATTCTGTTTTTCAAGCATGTCAAAGAGGTAACCCGACCAACCGCAATCAAGTGGTGACCAAACTTTTTGGGTCTTGCCGGTTTCAAAATCGTACAGGTTTATCCCGTGTCCACGCGGGCTATCACCGCCTAATAAAACCTTGCCTTCTTGAGATAATAAAATGTGCGAAGTGAAACCATTGTCTAAAATCTCTTTCCATGTTTGTCCATCGTCCTGACTAACTAACGTTTGCCCACCCACATCGCCAGTGCCCAATACAAAAATGTCCTGATAAACCACAACATCATGAAGATGCCTTAATTTTCGGCGTTGATCGTTCGCGTCATACAAAACCGCTTTGTCTGGGAAGACTTGCCAAAAATCTTTCCAAAGTTTCCATGTCTTTCCTTTATCCACGCTTTTATACAGATAAGGTGAATTGTCAGACTCTGACCAAGCTGAACCATAAAGCACACCCTTTTCCGATTCGGCTATCCCCCAAAAAGTGTCCATTCCTTTCAACCCGACCGATTCCCAGGTTTTGCCAAACGTTTCTGATCTTAATAAATAATGTGGCGCGTCAGTTCTAAAAAATATATTGTCGTTTGAATCAACATCCACAAAACCATTTGATAGCGGCTCGTTCATCTTAACCAATCTTTCGAATGTCTTTTTGTTATCAAAACTCCACAACGCGCGATTGCCGTCTTTTTCTTCGACGACCAACAATAACTTTTCATTGGTTTCAAAATAAGTTAGACGACCGACTTTTTTAATTTCTTCTGGCAATTTTATTTGAGTTAATTCTTTCTGATTTCTCAATACCGCGCACGTATCGCTCGTTGATCTTTGTTCGGGAATCTGAAACAGGTCATCATTGGAAATACCAAGAGCCAAACTTTTAATAACTGACCGATAGTTTTGCGATGAGATGTTTATTTTTTTGCCGTCCTGCGGACTAACATACCAAAGCCGTCCATCGTTTTCGACCTGTAACAAAAACCTTCCTTTTAGTCTTTCGGTCATTCGTTTGTCTGATGGAATCTTTTCAAAATCTTTATTGCTAATACCCAAAGAAAGTTGTGCGAAACCTTCAACGGCCTTATGAAAAATTACCTCCCGCCTTTTTAGATTGATTGGGTTGACATACCAAATCCTCCCGCCGTCTTCTACCTGCAAAAGCAGTCGCCCCTGAAGTCGCTGTCCCATTGTTTGCGCTTGTGCCGAGTCAACGTTTGGGAAAAATAAAAAAGTGACGCAAAGAATCATTATTGATAATCGAATCCTGTTGAAGAGTTTTACGCGATTATTTATCTTCACAAGATAATGTTATCACAATTCCCACTACGGGTCTCACAAAAAAAAATACCGACGTTACGCCGATATTTTTCTTGAGGTGCTACTCGGTCGTTACTCCGTTAAATTCAGCCTCGTTTGATTCAGCCTCTTCTTTTGTCGCCCTTACTATTCCATCTTTGTGGTGAGCTGGGGAGTAGATGGTGTAGAGCTGGAGATTCTCTGTTTCGGACGTGTTGATGATGTTGTGTTGCGCGCCTGCTGGCACAACAACAGCCACTCCGTCGCTAAGCTCATACTCGTTGCCATCAATAACGCACTTGCCCTGACCTTTTTCAAAACGGAAAAATTGATCGTTGTCCGTGTGAACCTCCATTCCGATTTCCTCTCTCGGTTTCAAACTCATTAAAACGAGCTGACAGTGTTTCCCGGTGTAAAGCACTTTGCGGAAATAATTATTCTCGAGAGTATCTTTTTCAATGTTGGATGAGAAGCCGTGCATATTATTTCAGTTTTTTATTTCCTCTTCCACACAATGCTTTTGCGTTCTTATCGGTAATCACTTTTTTACCAGTCTTAAACTCTATATCCTTGCGTGCGTTGCCTGCCACGCTCCCGCCTTCGCGTGCCACGGTTTTATTTTCATCCAAATTTTTCGGCTCGCGCTTTTCAGAAATTTCCGTTGTGGCGGTTTCTGCCAGCATATTCAAAACCAATTCAAGATTGGTCATGTTGTCGCGCAAGTTTTCTTTCTTAATGTTTTTCAGCTTCTTGTATTCTTTGGTCGTCATTCCAGTCCACGCTTTGGTAATCTCATCGGTCAAAATGGCAAATTCCAAACCTTCTTTGACACCTCGATTTTCCCATTCATCGGTAAGCGCTTTGCGGATTTCAATGCTTTTTAATCTTTGGTTCACCCACTCTTTGCTATATCCTTTTTGCAGATAGGTTTTGAGAGCGCGATGGATAGCCAGTTCCGGGTCGGCTGTCTCCTCAAGTCGCTCATACCCAACACGAGCCAGCCACAACTTGAACGGCTCAGCGTTTGGTGAGGGAATGGACTGTATAAGACGGAGCATCGTTTCAGTATCAGCGGCGTCAGTAAGACGCATTTTGCCGTCTGGAGCCACCATTTTCAAACCGTGACATTTTGTCACGGTTTCATTTCCGCCTTCTTTGAGCAATCTTTCCTTTAATTTTCGCCAATATGCCACAGGGTCAACGCTCTTGGTTAAAACGGCTATAACATCAGAAACGGCAAAAAACCAAAGCTCTTTTTCCTCGTCCCAATGACGACGGATCTGATTACCTTCAAAAATAGCGATTGCTTTATTTTTAAATTGTTTGGGCATAGTCCTTGATAAATCCCTGACGTAAACATCTCCATTCAATAATCTAATAAAAATCCCCAAATTAGCCCAACCTGTCCAACCGAAGCCCAAAGGGCGAAAGTGGAAGAGCGAAGTTGGATGGCGGCACGTGCGGTGGACATTCTCAATTCTCTAATGGTGCAAGCCACCAACTCTCTCCAGAATAATCTGAGAAAATTCCTGGGCGCGATGCCGATTCTGTGAGAATACGTGGAGCTTCATTCAATTTCACATTCTGAGAGATAGCTCGCGCTTGATTTTTTATCTCTGAGTCAAGTGCGTACAGCTCACTACCAATACGATCACTAAGATCTTGTAATGGCGCGAATTCGTCAAAATCGTTCGCCCTACATTCGTCAACTGCATAACGCATTGCTGCAGCTGCGTCACGCATTACAGCCGCACCCCAAAAATCTTCCCCTTTGATGTCTCTACGAATTTTATCAATGATGCCTTGAAATAGGGTGTCAAGTGCGCGCTCTTCTCCCTTCAGACGCCGCGCAACGCGGCTAGCATCTTCATGGTTATCGTGGTTCTTAATGATGAAGCCAGACACCAAGGCACAAAGCTGCATATCGCTCTCGCCCCCGTCCTTGCCTTCGACTTTCCGCATACTCGATATTCCGTCAACTGTGCCATCCTGATTACCTTCATAAATTTCAAGAGCCCTACGGACTTTCTTCATGGCAAGTGTCATTTTCTCATTCTCTTCTCTTTGTTCCCGTGGTTGTACACCATCCTTAAATTCTGACATAATTTTATTGTTACGAATTTAGTACTACTACTGCAACGGTATTGTAAGGGGTTTCATGACATTAATCCAGGCGCGTTTTGAGAACAGTGGGGCTACTTATGCTTAGTCGAGCTAATGGACATTTCAACTTAATTATTCCACACTCTCTGAACGCTACTTTCCCATATAACAACACGGGTTTACCTTGGTACTCCCGTTTATTACCTTCGCACAAACAAAAATACCGACGCTCCGCCGGTATTTTTTCTTGATGTGTTACTCGGTTGTTATTCCGTCAAATTCAGCCTCGTTTAATTCAGCCTCTTCTTTTGTCGCCCCCACAATTCCATCTTTGTGATGGGCTGGAGAATAGATTGTATAGAGCTGAAGATCCTCCGTTTCGGACATGTTGATGATGTTGTGTTGCGCTCCAGCTGGCACGACAATGGCAACGCCGTCGCCTAGTTCATACTCATTGCCATCAATAACGCACTTGCCCTGACCTTTTTCAAAACGGAAAAATTGATCGTTTTCTTGGTGAACCTCCATTCCGATTTCCTCTCTCGGTTTCAAACTCATCAAAACCAGCTGACAATGTTTCCCGGTGTATAGCACTTTGCGGAAATTATTATTTTCGATCGTATCTTTTTCAATGTTGGTTGAGAAGCCGTGCATATTTTTTGAATGTAATTATGTCGTTTTGTGTCGGCGTTCAGGCTATTTCAATTTTTTGAGAGATCGCTTCTTCGGCAAATAGTTTACTCCTGTTACAACGGATTTTCCTGTTTTTTCTTCGAGGGCATTGCGCGCGTCTTTTGCAATTTTTTCTCCTTTCATCGCGGGAATTTTGTTGGCTTCCAATCCTTCTGTTTTATCCGTCTCAGCAATCCTGCGAGTGGAAAGTTCTGCCAAAGCAGTAAATATCAATTCCTCTTCACTCATATGATCACGCAGATTTTGTGTTTTGAGCCCTTTGAGATATTTATGCGCTTTGACTGACAAGTCACTCTATTCTTGATGGATAATATTTCGGTTCAGCCTTTTTACTGGGAACGGATTGGATAAGACGTAAAATTGTTTCAACATCAGCGACATCGGTTTTATAAAACTTACCATCAGCAGACAGAAGTTTCAGTTTGTCACATTTTGTGACAGACTCGTTTCCTTCCCTTCTTAAGCGACTCTTTAAAGTAGTCCAGTAACTTTGCGCTTTTTTGAAATCTAATTGCTCCGTCAAAGCCGCAATAATATCAATCACAGAAAACTACCAGGTTTCGGTCGCTTCATCGTAGTGCCTGCGAATTTTGTGAGTTTCAAAAATTGCTAATGAGTTTTGATTGTTTTGCATACTGTTCATAAATTCGTTAAATGATAATCGTTGTCACGAACATGTTGCGGAACGCCTGTTTAAAATCCGTTGATTTCGTAAAATCATCAAACAATACGACAAGAACGTCCACAATTTTTTGAATTGTCTGAACACTCTGCTTCGCAACAACATCACTTTCATTTTCGCTGAATGTAAAACTTGGCGGTGTTTTTTGATTGATGTTCGAACATTTTTTGAACAAAACCCCCAATAAGGAAGCCAGCCCCGCCGTCGCTCGGAAACCTCGCCACCCCGCAAAAAAGTTTTCTTCACATTTTTTAATTTGCGCGCGCCGATT
>JAGVQB010000036.1 GCA_020051955.1 bacterium | reverse complement strand
GTGAAACGACACTGGAAATGCTCTTCACCCTGGCGGGAACGAACAGCGGATTGTGAAACGATCACTTGTATGTCCCCGCCCTTTTCCTTTGACTGTCGAGTGACTCGACGGACGAAGGAAGAGCGAAAACTCGCGTGTAAAACGAGACGGTGGTTGCTCTTCACTGAACGCAACGATCAGCCTGGTGCAAAAAGCGAGAGATGACTTGTTGCGTTCTGACCCGACCCTCGGGTCTTTTTTATTAGTGATACACTATTACGTGATATGACCTCCTCGCGATCCATCGCTCACAATTTTTCAATCCAACTCATTGGAAAGATACTAGCTGTTCTGGTTGGTCTTATTTCAGTGGCAGTCATCACGCGAAGTTTGGGCGCGCACGCGTTTGGAGAGTACACAACAGCCATCACGTACTTGCAAATGTTTGGCGTTGTCGTTGACTTTGGTCTCACACTTACGCTCATCGTGATGATATCCGAGCGCGGAGTGGATGAAGACAAAATCGTTGGCAATTTTTTTGGTCTGCGTCTTCTCTCTGGCTTTCTGCTTTTCAGCCTCGCGCCACTCACTGTGCTTGCCCTCCCCTGGTCATCAACAATTGATCGCGCTGTCTTGATTGGCGCGCTCGCGTATTTTTTTATGGGCGGGGCGACAATGTTGGTGGGTGTGTTTCAGCGTCATCAAAGTATGTGGCGAGTCGCGCTCGCGGAATTGCTGAATCGCTTCGTGCTACTCGCGCTAGTCGCTATTATCGCTTTCATGTCGCTTGGCGTTGTGGCGATGATTGCGGCATCAGCAATCGCCAATCTCATTTGGCTATTGATGATGGTGCGCCTTGCAAAACCGTTTGTTCACATCAGCCCCAGATTCGAATGGGAGCAATGGCGACTGATAATCATTCGCTCATGGCCAATCGCGGTGTCCATTATTTTCAACCTTCTTTATCTCAAAGGCGACATCCTTTTCCTCGCGTACTTCCGCGACCAGGCAGAGGTCGGACTTTACGGGATGGCGTACCGCATCATTGATGTGATGACAGTATTGCCAACGATGTTTATGGGGCTTGTGCTTCCGGGTCTTGTGAGCGCGTGGAGCGAAGGCCGCGCGGATGAATTTCGTCAGCGTGTCGCGCGCGTGTTTGATCTATTTATGATGGCGATCATCCCAGTGGTGGTTGGCGCGCAACTTGTGGCAACCGATTTAATTGTGCTCATCGCGGGAGAGGAGTTTGTACAATCTGGAACAGTGTTGCGGCTTCTCATCCTCGCGTTGGCTGGCGTGTTTATCGGAACGCTTTTTGGACACTTGGTTGTGGCAATAAACCGTCAGCGTGTGATGACATGGGGGTATGTTGCCGTGGCGATTGTTTCGATCATCGGGTACTTCTGGCTCATTCCTTTATATGGAATGTGGGGCGCGGTGTGGGTGACGCTTGTTTCAGAGGGGCTGATTGGAATCATCACGTTTGGGTTGGTCGCGCGAGTTTCAGGCGCTGTTCCACGACTCACAATTACTTTCAAAGCGCTGATTGCTTCAGGGGTGATGTATCTAATCCTTTCGCAAATGCCAGAGACGCACGTGCTGATAAATCTTTTTGTTGGAGGTGTTGTGTACACGGCAACACTTGTCGCACTGCGCGCTGTAACAGTTTCACAAATCAAGTCGCTCCTGCCAGTTAAATAAATATGCTAGCCGCCTATCTCATCATCGCTGTTGCTGTCGCGGTTCTGACTTGGCGGAATGTTCATCAGGGTTTATGGGTTTTGACGGCGCTATTGCCAAGCTATCTTTTGCGCACAGAGGTTTTTGGTTTACCAACGACGATGTTAGAGCTGATGATTGTCGCGTTTGTGGGAGCGTGGATTATCAAACATAAAATCCCCCCCCTTCATAAAGGGGGATTAAGGGGGGTCGAATGCATCGCCCTCTCCATCCTCCTCATCTCCATCGTCGCCATCTTTGTCTCCCCTAACACGACCGCGGCGCTTGGTGTGTGGAAGGCGTATTTTTTGGAACCGATTGTTTTGTTCTTCATCGTGAGATACGAACTTACTCGGACTCCCACCCCCCCTAGCCCCCCCTCGGGCAGGGGGGGGATTGCGCTTTTCGAAGCGCTGGGAGTCTGCGCGCTGTTCCTATCAAGCATCGCAATCATCCAATGGTTTACTGGAAAAGGAATCCCAATCCCTTGGGACATTGAACGCAGAGTTACGTCCGTTTTCGATTACCCAAACGCGCTCGGATTATTCCTGGGACCGATTGTGGTAATCGCGTCTCTCATGATCCCCCCCCTTACCAAGGGGGGGGCAGGGGGGGTTGCCTTGAAGCGTGCCTTCTGGATTCTCACATCCGCTCTCTCCTTCCTCGCGATCATCCTCGCCCAATCCGAAGCCGCTATCGTAGCAGTGATAGCAACCTTATCGCTCGCCGGACTCCTAAATCAAAAAACAAGATGGACAGTAGCCGTTACGCTTTCCGCAATAATAATTTTCGTCCTTCTGTGCCCGTGGCGCTCAACGGTTTTCGACAAGCTCACGCTCCAGGATTACTCCGGGCAAGTACGCCTCACGCAATGGTCAGAGACGGTAGATATGCTTGGCGACCACTGGTTTTGGGGAGCGGGATTGTCTGGTTACCCAACCGTCTTTGCGCCATACCACAAAGCAACGCACATTGAAATTTTTCAGTACCCACATAATATATTCCTCAACACGTGGGTCGAGATAGGACTAATGGGACTTATAATTTTTTTCGTGCTAGTGGCATCTGTCCTACGTGTCGTGCGTGCCTCAACGATCCCAGCCTTCTTTGCCCTTCTCGAAATCTTCATCCACGGCCTGGTCGACGTTCCCTATTTCAAAAACGACCTCGCTGTTCTCACTTGGCTCATTCTCGCAATCTTCTTCGCTTATGTTTCAGCTCCTCAAACAAAAACCAAAAACTGACAAGCCAGAGCGCGCGCGCTGGGTAATATTCATTGTGATCGCTGTGCTTAGCTCGGCATTGCTTGTGCGGTTCGTTGATTGGGCAGTACTTCCACCACGTTCCCTTCTCACGCAAGCGCCAGGATTAGTTGAACTCGCGAACGTTGAAAACTTATCTACCTACTCATTAACCTCCATCGCGTTACCCACGAACATTGTTGGCGCGGAACTTTTCATTGTCGGAATCTATACCCAACCCAACGATGTGTTTCCCGCCGACACAATCTCGCTTGTCTACACAAAAAATAATTGGCGCGCGTTTGAAATAGATTATCTGCCAGGTCGCACCATTAAAGAACAGAGCGCGATCTTGTCTGGATACGATCAAGAGGAGGTGGTGCTAAACGAAACGACTTCCGCGACGATCGTCACGCGAAATGAAAAACCAAGATGCATCAACTACGAAGACGGCTTACCCAACAAGTGCGAGATCACGAACCAGCTTCTGTTCACACGCGACGGTCTGCTAATCTCCATCTCCGCTGATGGCACGCACGCGACGCAGGGGGAACTGGTGGAGATTGCGAAGTCGATACTCAACCAAAAAGCGACCAAGTGATGGTCGCAAGTTCTCCCGTTTTAATCCTTTGACCTTTTTGTATTCGCTCGGTGTAATGCCAAAAGTAGCTTTGGATATTTCTGCTGTCAAAATCTCATAATCTTTTTGTTCCGCCGCTCCCCGTTTTTGCCATTCATCCGTCAATTCTTCCCTGATGGCGATACCGCACATTCTTTTTTCTATCCAATCTTCTGGATACCCTTTGAGCTTGTAGAGCATTCTTGTCCGCTTCGTTGCCAGTTCTGGATTTTCAATTTCTTGCACCCGTTCATAACCGACTTTTGCCAGCCACCGCTTAAAAGGCTCGGCTTTGGGAGAAGGGATGGATTGAATAATACGAAAAATACCTTCGGTATCAGAACAATCGGTTTCGTATTTTTTGCCGTCAGAAGACTCTATTTTCAGTTGTCTACAAATTGTAGATAACTGAAATCCATCATCGCCACTTACTCGAGCTTTCATCGCCGTCCAATATTTGCTTGGCTGCATACTGTCCGTAAGCGCCTCTACCACATCAATCACCGAAAACCACCACTCATTTTGAAAAAATATTTTGCGAATTTTTTTCCCTTTGAATAAAACGATTTTTGTTGTTTCCATACTTTTGAGAAAAACCTCTAAATGAAGGGGGAACCTTTGGCGCAAAAAAATGATCAAGAGTCTTTTGCGGAAAGCGTGTCACTCAACGGTTCGTTTCCTTGATTGGGTAATACTGACATGATACGCTTTGTGCGCGAAAACTTGGAGAGGTCGCATAGCTGGTCTAGTGCGCGCGACTCGAAATCGCGTATACCGCAAGGTATCGAGGGTTCGAATCCCTCCCTCTCCGCCAATTTTCACTTTTTGTGAAATCGTAAGAAGTTGCCTCGGCGCAAAGCGCCTCGGCATGGTATTTTTCCGCTATTTTGAAGGCATTTTTGAAATCCAAAACCAAAGTGCGGTCGGCAATGCGGAAGT
>JAGVQB010000029.1 GCA_020051955.1 bacterium | reverse complement strand
TCCCCACCTCCCCACCTCCCCACCTCCCCACCTCTTCCGCCTTGATATCATTGACCACCTATCCACCTCACCACCTTCATATTTCATGCTATACTTTGTTAAGAATTATGACTGGTGTGGATACAGCTCTGCAATTTTTTGCCGATATTGCGTTTACTTTTGCATCCGTTTTGACGAAAGCAATTGTTCTTATGATTGACGTCATGATTCCGATCATGACGTATAACGAATTTGTTAATAACCCGGTTGTTAAAGCCGGTTGGGCGATTACGCGAGACACAGTCAACATGTTTTTTGTAATCGTGTTAATAGCAATTGCGTTTGGAACGATTTTCGGACATAGCAAATTCAAATGGCAACAACAGATTCCGAAACTTCTCATTTTTGCCATTGTCATCAATTTTTCTAAAACCTTGTGCGGCATAATGATAGATTTTGGTCAGGTCATAATGCTTACGTTTGCCAACGCACTGCGTGAGGTCGCGGCTGGTAATTTTATTCAGCTTTTGGGTTTGAACCAGCTTTATTCACTTAGCGCCACTTCGGATATCATGGGGCAGGTTAATTCAGACCCCGCTTCCGCAGCCGCGACCACCTTTGATCTTTTGGCGGCTGGCATAATGTCGGTTGGCTTAACTCTCTGGGTGCTTGGGACACTTGTCCTGATGGTCGTGATTCTACTTTATCGTATTATCGGACTTTGGGTGTTAGTCGCGCTGGCGCCGCTTGCATGGTTTGTTGGCGGAGCTAACGACTTAATTAAGTCACAGGCATACTCTGAATGGTGGGCTAAATTTACTTGTTTGGTTGGTATTGGTCCCATCTTGATGTTTTTTCTGTGGCTTACGCTTACTGTCGCGGGAGCCGGTAGCGCGGCCGCGATGGGTTCAGGATTTGATGTGGCAGAAGGCGCCAATAACGCGAAGTTTGCCTCTACATTGTTACAGGCTGATAACTTTTTAGGTTTTGTAATCGGCATGGCATTGTTGATGGCGGGTCTTGATGCCGCTAGTTCATTTTGCTCATCTTTTTCTGGTGGGATGTTGGGCAAGGCATTGCAGAAAGCGAAGTCAGGCGCTCTGCAATCAACAATCGCGGGTTTGGGTTTGAAAGGCGCGAGCCTTGGGTTGAAAGGCGGTTCAAAGTTAGCGTACAAGGCTCCTGGCATGATGAAGGCAGTAGCTAAACGTATTCCTGGATCGGGCGCTGTGGTTCGTGGGATGGAGAAATTTGGTGGTGGAGCGAAATCAGGAATTTATGGCATGCTTGCTATGGCTGGTGGAAGTTCGTTCGCTGGTAGGTATTTTACGAAGAAGCAAGGAGAGGCAAAGGATAAGGCTGGAATCGCGCGCGTGGCGCGTGCTGAAAAGGCAAAGGAGAAATTGAAGGATTTGTCTCCGGAGACAATCGCAAAGTTAGCCAAGCAACACGCCAGTGGCGGAGTATTCAAATCCGCTGAAGGCGAAGCAGAGGCAATGGCGATATTGGGGATGATAATGGGCAACAAACAATTGCAAAAGAACGCTCGAGCAGATGGATCATTGGAAGCCATTTGGAAGACGTATGGGCAGAAGTTCGAAAAGGATAATCGTCACGATGCCGCAAAGACAGATTCGATTAAGACGTTCAAGAAAACGAACGCGGATATTACTGGCTCTGCTGATCTTATTGACACTTGGGAGGATGTAAAGAATTTGGACGACGATGCGGTGAAGGACGAGAAGGTTCAAGAAAAGATGAAGAGGATAAAGACTGGTCGCAGGACAAGTCGGAAGGACGCTGATGGCAATGATGTTTGGGGAGATGAGAATGCGTATGAAGCAATTGAGGCTAACCAAGCTGGTGATAAGAAACAGCGCGCGTTGAAGGCAAAAGATAAAGGAGAACGCTTTGAGCGCATGGAAGACTCGACTATGCGACTCGTGGATGTTGACACGATCGGTAGCGAGGCAACGCCCGCTGGCTTGCAACGCGCTGTTGAATCAGCGGTTCGCACGGGTGATAAAGGACGGGCAAAGGATTTAGTGGCGCAGATCGCGCAGAGGTTTAAAGAAGCAAAAGAGGATGATAAAAAAGAATGGGATGATGCAATGGTAAATTTAGGGGATACGTTGGCTTCGATACAAGGCGGGAAGAAGTTGGCGGAGTATTCGAATAAAGTGAGAGAAAGTGCGACTAAGGGGTGGGTGAGGCCTACACCTTCACAGCCACCGCCCGCACCGCCTCCACCGCCACCGACCCCGTCGGCTCAACCAGCGACGACAGAGTGGTGGCAAGAATCCATACCGCCGCCTCCACCGCCACCGGCCGCGCCGCCTCAATCACCACTACCGCCTCCACCGCCACCGGCCGCGCCGCCTCAATCACCACTACCGCCTCCACCGCCACCGGCCGCGCCGCCTCAATCACCACTACAAAAGACACAACAAAGAATAAAACAGACGGGAGATAGATTAACAAGCAGAACAGCAGAATTAGAAGAGATGCGAGCCGCGCTTTCAAAAAGAAATGCGGCTATGAGCAATGGGGACAATAGAGGTAGGGAAGTTAGGGAAGCGGAGAGTCTCGAGAAGGATATTAAAAAGCTTAAGGAAGCAATAGCTAGTGATTTGGATTATTTTGAGAAATTACATGCGCTGGAGAGGGAACAAAGCCAGAAATAATGATGAAAGGGTTTGAGAAATGGGGAATGTAATTGGTGGATGTAGGTTTTAGTATGTGTGCAGGACGAAATACACACGGAACTTATCCGAATGCAGGTTAAGGTCAGCGACTACTGGTCAATATATGAATCAATAAAACGGAAAGCATGCCAGGACAAAATGACAAGGTGGATCAGAAACAAGAGCTACCAAAAGAGACTAGTCTCTATTTGTGGAGTTCGGATGTTTTTGATCGGTTTGAGACGCTGTTAAAGAAGGTAGGATCGGGCGAGGAACGTGTTTCAGATTTGAGCGCGTTGGTGTTTGAAGTATGCGAGGGGAAAATAAGTCCGGAGATGTTTGCTTCCTCGGTTTTAGATTTCGGTCTTCAAGAAGAAAAAGCTAAAGAGTTGGTTAAGTCCGTCTACTTGGAAATTTTATTGAAAATCGTGAAGGACCTGCCTTTTGATGTGCGCAGGGAAATCGCGTCGTTGGGAGGTGGCGAGGTGGCACAACATGCTGAAGAAAAATTTGATGTGGCAATGTATGTAAAAGCGTATGTTGCTGGGTTGCCAGGGGGACATGAGGAACGTCTAAGACAGAGACTAGAGGTAACGCTATTGTCGTATCTTCAAGGTACGCTGTCTCGTGAACAAGCAAAGGAAAAATTACAGCATCCTATAAAGCTGGGCGGGCTTGAGATAACGAGCGAGGTCGCGGAGGAAGTGTTGGGAAATTTTGATAAGGATAAAGAGGGGAAGGAGTTTGTGGGGAAGATGCATGAAGCGGTTTTGACCCCCCCTGCCCCCTCCTTGGTAAGGGGCGGAACAGTTCGAGACGACGAAAAGGAAATCGAGGAAGTCAAACAAAAAGTCGCTTCGGTGATTGAGGCGCCAGCGCCAACTGATATTCCGGCTGTGGTGAAAATGATTTGTGATTATGATGCGTTTGGGTTTGATGATCCGCTGTTGAACGATCGTTGTAAAAAAATAGTCGAGTCGCGCGTGCGTGAGGTTCGCGATGCTACGTTAGCTCGCGCGCAGTTTGAACGGTCGGTTGATAAAGGCGGGCTTGGTGTAAGTGGGCGGAGGCTTGCGGATATTCTTGAGAGGCTGGAAACAGTGGTGTCCTTGTATGAAAAAGCGCAGGTAGAAAGACACGCGGAAGGAAAGACGCTGGCTGTGCAAGAGCGACAGAAGGCGCGAGACGCGAAAACGGAAGCTGTAAAAAACGAGGAGACGAATTTGGATAAGCGGTTCAAAGATTTGGTAGGGGATGTCGCTATTGATACGCAAAAAATGCGCGGCGCGATAGAAGGGGCAAAGCAAGCGTCTTCAAAAGCTCCAAAAGTTTTCTCGCCAACAATGCAAGAGATTGCTTTTGAAAAACGACTGACTGGGCCAGTGGACGAGTTGCGTCGAATGACACTCATCGAGTTTCGTCGTCTTTCTCGTGATCCTGTACAGGCCGCGACCAAGATCAAGGATAAGGTTGGGATTTTAGAGGAGCAAGGATATGACAAAAAGATCGAAGGAGTTAAGGCGTGGAGATCGTCGCCATTGAATTCGTTATATCTCAAGCTTACGCACGAGGCGTTACTTGGTGGAAAGGGAATAAAGGAAGTGATTGAAGAATACGCGAACAAAAAGGAGGAGACTCTGACTGTTGATGAGTATCATGCCGTGGCGGCAATAAATGGAGAGCTTCGTTTCTGATAAAACTAACACATGCCAGACCAATTCACAGTGCCACAATTCATTGACGCGGAAGATAAAATTTTCGGGCCCGTTACGGCTCGACAGTTTATCATTCTAATGGTGGTTGGTTTGATCGAGTTCGCGTTATTTAAACTTTTGTCGTTCATCCAATTTTTGGCATTTGGAATTCCGTTAATTACTGTTGGCGGAATTGTGGCGTTTATGAAAGTGAATGGACAACCGTTTCATTATTTTCTGTTGAATCTTTTGCAGACATTCAAGAAGCCCAGGTTGCGCGTGTGGAGCAAAGTTTACTCGGACGCGCAGCTCAAGGAGTTAATCAAACAGGAACCCTCGCCTCCTCCGCCGGTTTTTGTCAGAAAGGAGTTCGCCGCCACGTCGCGATTGCAGGAGCTAACGCTGGTGGTGAACACAGGGGGAGTGTATAAGCCCGAGTTATGAAACCCAACCAACTTGCCAAATCAAAACCAGGACCATCAACAGAGCGATTTTTGGATATCGCCGAGATTCGTGATGATATGGTGCTACTCAAGGATGGAACGGTGCGTGGAGTGCTGTTGGTGTCCAGTATTAACTTTGCTCTTAAGTCTAGCGAGGAGCAGGAAGCCATCGTTCAGGCTTACATTACGTTTTTGAATTCGATGGAATACCCAGTGCAGATCGTGATTCAGTCGCGGCGCATGAACATTGATGTCTATATGAACCGTTTGCGCGAGCAAGAGAGGAAGACTGGCAACGATCTTTTGCGCGCGCAGATTAGCGACTATCGCGCGTTTATTTTGGAGCTTGTGGATCTTGGACAGATAATGCAGAAAATGTTTTACATAGTGATACCCTACGACCCACTCACCAACAAAAAGAAAAATTTTTGGACGCGTCTTTCGGAATCTCTTTCTCCAGCCGCGTCCGCTAAACTTAACCACAAACAACTTGTCGATAGGGTTGAACAGCTCGCGCGTCGAGTTGAGCTCATAGAGGGACAACTAAACAGCATGGGGCTCGCGTCAGCGCGTTTAGATACGCAGGGCTTAATTGAACTTTATTACAACGTCTATAACCCCGACCTCTTTGAAACGGAAAAACTCGCGCAAGCGGGGCAGGTTCAGGTGGAGGATGAGACGCACGTAAGCGCCTAGAGAGCTCTCCTAAAGATATGGCTATATCAATCGGCAAAATCAAAGAGTCACTACAAACTCGCGCGCCTGAAAAAGAAAAAAAGGTGAAGCCAGAGGTGGCGCAGGTGGCGGTAGAGCGCACGGTTTTGGAAGAGGAGCGCGTGTATCGCCAAGGCGTTGTGACAGTGAAGAGCATAATCGCGCCCGCTTCGTTTGAAGTGAAGCCGACGTATTTAATGCTTTCGGGAGTGTATGTTCGCACGCTGTTTGTCATCACATACCCGCGCAACATTGGGCTTGGTTGGTCGTCCGCTCTTATTAATCTTAATAAGACGTTTGACATTGGGATGTTTTTTTATCCACTCAAGGCGAACATAATTTTGAAGCAGTTGCAAAAGAAGGTCGGCGTGTTCGAGGCGAAGATTATGGGGGACGCTGACAAGGGCGCGCCGCGCGATCCTGCCGCGGAGACTGCTCTGCGCGACATTGAGTCACTGCGTGACGCGCTCACGCAAGGCATCGAGCATTTTTTCCAGTTCTCGTTCTACGTCTCAATCTACGCCAAGAGCGATGAGGAGCTTGAAAAATATACGCAGGAAGTTGAAGCGCTTTTTGGCAGTAAGCTCATCTATACCAAGGCTGGTTTTTACCAAGCCGAGCAAGGGTTTAATTCGACAGTGCCGTTGGGCAATGATGAGCTGCAGATAAGTTACAACATGAACACCAGCCCCATCGCGGCATCGTTCCCGTTTATTAGCGCGGATCTTACGTCAGACAATGGCATCCTCTACGGAATCAATCGCCACAACAATTCGCTCATTCTGTTTGATCGCTTCAGTCTGCAAAACGCCAACGCGGTTGTGTTCGCGACCTCTGGTGCTGGAAAATCATACGCGGTGAAGCTGGAGATTCTGCGCAGTTTAATGATGGGAACGGATGTTATCGTCATTGATCCAGAGTACGAATATAAGGATTTGTCAGACGCGGTGGGAGGTACGTTCGTAAACGTGTCGCTTGCCTCCGAGGCAAAAGTGAACCCGTTTGATATTCCTCGCGCCGTTGGAGAGGGGACAAAGGTGGAGGATATTATTCGAAGCGCGGTCATCACGCTAAAGGGTTTGTTGCGCATAATGATTGGCGTGCCTATCGGTGAGGGAGGTAAGCTCGGGTTCACGCCAGAGGAGGATTCGCTTTTGGATCGCGCGCTGATTGAGACATACGCAAAAAAGGACATCACACCTGATCTTATCGATCTGGCAAACATCGAAACGCCGACGCTCACGGATTTTCAGGAGGTGCTGGAAGGAATGGAGGGCACTTCCGCGCTTGTAGCACGGTTGAAAAAGTATACGGATGGAACATTCGCTGGACTTCTCAATTCTCCAACCAACGTTGAGATGAAAAATCAGCTCGTTGTGTTTTCCGTGCGCGACTTGGAAGATGAACTGCGGCCTGTGGCGATTTATACGATCGTAAATTATATTTGGAACGTGACTCGATCGGAGCGCAAAAAGCGAATCTTGGTGGTTGATGAGGCGTGGTGGCTTATGCAAAACGAGGATTCGGCAAAGTTTATTTTTGCTCTCGTGAAGCGCGCGCGTAAATATTTCCTCGGCGTGACAACTATCACGCAGGACGTGAACGATTTCTTGCGTTCGCCATACGGTCAAGCGATCGTCTCAAACTCGGCTCTACAACTTCTCTTGAAGCAATCACCTTCCGCGGTTGACGCGATTCAGAATACGTTTCATCTCACGGACGGGGAAAAATATTTGCTACTAGAGTCTGGAATAGGTGAAGGAATTTTCTTCGCTGGCAACAAGCACGCGGCAATCAAGGTTGTTGCTTCGTACTCGGAAGATCGAATTGTAACGACGAACCCTGAACAGCTTTTGCAATTAGAACGACAACGGAAGGAGTTTGAAGAAAAGGTGGAGGAGAAGGAAAAAGATGTAGCCCCAGGCTTCAGCCTGGGTGTGACGGATGAAGATCTTAAAAAGCAAGCATCTGCCGCGGCAGAGGACGCCGCCTCCGCGCTCTTAGCGCAAGAGGCACAAGGAAAAGCGCAAGCTGATAAAATCCGTGACACGCTATCAATATGATGACACGTAAACATCGAATAGCAATCGTGGTTTTGATCTTGATTGTCTGTCTGCTTTTGGCAACGTGGCTTGTTTTTTTGCTGACGCGCGGTGAATCGACAGTGACGCAGGCACCGGTTGTCGAACAGCCGCCAGAGGAAGAAGTAATTCCATCGCGCCCAACCGTTTCGGAGGTTGAGCTTGAAGAAGAACGTGAGGTGAGGGAAACTTCCTCGGACGTACTCACGCTTTCCAAAACGTTTATCGAGCGTTATGGAAGTTATTCTAACGAAGCGGCTTTCGCGAATTTAAGAGACGTATTGCCGCTTATGAGTAAATCATTCGCGGCTAAAACGCAAAAGCTAATTGATGGGGGAGAAGTGCCAGAGGAATACTACGGCGTGACAACGCGAGTTGTGACAGTCGGGATCGAAGAGAAAGATGAAACCGTTGGCATCGCGACAGTAATATCAATGGCCCAGCGTGAAGAATCTTTTGACTCTCCGCAGAATGAAAAAGTGAAGTACCAAGAAATCGAACTAACATTTGTAATGGAGGACGGCGCATGGAAAGTAGACTCGGCAAATTGGCAGTAGAGGCGCTGTTCCCGCGGTTTTGCATTGTATGCAAGCGGGAAGGCGCGCTCACGTGCCGTCATTGTTTTGAAACCTGGACGCCCGTACCCCAACAGGCGTCTTGTGCATTTTGTGGGACGCCGGGGTCGCCACGCACGTGTGCCTCGTGTCGCGAGGAAACATATTTAGACGGGCTAAGTTTTTTCGCGCCCTATGGCAACGCGTCGGTGCGAGAACTTTTAGGCGCGTGGAAGTACAATGGAGATAGATCAGCGGAAGCAACTCTCGAAACCTGGTTGCGCCGCGCATCAACACGCATGGAGCCTCCGGCATTTGCTTTTTACTCAACGTCAGTGCCGCTTCACAAATCACGCAGACGTGAACGTGGGTTTGATCAGGCGGAGACATTGTCTTCGTGGGTGGGAGAGATATTTGGTATCCCACACGAGACGTTCTTGATTCGAAAACGCAAAACTTCTCCTCAAGCTCGCACAAGCCACGATGAGCGGAGGGTGGGGGAGATGGACGGAGCGTTTGCTGTCCTGCCAGGCGTGGATGTCCCTGCCTATGTTCTCCTGTGCGATGACGTATTCACAAGTGGCGCCACAATGGACGCGGCCGCTCGCGCGCTGAAAGAGGCTGGCGCAAAAACTGTGTGGGGGTTTGTGATCGCGAGGGGATAAAATTCCCAATTCGGGCGATTCGGGGTCAGGTCTTAAACTCGCACTTTTGCAGTTTATCAGATGAAATCGTTAAAAATTTTGAGCATCAAAAATAAAAAGGAACAAAAAGTGCGAGTTTGAGACTTGACCACCTAATGTGCAAAGTGTGATTTATATCAAAGATCTACAAAAAGTTACAAAGAGAGACGTATCCATCGCGGGTGGAAAAGGCGTTTCGCTTGGGGAGATGGCCCAAGAAGGAATTCCTGTTCCGAAAGGTTTTGTAATTCTTTCATGTGCCTTTGAGGAATTTTTGAAAGAAACAGATTTGAATGTCGAGATAAATGCTGTTTTGAATTCGGTTGACAGCCGAATAATCCACACGATAGAAAACGCTTCTGAAAAAATTCAATCCTTGATATTGAAAAGAAAAATTTCCAATGAGATTTCGAAAGAAATTAAAAATTCTTTTCAGAAACTGAATGTCAAATTTGTCGCGGTGAGGTCATCTGCAACATCGGAAGACTCGATTGCAACTGCTTGGGCAGGGCAACTCGAGAGCTACCTCAACACAACAGAAAACAACTTGATTAAAAACGTGCAAAGATGTTGGGCATCGTTGTTTACACCGCGCGCCATCTTTTACAGATTTGAAAACAATCTACAAAATGAAAAAATTTCTATTGCCGTGGTTGTGCAAGAAATGATTGATAGCGAGAAATCAGGGATTGTTTTTTCAGTTCATCCTGTTACGCAAGACAGAAATCAAATGATAATTGAAGCCGGATTCGGGCTTGGGGAGGCTGTGGCTTCCGGCACAATTACGCCTGATTCCTATGTTATTTCAAAAAAGAACAACAAAATTTTGGACGTAAACATAAACAATCAGGCTAAAATGCTATGTCGGAGGACCGGTGGTGGAAACAAATGGGTGAGTCTTGATAAAAGAGGTGCCGAACAAGTGTTGGATAAAGATGACATTTTGGAACTGGTTAAGATAACAAAAAAAATCGAAGGTCATTACAAATCTCCGCAAGATATCGAGTGGGCATATGTGAAAGGAAAATTTTTCATAACACAGAGCCGACCGATCACAACGCTCGGTGATGCAACATTAGATCGAATTGATAAGCATTCAGATGAATACACTCTGCTTTTTTCCATATCAGGGTATTTTGTTCTCACATTGGATATTATTTTCAATAATGATGATACATATGGGGCTGTTGATTTTGTTGTTTTGTATGAAAAAGATATTTCAAGAGGTTATTTATCAGCACGGGGGATGAAGGAGTGTTACGACTTAAGCTTGTTATTGTTGAATAATGACTTCGCCCGTAATTTATTGTCAGAGTCAAAGGATTTGATCAGTCAATTTAAAAAATATCATCCAATCAGTTTGAATCCAAAGAATATTATTACTGAATGGGAAAAATCACTTACTTTAAGTTATAAATTTGGTAGGTTGTACAGATTTTTTGATCAGCCTTTTCAACAGGCTCTAGAATCCCAGGTTTTAAAATATATACCAAAAGAAGAGCTTTTTGAGATTTTATCCAGACGCACTTTGAATTCAATATCAAACGCTCGCGCAAAAAAATATATCAAGAGACTCGTTAAGATGGGCGAGATGAAATTGCGTATCCATGAAGAATCTGAGAAGTTTTGTTCAGATAATTCTTTTGAGAAATATGTATCCGAGTTGCATAAGTTACCGATTTCTCTGGTGAGAGCAATGAGAAAAAACGAAATCAAAAGCGCGATGATTGGCAAGATGATTGTGACAACAGGTGAACTTGAAAAGAGATTGAGAGGGTGCGTTTATATAAAGGAAAATGGGAAATGGAATTTATATACTGGGGCAAAATATATTTTTTGGAAAAATAAAATGCGTGAGACACACAGCACGGAGGTGTCAGGTGAAGTTGTTTTTCCCGGTGTTGTAAAGGGGCGGGTTGTGATCCACTTGTCATGGACTGGTGTTACTCAAGTAAATGAAGGTGATATTTTGGTTTCTGGCATGACAAATCCACAGATGGTTCCTTTGCTCAAAAAAGTGGCGGCTATTGTTACAGATGAAGGCGGTATAACATGTCATGCCGCAATTATTTCTCGCGAATTAAAAAAACCATGCATTGTTGGAACGAAAAACGCAACACAAGTTTTGAAGGATGGGGATTTAGTAGAAGTAGATGCAAACAAAGGAGTTGTTTATATATTAAAAAGAGATTAATTTATACTTATGAGCGAATCATTAAAAAACTACGAAGGAAAAAGAATCGAGCACGAGAAGTCATCAAGTCGTTATGATTTGATCGCGGATTTTGTTCGCCATGGCAAGCCAAAGTACACTGAGGCTGAGGAAGTGTCAGGACAACTTGAGGGTGTATTAACTGAAGAAGGAGTGGAACAAGCAAATAGGATTGGTCATGAGCTCGCGGATAAAATCGATGTTGATAATGAGCGTGTGGTGATCTGGGCAAGCGGAAAAAATAGAGCAAAACAAACTTCTAAAATTATTTACGATGTGTTGAAAGACAGTGGTGTTGCATTGCTGACAAGTAGTAGTGGTGGAGATAGGGGTGTAAGAACAAGGGAATCTTTAAGGGATATTAAAACCGAGGCAACGGATCCGTCAGATTACACAAAAGGAAGTCCATTTTGGGACGCGATTTATTACGCAAACAAAGCTGGAGAAAAATTGAGTTCAGGTGAAGATGTTGGGTTTGACCGATGGTTAGAATTTTGGGTGGAAAAAGACTCGGAAGGGGAGTTGCCTCAAAAAACAGAATCTCCCGAAGAACTTAAATGGCGATCAGTGAGGGTTCTTACTTATTTGGAAAGGATTGCAAGAAAGATAAAACCTGAAGACGGAAAACGTTTGCGATTTATTGTTGTTGGCCACGAAGAAGGTGTGAGGGATTTGTTGGAAGAGTCATTCGGAGTGGGTACGAAAAAGGGCACTGGTCCTGCATACGCCGAAGTCGTTGAGGTTGGTGTTTCAACTGAAAATAGTGGTTCAAGGTTTGATGTTACTTTTAGAGATGAGAAGAAGGAACTAGCTTTTGATCCCAAGAGCAGAAAAATAGAACGCATCGAGGAATGACACGCTTCAGAAGTCTAAAAAAATAACAGCAGCGAATTACATCGCTGCTGTTTTGTTTCAAATATTCAGCTTTGCAGTTCGGGGTCACGGTTGAAGGTCGGGGGAAGGTCGGGGGTCAGGTCTTAAACTCGCACTTTTTATATTTTTCGGACAAACTCGTTGTAATTTTCGACCACCAATAAACAAAATTCTCAAAAAGTGCGAGTTTAAGACCTGACCCCCGAAATTCAAGAAAAATAAAAAGCAGTGACTCGTCCGACGACCGTGTGTCGTTGAAGTATGTCACTGCGCTGTTCTTGTTCTACACCTTCTCTTCGCCCATCGCCTTGGTGAGCGGCTTCCTGACGGCAAGCATCAGGAATCCGACTCCAACTCCAAGTACCATCAAGATCAAGAAGAAGTACTCCTTGTCCATGGTGGTATAGAGCTGGCCCACGTATCCGGAAAGGATGTTTCCGAAGAAGGAGCTGGCAAGCCAGACACCCATCATCATGGAAACGATCTTTGCGGGGCTTACTTTCGTTACCAGCGCCAGACCGACTGGCGATAGGAACAGCTCGCCGATGGAAAGAATCGCGACGCACAGGACCGGCCACATGAGGCTGCCCTTGTCGCTACCAACTACCTTCGCACCGATGATCATGACGATGAAAGACCCACCCAAGAGGAAGCACCCGATTGCCATCTTCATGATGGTCGAGGGCTCCTTCCCCTTATCCCTCTGCCATGACCAGATCATGTCAAAAAGCGGTGCCATGAGGACGATGAGAAGTGGATTGAGGCTCTGGTACCACGTTGATGGAATCTGGAAACCCAGGACAACTGGCCAGACAGTCTGCTCGTCTGCCCATGTCTGCATGGTGTTACCTTGCTGTTCGTACACCATCCAGAAGACGATGTTGAGCGTGCACAAGGCAACGAGCGCGCCGACCTGTCCCCACTGTGCCCTGTTGAGGGGCTTCGACTTGTCTTCGTCGGTTTGCGGGTTGCTGGCAACTTCGCTGTTTGGGTGAGGCTTGGTGTAGCGCAACCCCGCGAGGTAGACACACAATCCGATGATCATGCCTACTCCCGCCGCGCCGAAGCCCCAGTTCCAGCCTCTTGTTGCGGCCAGTGTTCCACAGATGAGGTTGCAGATAAGCGCGCCAAGATTGATCCCCATGTAGAAGAGTGTGAATGCACTGTCCTTCCTCTCGTCCCCCTTTGGGTAGAGAGACCCTACTTGTGTGGAGATGTTTGGCTTGAACGCGCCGTTGCCGATAATGAGCATCAGGAGCGCGATGAAGAAGCACGCCTCGGACGCCATCATGAACTGACCGACGGCCATGAAGATGGCACCGACTATGACTGTCTTTCTCTGGCCGAGGTATCGGTCAGCGATGAGACCGCCGAGGATTGGTGTCATGTAGACGAGGCCAGTGTACCAGCCGTAGAGCACGGACGCCTGCGGTGTTGCCATGCACGTCTGCTCGGCCACGCTTCTTGCCAGATCAGCGGCCATTGGCGCGATGTTGGATACGACGTCGCTGTTTGTCAGCGCAGTGAACTTGTCTGTCACGCACTGCGCGACGCTCTCTGGTGAAACGGTCGGGAGCAACTTGCGGATTGTCTCCCAGCCGAAGATCGTCTTGTCGCCACCTGGTGTGTCGTATGCCTTCCCCTGCAGGTGCTGACGCAGGGTGATGAACAGGTAGTTCACCATGTAGAGCTTGAGCAGGCCTCGCATTCCGTAGTAGGAGAAGCGCTCCCACATCTCGGTGAAGAACAGGAAGTATAGACCCTTCGGGTGCTTGAAGATGGAGAGCATCGCTCGTCACCTTTCTTGTGGCGTTTTGCCACTTTCGTTGATTTTTTGTGCGTGGTTTCCACTTGAAACAACGCGTCAGAATCTTATTGGGATGGGTGGTTTTTGTCAAAGCACGCAACAACCTTAACAAAAAGACTCCATTAGTTTGGGGTCAGACATCTAACTCGCACATTATTGTGTCATCCTAACGACGAGTCATCGAAGGAGGAAGGATCCCATTTTTCAATCAGATAATTCGCCAGGAGATCCCTCACTGGCGTTCGGGATGACGGACAGGGAATGGAGACGAAGTTTCCGCTCACCGTAGATCAAAATGAACCGTAACTCACGATGGATTCCTTTACCAAGAGATGCAAAAAAATAGAAGCATTATATTTCCAAAAGATGTTCCAACTGCGCCAAATTGCGAGCGACTACATCTCTCATGCTTTGTCGCGGTGATTTGCGCAAACCAAGTAGCCGTCTTGAGTCGTTAGCCGACTTGTAATCGTCGGGTGAAAAATCAACCAGATCTAAACCCACTAGCGCTGAGATAATTTTGACAACGTCCTCTTCTCCAGCATTCGAAGGATTTGATCGAAACGCGTCAATACAACGTAGTATCTCTCTATTATTAATTTCATCTTCCACCAACCTCTTTTTCATAATCGTAACATCGGTGTCAGCAACTTCGCCCGCTTTGCTGATTGCTGATGCGCGTGCTTTGGTGATTTCCTGTTTGTGAGCCGCAATTTCTTCATCGGACATTTTCTTGCCAGTAATAAAACTGTATACGATCGCATCGCGTCCATCCGTTGGTGGCTTCCTTGACCTATCAGCCCCTGGCGGGCTCTCTAATTGGTGTGCCTCACTGGAACGAATTCCTTCTCTCATATTGCGAAATTTTACGAGCTTTTACAGCACTTTGATTATATCACAGAGGGGTTTCTTGGCTCTCTGGCGCCTGAAACATTTCTGACTTCCATTTGTGCTATAATTTTTTTGTTATGGATAAAAACACAAACAAAGCCCTTCTCCCAATGTTAGCTTGTCTCACCTCTCTTGCGGCATGTGCTGAAGTTCCGAAATCTCAACCGACAGATGAAGAACGTGAAAAGATTCAGAAAGCCATTGACTCATTAGATTTGGTAGTTGAGTTAACGAAAGACATTGTCGCTCTTGCGGATCCAGAAAAATTGGCAGATAAAAATGGAGGAGAGGGTAGCGTTGAAGAATTCCAAGAAGGCATCCACGACGCGCATGAGACCGTGCTTGATCTTTGGAAAGATGAACGAATATTTACTTACAACCCAGCGGATGTACAGGATGAGAATAGTTTTTTAGATGATCCTACTGTTAGAGGATTTTTTGGAACGGATATTGAAGGTGAGTTCATGGCCATTGCAAGAAAAGATGGCGAGTGGATACCAACACATGGCATATTGGCAGGTGTGCTTATACACGAAGGCGCGCATAGATATATGGGGCACACAGAAGAAATCAACGATTTGATTGAAGCGGGCAAAGTTCAAATTTATGGTTTATGCGACGCTGCTATTAAGAGCGATGACTTTCCAATGGAACTGTCTTGCTTTACCTTTCCTGCTGAAAAGATACTAGATTTCGCACACAGCGATCTGTGGCGGATGCGTAAAGATCTCGAGGAGGCCGCGCAAGCAAACGATTGGGAGGAGGTTGATAGTTTAATGGAAGGAGCCGATCCGTTTTGGCTTTCGGCGCTGTTAGAGAGAGACGACCTATTTGGCACCGCGGATATTTTGGGAAAATTTGGCGTCGACAAAGAAAAGTTGAGGGAAATGATAGGCGAGAGCGATTTATATAAAGATGCGCTCGAACAATACGCAGAGGGTGTGGAGGAAATATATGAAGAGTTAACCGAGGCTCGCGACGCGCAATCGGAAGTAAAAAGAGAGATGATGCCAGGGGCGAGAAGATAAATGTGTTACTGGTTTGAACAACGTCGCGTGTGGCACTGAGAACATTTTTTGGCTTTCGTA
Organism: bacterium; assembly: GCA_020051955.1. Classification (GTDB taxonomy): domain Bacteria; phylum Patescibacteriota; class Patescibacteriia; order UBA9934; family GWF2-40-263; genus JACRJW01. The sequence continues at coordinate 582 of JAGVQB010000029.1, read as the reverse complement.
GTTTTGAACCGCTACAAATCAACTTTTTCGTACTCCTTCAAAAGTTTTTGCCAAGAGTGATAAAGATCAGTCAACTCTTTTTGCATTTCGGGAAAAGACGACAGATCGCGGAAGTCCCGATCCATTTTGGCATAGACCCTAAAACTTTGATTATTCGCTTTGTCATCTCTGGCGATTTTCATATACATTGTGTCAGTCATATGACTTGCTGAATCAACAAAGGCAACCATTTTTGCTTCCAGCGGTTCGGGCATCACGTCACGACATCTGTGTGAGCGAACGCAGTGTAAGACAGCCAACGTTTTTTCTTTGTCATAATTTTCAAGCTCCAAAAATTCTTTCGCTCGCTGTTCACCGCGAATCGCGTGGTCGATTTCGGTTGGAATTGGATAGTGTCCAATGTCATGCAACCACACAGCCAACAGTACAACCTCTGCGTCGGCTTGTGGATATTTTTTCAGCATCAACCTTGCCCACTTTTCTGCCTCGGCAACATGATCTTGCAGACCATAAGGGTCTGTTCCAAAGTTATCTATCATCTGTAAAAACGTGTCCTTTGCTTTATCTATTATTGATTTCATA
>JAGVQB010000045.1 GCA_020051955.1 bacterium | reverse complement strand
TCATTGTTGATTGGGTCATAGACAAAAACAAAAGGAGATATGCCCATAAGGATATCTCCTTTTGCTTGGTTGCCCCACAGGATTTACGACTGATCCGTGAACCAGGCCGTCAAGAGCGACATCGCCAACGACCGGCGTCGCGAGTATCTCGCCCGCCACTTCGCCAAGAACACCCAGCCTGACGACACTATCCGCGGCTGGATGGCTGAGTACGAGGAGATCCTCGCGAACCACGAACAGATCATCGCGACCAAGACGTCCCTCGGGAACGGCATCGTCCGCATCTCGACCCTCGGGCGCAAGGTCGACATGACCACGCTGATGAACACCCTCTACCGCGACGGTACCAAGGTCGTGGTCATCGAGGGCGAGGCGTACAACAAGAGCCTCGGCCGGAAGACCATCCAGGTCGCGTTCGGGACCAACGACAAGTCCTTCGACCTGCTCGCGGTCATCAAGACCGCTGTCCCGACCGCCTCGGGCTTCTCCCAGAAGGCGAACGTCGACCCCCAGTTCGAGGACGCGGCCATCGCCGCGGTTCGTGCCGCGCGGTAGGGTAGCGGTCGGCAAAGCGTCCTAGGCGCGACAACGTTCCATCCTCCGGGTCGGCAATCCTAGGCACGCCGAACCCAACACTCTCTCAGCGACACGGGGTTCGCTGAACCAAGAGATACCCACCCTGACTCCAAAACAAGCGGTGGCGCGTTGCCACCGCAAAACAATGTCCCAATTCTCTAAACACTGATGTTGGAGATGAGGGGCAGAAGGGGACAACGTGGATTCAGCACATCAACTCGAGCGGTTGCTCGAGGAAATGCCAATACTCCTCGCCCTCGCACTCGGAGACGACGAGGACAACCTGGAGTTTCTCATCGAAGAGGGGGAGATGGAAGTTGAGGTGGAAAAGGTGATGAAGCTCGCCAAGAAGGCGGGCAAGATGCCTCAGGAAGAGGCGGAACAACACGCGGGTGACGAACCCTTCCTCGTGGTGGAGGGTTACGTCTGGGACGACAAGTCCTGGATCGTGATCGCGTACTGGGCGGATCAGGATCCAAGCGGATACCTGATCTCCGAATAGACCCTTGCCCGGGAAGCGCAGTGCGTGCGCGACCCGGGTTTTTAGTTTGAAAACAGCTTAAAACCCACCTTAACAATTGACAAAACGCTCATTTTATGGTATTTTTCAGCCTTCTTTTCAATCCATTGCCCGCCCATTTTTGCCCTTTTTCTCGGCAAAGATGAGCGTTCGGCAATAACCTGCAACCCGCGGAGATAGCAATGAGGCAAACCCTCTTGATTCTTGCGCGGGCACTTCGCCGCGCGCGCGTTCCTTTCCTGACCCTTTGTGCCTTCCTGCTCGTTGCCACGATCGCAACGGTTTGGTGGATGAACTCCACCTACCCGCGAATGGCAAAGCAGGCTAGGCGAGATGAGGTGGTGTTCTGGCATATGAGCAACGAGCTTCCCCTTGAGGATCGCTCCGCGCTCCTGGGCTACAGCATCCGCACCGGCATTCTGCCGCACGTGCTCCCTTGGTGGGAATACGATCGGCATATGTGTTCCGCTGTGGTGGTGAAGTACATAGCACTGTTCACGAACATCAAGTTCGTGCACGCAAGCGCGTGGACTCTGCGCACCAAGCGCGCGTGCCCCACTTGCGTGAACAACTCGCGCAAGCTCTCCACGATCTGGGACGCGACCGAGAGGTTTGCTCCTGACGGAAGCCTGACCCCTGATCTGCTCGAAACCCTCACCCAAGAGGTGAAGGCGCTCGAGTTTGACCCGAACAAGGTCTACGTCATGGGCATCCTGTGGGGGAACACTGGCTACTGGGAGAGGATTACGGCTGACCAGGCCGATATCAATTCCCATGTCGCCCTGTTCGTCCGCGGTCGCGTGATCCACTTCATTGACATGGGTGACGGGCTCGACCCCCTGCGGATGGAGACGCTCGAGCAGGTGTTCGAGGACAAGCGGCTCAAGCCAGTGTGGGTCGCGGAAGTCCACGAGAAGACACCACGCGGCAAGTCAACCGCGCCCGAGTTCCGACTTCCCGTGACCACGCGCGAGCTCGCCTTCGAGCAAAGGGTGTGGCCGTGGGAGTCACTGCAGAAGTTTCTAATCTTCCCCTCGCGCCCATGGTACGCGCCTGACAGGTGGCATGGATTCTTCCAGCGAGCAGACACACTCGTTGAGAAGAGTCTGCTCTACCGCTGGCGCAACGGATACGATCCGTACCCGCGAAGGTTCTACGAGGTTAAGAAGGAGGTAGCGCCATGAAACGCATCAAGATCGTCGCGTGGACAGCGCTCGTGCTGTGCGCCGCGCTGTTGATCGCGTGGCGTCTCACCACGGGCTGGTCGTTCTTCTTTGCCGCGCCTCCCCACGGAGAAATCCTGGGCGTGGAAAACGGCGTGGAAGTTCGTGCCAATGCCTCCGCGTCGGTTCGCGGAGAGTACGGGCTCGAGTATGAGTGCGTGGAGCTGATCAACCGGTACTACGTGCAAATACTCGGGCACCGCAATATGACCCGCACTGGTCATGCGGACTCGTACTACTGGTCCGCGCACGAAAAGGGTCTGGCCGCCTATCCAAATGGTGGCTCGACCAGGCCAGAGATACACGATATCCTTGTTTTTGACTGGGCGGACGACGATGGCTCGGTCGGCCACGTCGCTGTGGTGGTGGATGTGGATCTGGCAACAGGGTCAGTCACGTTCATCCAACAGAATATGACCGTGAGGGCAGATGGCGGTCTGTTCAGGCGAGAAGTCTGGATGGACACGCTCCCTCTGCGATCCCTGAACAACGGATGGACCGTTGAGCAGGGACACTACAACATCCCAGTTGCCGGTTGGGCGCGTGTCGCACCACCGGCAAGGAGGTCACCTTGAAGAACGTCCTCCTCTCCATCCTCGTCCTCCTCTCCCCCTCCGTCGCGATGGCCGGCGGCGAGTTCACCCACGTGGACTCCGGTGGGTTCCGGATCGTCGTGGGAGTGGTCGTGATGCTGATCGTCGCGGGGCTCTGCGCCGCGTCGGTCTTCACCCCGTCGTCCAACGAGGACGAGCGGGAGCAGACGTGATGAAGTTCTTCCTCACCCTCGCCCTCACCCTCATGCCGGCAATCGCGCTGGCAGGAGGCGACGCGTACTACGAGCCGCTGGGCTGTGATGGCCTCGCGGGCGGCCTGTGGATGTTCGTGAAGCTGGTAATTGCCGCGCTCGCTCTTCTCATGCTCATTTTCTTTATTCTCGACGTGGCGGGCGTGAAGTTCGACGACAAGGACAAGAAGAAGGAGAAGGGGCCATGACCGACATCCTCCTCTTCGCCCTCGGCTTCGCCGTCTGGCTGACGGCGATCATCGTGGGTCTCAGCTGGGACCCCGACGAATTGAGACCCTGACCAACACGGGACCCGTTGTGCGCACACGCAAGCGCATAACGGGTCCTATTTAATTTTCCAAAACAAAAAACACTCCCTTTCAAGAATGTTTTTTGTGGTGCGCTGGGTGGGACTCGAACCCACGACCAAGAGATTAAGAGTCTCCTGCTCTACCAACTGAGCTACCAGCGCGTGAACGGCGTTAAGTATGCCAAGACGATTGACGAGAGTCAAGATTTCACGTAGTCTCCATGTCGTGCGCAGGCGTAGCTCAGCTGGATAGAGCGCATGGCTTCGAACCATGAGGCCGGGGGTTCGAGCCCCTCCGCCTGCACCACAAAAAGTCCCACTGAAACAGTGAGACTTTTTATTTAAGCCCAAAGATAACAAGCAAAAATCCAAAACCCAAAATCCAAAACCCAAACCTTAACATTCCTAATTCTCCCTCCATTTGGATTTTGGTTCCTGGATTTTGGATTTTTTTCTCTCCCACTCCACCACTTTCCCAGCCTCGATCTCAATCGCGTCAGCAAGACGCAATGTTCGATCCTGTCCCTTTCGCAAAATCCGCGTGTGCTTTGCGTTATCTAGCGCGTCAACAATGTACCAAAGATCTTTTTCATCTGTCGCCCAACCTCGGCGGTCAAAACGTCGGAGATCAACTGGAACCGAGAATGAGCGCAGTGTCTTTTTACCATCATTCAAAAAATACTCGTGAAAATACGACATTGCCAATTCACGCACTGACGAATAAACCGGCTCGCGATACCGCAGAACAGCATGGTTTGTTTTTGAAATTGCTCCCCATCGTCCGTGGAAACGAAACAGCGCGACAACATGATCGTCATCGCGCGCGGTTGAGGTGAGATCCAACAGCAACGGTTCCTGTCCTTGCGCCCTCAACGCGAGCGCGGCCAACAGCGCGCCCTCAAGACAATGCGCCACTCCCTCTCTTAACACTCTGCGTGGCGACATACACGTTTCCCCACGCTTCTCAAAGTTAAACGGGAGAGCGTTCAAAAAATCCTGAATCTTTTTTGGGGATGATAGTTTCTTTACCAACCTGACTTCATTTTGATTGAGACCAAACATATTTAGTAAACCTTCGAATGAAAAAACCAAATGGTGGGAGAAAAAAATCCAAAATCCAGGAACCAAAACCCAAAAAGGAAAATTTCGAAATAGTTCGGTTTGGATTTTGGATTTTGTGTTTTGGATTTTTCTCTCCCACCATTTGGATTTTTTCCCTCTCTTTCAATCACCAACTCTTTGCCTCAATGCCAGCTTGCGCCGCCGCAACCTGGGCTTCTTGTTTGGACGTTCCCAGTCCAGCCGCCACTTGTTCCTTGCCAAGAAACACTCCGACTTCAAACTTCTTTTCGTGATCAGGCCCAGTTTCAGAAAGCACTTTGTATGATGGTGTGATTCCAAGATGTTCCTGCGCGGCTTCTTGGAACCGACTCTTTGGATCAATATAAAGCTGATTTTTCAAAATACGCGGAAGCTCACAAAGCACTCGTTCCATCACAAACTTCTTCGCGCCATCCCAACCTTGATCCAAATAAATCGCGCCAATGATCGCTTCAAACGCGTTAGCAAGAATGTACTTGCGCGCCTTTGAGTCCTTATCCTTTGACTCGCCTTTTGAAAGATGAAGGTATGGCTCAATTTCCAGTTTCTGACACAGTTCAGAAAGCATATCAGCGTTCACAAGCGCGGCGCGCCAGTTCGTGAGTTCGCCTTCTGGGTTCTCGTAATTTTGATAAAGGTTCTCTGTCACCACAAGCTCGAGCACCGCGTCCCCCAAAAACTCAAGCCGTTCGTTGTGGCCAAGCGGAAAATCTGGATGCTCGTTTAAGTACGAGCGATGAACAAGCGCTTGGCGTAGTGTATCGACATTTTGAAACGTCACGCCGAGGACTTGTTCTAATGCGGAAAAATCTTCTTTAGGCATATTGAAAAGGTGGTTAGGTGGGGAGGTGATGAGGTGGTCAGGTGAGGGGTTGAAGAATGGATTCTTTATCAACTTCCTTCACCTCCCCCTTCACAACCATATCTTTAAAAATCGCCCCCAATACTCCATTTACAAATCTCCCTGATGCTTGCCCACCGAATCCTTTCGCGAGCTCAATAGCTTCGTTAATGGCAACTCTCGCCGGAATCTTATCCGCGATTTTTAATTCATACACGCCCAGCCGCAAAACATTTCGATCAATTATCGTAATGGACATGATGGGCCAGTTTGGAGCAAATTGCGTAATTATTTGATCAAGCTCTTCACGATGAGCAACTACTTTTTCAACAAGCTCACGCGCGAACCCTTCGTCATCAAACTTTGGCGCGAACTCCGCGCGATTGAACGCGAGAATCTCCGGAAGTTTCTCATCAGGCATTCCTAGAAAATCCCATTGGTAAAGGGACTGCAATGCGATTGTGCGTGAAAGATGGCGGTTGGGCATAAAAGAACGAACGAGGGGCAGGCGACAGGGAGCAGTGAACAGGGATTAGTGAGCAGTAACGGAACTGTCCGAAGACTCTGCCTTGTGATCGTGTTTTGGCGCGACAGCGGATCCTTTGCGCAAAAGGCGCGCGGCTTTGCGTGAATTATCCAAAACCTTACGGCCATTGTAGAGGCCACAATCAGAACAAGCGCGGTGAGGCATTATTGGCGAATGACAAGAAGAACAGACGCTTGGGTTCACTGGCTTCATCGCGTCGTGAGAGCGACGACTGCGAACGCGAGAACGTGAACGTCGATGTGCTGGGACTGGCATAGTGGTTAGGTGGTGAGGTGGTTAGGTGGGGAGGTGATTAGGTGTGGGAGGTGGGAAGGTGGGGAGGTGAACGACGGAAGGTTAGCAGGGACAATTGGCACTGTCAACGCTAGATGAGGGCGATGCTGGCGACTGTGTCATCCTCCTTTTTGAAGCGCATTACGCGCACACCCTGTGTCGCGCGACCAAGCACTGAAACAGAAGTGAGAGTCGCGCGCAGAGCCTGCCCAGCCGCTGTCATCACAAATAAGTCGAGCTCGTCCTTTTCACTTACAATGTACGCGCTAATTATCTCCCCTGTCTTCTTTGTGATGTTCGCGGTCTTCACTCCTGAACCTCCGCGGTGTTGGACTTTATACTCCGCGACTTCGCTTCGCTTTCCATAACCATTCTTCATCACTACCAATAACTGTTTCTCTTTTGCTTGTCCCGCGCCAACCACACCCATTCCAACAATACGATCATTGCCCTTGAGACGCATTCCGCGCACGCCTGCCGCGGTGCGCCCCATTGAACGAATATCTTTTTCACCAAATCTTATTGCCTGACCAGCCGCGCTCACAAGCATTACATCGTCCTTTCCACCAGTTGGCCAGACCCATTGCAAGCTGTCATTATCGTTCAACTTGATCGCGATGAGCCCTGACCGACGCACAGTCTCAAACTGATCTAACTCAACCTTCTTCATTGTCCCGCGCTCTGTGACCATCAGCAAATATTTCTTCCCTTCCATATCCTCCATTGAAAAAGATGAGGACACTGTCTCGCCCGGCGCGAGCTGTAGGAAGTTCACGATGGCCTGACCCTTGGCAGTGCGCGATGCCTCTGGGACGTCATATGCCTTCAGCTTAAACACACGCCCGCGCGTCGTGAAGAACATAAGATCTTTGTGCGTGGTAGTTGTAAACACCTGCTCCACCACATCCTCTTCTTTTGTCGTAAGCCCAGCCACACCTTTTCCGCCGCGCTTTTGTATCTTGAATGTGTCGGGAGGAAGACGTTTGATGTACCCAGCCTTGGTAATCATAACAACGGTTGATGTGTCTGGCACTACGTCTTCAATGGAAAACTCCTTCACGCCATGCTTCACAATCTGCGTGCGACGACCTTCACCATACTTCCTGCCCAGCTCCTCCACTTCATTCGCGATAACCGCGAGCATCTTTTTTTCTGATCCCAAAATCGCTTCTAACTCTTGAATGATAGCGAGTTTTTCTTTGTACTCTGTCTCCACTCTCAACGTCTCAAGATTAGCCAGTTGTTGCAGACGCATGTCCAAAATAGCGAGCGCTTGGCGTTCAGAAAGTTTAAACTTGCCCATGAGATTTCCTCGCGCCTCGTCCTTGTCTTTAGATTTTTTAATCGTCTTGATCACCTCGTCGATCTTCAAAATGGCAATGCGCAACCCTTCCAAAATATGCGCGCGCTCTTTCGCGCGATCAAGATCAAATTGTGTGCGGCGACGCACGACCTCGCGACGATGTTTGATGTACTCCTCCAAAATGTTCTTAAGATTCAAAACGCGCGGCTGGATCCCGTCCACAAGCGCCAACATGTTGTAATGAATCGTTTCCTGCAACTGAGTGGTCTGATACAAACGATTCAAAACCTTCTTGGCAAACGCGTCCTTCTTGAGTTCGATGACGATACGCACGCCCTCCTGCGTTGACTCGTCGCGCAAATCCCTGATCCCTTCGATCTTTTTGTCGCGAACGTTTTCCGCGATCTTCATAAGTAAACTTGCCTTGTTCACCTGATAAGGGATTTCGTTCACGATGATTACGTAGTTCCCGTTTTTATCTTCAACAATTTCTGTCTTCGCTCGCACTACGACTCCGCCCTTACCAGTTGCGAACGCGGTTTTTATATCGTGCGTGTTGTAGACAATGCCTCCTGTTGGAAAATCAGGACCCTGAACAATGTCTGAAAGCGCCTCAACACTGATGTCGCGATCGCGAATGAGCGCCAGGATTGCCTGACACACCTCATTCAAATTGTGCGGAGGGATGTTGGACGCCATTCCCACCGCGATACCAACGGTGCCATTTATCAATAAGTTTGGAAGTTTAGCAGGAAGCACCTTTGGCTCCTTGTGCGTCCCATCAAAGTTTGGCATGAAGTTCACCGTGTCTTTTTCAAGATCAACAAGTAACTCCTCTGAAATCTGTTCGAGCTTTGCCTCTGTGTAACGATACGCGGCCGCGGCATCCCCATCCAATGACCCGAAGTTCCCCTGCCCGCGCACAAGCGGATAGCGCATTGAAAAATCCTGTGCCATGCGAACGAGAGATTCATACACAGCGGAGTCGCCGTGAGGGTGATATTTACCAAGCACGTCTCCAACAACTGACGCGCACTTTTTGAACTTCGCGTTCGCGCGCAAACCAGTCTGCCACATTGAAAACAAAATACGCCGATGCACAGGCTTCAAACCGTCGCGCACATCCGGAAGCGCGCGCCCGACGATAACTGACATCGCGTAGTCCAAATACGAAGATTGCATCTCTTCCACGAGACTCTGAGAGATCATCCCGCGATCAAGAACGCGTTCTTCATTTGGATCCTGGGGTACAAATTGTTTTTTCTTTGCCATAACTTATTTATCAACTTCTATTTGCTTTATACCATCCGCCGCTTTTCCAATCACGGAAACGAACCCATCACGGATTCGAACGAGCTCTGGCGAGATTGTTTGCGAAAGCGTGAACACCCACGCGACCGCCACAACCGCGACCGTTAAAGTCACTCCTACTAAATACCAACGATGTCGCGCTGGATCCATTGGTCGCAGATTCACTGGACGCTTCATATTATCGCGTCAGACTCACGATCTTCATATCTTCCTCTGGCAGATCCTTGCTCGTAAACTTAAACTTGTTCATCTCCTCCCGCTTGCACGCACCAAGCTCCTTGCAAAAATCATCCACGCCGGTCAACTTCTCTTTTACTCCTTCGACACCGTGTGTCATTGGGATCACGATTCTGGGCTCCACCTGCGCGATCACTTCCGAGGCAGTAGACGCGCTAAGCACACGGCCACCGCCCACAGGCAACATCAACACGTCGATGTTTTCCAGCGCCTGCAACTCCTCGTCAGTGAGCGCACGATCTAACGCCCCAAGATGCGCGAGCCGCATCCCCTCTGCCTCAATACAAAACGCGAGGTTACCTTTGTTGAGTGGGATTCCAAAAACAAAAACATCCTTCACCTCAAACTCGCCGGGGAGGTTGATCAAATAAGGATGTCCCAAAACCGCTGAAGTGTTGTTCGCGTCTTCTTCGTTATGGCTAACCAAAAGAATTTCTGCCTCCAGTGTGCGAGGGAAGCGCAAACCAGTCGCGTTGTCATAGGGATCAGTCACGATTCTGACGTCGCCCTGCGCTGTTTTTATCCCGATTTCAAAGCAAGAAAACCCGTGCCAAGTGATATTCATACGGGCGAAATTGTACCATCGCTACTCCTCTTGCGCAAACGTTTCTCTCCAATACTCGATCTCTTTCTTCACCTCCTCAAGGCTTGGATCTGGCTCGGTCACCAAAAACCCTTCGCGGAAACGCGCGACCTTGCTTTTAATTTCTGCCTGTTGATTTTCTTCACCGCCCTGTGAGAAAACTTCAAGATCGTTTATTGCTTTTTCAATTTCATTCGCTTGCGCTGTCCACTTTCCAACCAACTCTTCATACTGTGTTGCCTGCGCGCCAACGTGAGCCTTTAATTTATCCGCGAGCTTGCTCTTGGCAACCATAATTCCGTCCTCAACTTGATAGCGTTGTTTGGCATCGAGCTTAGACTCAAAAATTTCGCTCGCAACAAGCTCTTCAAGTGACACGCCCTCATTCAAAAGAGGTTTGATAAACCCGCGCACTGTCTCATCAACGTGATCAATCACCATCTGTTTCATTAGTGCCTCGGCACCGGTGTGAGTAAGTTCTTCATAGGCGTGCCTGTGTGGATACTCCTTGCGACCAATCGAATAAAACGCCTTCTTGAGCGCGCCCTCATCAACGGTTTCATCGGCTTCAAGCTTATCGTGGATAACCTGCGCCTCGGTCTTTACCTCCGGCGGGAGCGTGGGGGCAAAATGATTTATCGCGTACTGAAACTCGTCCAGCATTGATTTGTGTGGGTGAGACATATTAGTAGGGATCCTGGAGATAATTCTTATGCGTCTATTTTAGACTAGCCGAGGCGCGTTGAACATAGAGACTACCTATCTACAGATTACAGATTCTTACAGATTTACAGATTTTACAGATAGTGCGGGATAACCACCCCTGACCCCTCCTTGAAAAGGAGGGGGAATACTATTAACACCCTCCCAACCTTGATAACCTCGACAGCCTTGACCACCTTGATTCCCTCCCCCTATTTATTGACGCAACCAGCCGATTCTACTACACTCCCACCATTATCTTATTCTTAGCACCGTTTGGGCCCTCCTCCTTAGCAAAGGCTTTGGGGGACATGCCTAACGGAAAACACTTATGGCTCAACAGCCTGTCTCAAGCTCCCAGCTTGAAACGCTCCTTACAGACGGTCTCTATCTTAAATTCCCAGCCGTCGGTGACGTTGTCACCGGCACTGTCATCAACACCGGGCGTCGCGAGATCCGTTTGGACCTAAGCGGCATCGCCACAGGTGTAGTGCGCGGCAAGGAACTCTTTGCTGAATCCTCACAGTACACCGGCATCAAAGAAGGCGAGCAGGTGGAAGCAACGGTTATTGGATTAGAAAACGAAAATGGTGAGATTGAGCTCTCGTTCCGTTTCGCGGGCCAGCAAAAAGCGTGGGATGACGTCCGTCGTCTTTTTACAACTGGAGAAACAGTTGAAACCAAAATCGTAGAGGCCAACAAGGGCGGTCTTATCGTGCGCCTCAACAACATCACTGGATTCATTCCAGTCTCCCAGCTCTCGCCCGATCACTACCCACGCGTAAGTGGTGGCGATAAAAATAAGATTTTCGAAAAACTCAAAAGCTACGTGGACATGAAAATGAGCGTGCGCGTGATTGATGTTAACGAGGCTGACGAAAAGCTGATCGTTTCAGAAAAGGCCGTGTGGGAAGACACGCAAAAAAATGTCATCTCGCAATATAAAGTTGGCGACAAGATTGAGGGAGAAATCACCGCGCTTGCTGACTTCGGAGCTTTTGTAAAGTTCGACGCGCTTGAAGGGTTAGTGCACATCTCCGAAATCGCCTGGCAAAGAATCGACCACCCACGCGACATCCTCAAGATAGGACAAACAGTACAGGCACAAATCATCGGTCTGGAAGGAAGTAAAATTTTTCTCTCAATGAAAAAACTTGTACACGACCCGTGGGAATCGGTTAGCGAACGCTACAAGGTCGGAGATATTGTGAAGGGAAAGGTTCTCAAAGTGAACCCGTTTGGATTCTTCGTGGAGCTTGATCCTGAAATCCACGGTCTGGCTCACGTGTCGGAACTCTCTGACAAGCCCGTAACCGACGTGGAGCAGATTGGTAAAGAAGGCGAAACACTCGATTTTAGAATCGTTTCAATCGAACCAAACGAACACCGTCTTGGTCTCTCCATAAAAGCTATCAATCAACCTCTCGAGGTGCCAACACAAGACGCGCCTGACGCTCCTATAATCGAGTAACTATGAAGCCTCTCTCAAAAAACATTATCATAGCGCTCGTCACGCTCGTAATTCTCTCTGCCATTTTTTCAAGCTACTCATTGAGTGGTGATAAGCCCGTGGATGTCAGCATGGCAACAGTTGTGGAAGAGATACAAAACGGCGTCGTGGAGAGTTTGACCATTGAAGGAACTGACGTAAAAGTCACCCTGAAGGACGGGGCGCAACAAGTGACCCGCAAGGAATCTTCAAACTCTCTTTCCGAGGTGCTTGTCGACTACGGCGTGACTCCCGAGCAATTGAAAACCGCCAACATCTCTGTTAGCGATCGCACAACGCGTTCATACATCATGGGTGTCATACTACCCTCGTTGCTTCCGCTCATTCTGCTCATCATTGTTTTTTGGTTCATGATCCGACAAATGCAGGGCGCTAACAATCGAGCGTTATCGTTTGGAATGTCAGGCGCGCGCGAGATGAAAGACATCAAACAAAAAGTTACATTCCTGGATGTGGCAGGCGCGAAGGAAGCAAAGGATGAACTGCAAGAGGTCGTAGAATTTTTGAAGAGCCCAAAAAAATTCGCTGACCTCGGCGCGAAACTTCCAAAGGGCGTGCTACTCATGGGTGCCCCTGGAACTGGTAAGACGTTGCTTGCGCGAGCTGTCGCTGGAGAGGCTGGCGTTCCATTCTTTCATTTGAGCGGCTCGGAGTTTGTAGAAATGTTCGTGGGCGTTGGCGCCTCGCGCGTGCGCGACTTGTTTGGACGCGCGAAGAAAGCCGCGCCGTGCATTGTCTTCATCGATGAGATTGACGCAGTGGGACGTCATCGTGGCGCGGGACTTGGAGGAAGCCACGACGAGCGCGAGCAGACCCTAAACCAAATCCTCGTGGAGATGGATGGGTTTGATCCAAACATTGGAGTGATCGTGATGGCGGCGACAAACCGACCAGACGTGTTGGACCCAGCGCTGTTGCGCCCAGGACGTTTTGACAGACGTGTTATTTTGGATCTACCAGACATCAATGACCGCGAAGCCATCCTCCAAATCCATGCCAAAAATAAACCACTCGCGCCTGACGTAAACTTGCGTCGAGTCGCGGAGCGCACCCCTGGATTTTCTGGCGCTGATCTTATGAACCTGTTGAATGAAGCGGCGATCCGCGCGGCCAGGCGCAACGATACGACCGTCAGCCAGGAAGACACGCTTGATTCGATCGAGAAAGTTTTGTTGGGACCAGAGCGAAAAAGTTTCCTAATGAACAAAGAGGAGAAAAAAATCACTGCCTATCACGAAGCTGGCCACGCGCTTGTCGCGCACAGTCTCCCAAACGCAGATCCTGTCCATAAAGTTTCGATCATTTCGCGCGGCTCAGCCGCTGGCTACACGCTCAAGTTGCCAATGGAAGATCGCCGATTGCACAGACGCGCGGAATTTTTGGACGACATGGCGGTTCTGCTTGGTGGGTTCATTTGCGAGAAAGAAACTTTCGGCGATGTGACAACTGGGGCTTCCGATGATCTGCGCAAGTGCACGCGCCTTGCTCGTGAACTCGTCACACGCTATGGGATGAGCGAAGGGCTGGGACCGCGAGTGTTCGGAGAGTCGCAGGAACTGGTATTCTTGGGAAAAGAAATTCACGACCAACGCAACTACTCGGAGAAAACCGCGGAGGCGATAGATCAAGAAGTGAAACTGCTCGTGGATGGCGCCATTGAAACCGCGCGTGCTATACTGAAAAAAGAAAAAGCACAGCTCGATAAAATCGCGAACGCGCTTCTGGAAAAAGAAACGCTGGAGAAGGAAGCGTTCGAAGCACTGTTCGTCTGAAAAAAACATTAGGAGGATATGTTTACAAAACCCACAGCTCTATATCGTGTGTTTTTGCGTGAGGCATTTGCTCTCACGTGGCAACGAAAGAACCTGTGGGTTTTTGGTATCTTCGCCGCACTCATATCAACAGGCGGAGTGGCGGACATTGTTGCCGCGTCACTGAAAAAAATCGAAACCACTGGCTCGTTCCTCGAAGGGCTCACGCACAGTTCGTTCATCTGGTACGAGCTTGTTGGCACCTATATCCACAAAATGGCGATTCTTGGATCTGGTCGCGTCACGCTTTCAGTAACTGTCGCGACTCTCGTTTGCGTGCTGTTGGTAGTTGCCGCCACCATCGCGCAGGGCGGACTTATCTTGGGACTTAAATCGAGCAAACCGCAAAAACTTTACTCGCTCAAACTAGAAGCGGCTAAACATTTCTTTCAGCTTCTCCTAATCGCAACCCTCAACAAACTCACCAGCGCGCTAGTAGTGTTCCTCCTGGCGCTTCCACTATTCTCTTTCTACGTCGTCACTTCTTCCAACAGCGCACTCTTATTTTTTCTGCTCGCGTTAGTGCTCATCCCAACACTAGTCGTGATCCAAATCGTCTATCAGTTCACACTTCTTGGAATCGTTGACCGCGGGTTGTGCGTTCACGACGCGTTCACTCGGGGCACGCGACTATTCGCGCGACACTGGATCGCCACGCTCGAATATGGATTAATTCTTTTTGCTCTTGTCATCTGTGCTCTCTTCGCGTGCTTGTTGATTCTCACTTTGATGTCTGTCCCATACGCGATCATTTTCACTACAACCTTGCTCACTGGGATACCTTCCCTCTTCTTTGCGGCCAATCTGCTCTTCGGCTTGTTCCTTATTGCCCTCATGCTCGCGTTCATTGGCGCAACCACCACTTTTCAATACAGCGCTTGGTACGAATTTTACAAACATGGTACGCATCGGATCCATGGAAAAAAGGTTTTCTCAAAATTGTTTCGACTCGTGCATAAATAAACTGGCGAAAGAATCGTCGTCGCGGTAAACTAGGGGCTGAACTCCTAGTTTTTATGTCCAACGATATCCAAAGCATCGAAGACCTTCTCAAGTACACTGGCGCTGGCGCGACAGCAACCGCGACGTCAGACGGCGGCGAGCGCACCACCGTGGAAAAGTTTGAGGAAAAAATGGCGGATGTGCGTTTGAAAGAAAAGGAACAGGAAGCGCAATCGGAAGCAGCACAATTGGGTGTCCCCTACGTAAATCTCAAAGGGTTCCCAATCTCGCCAGAGGCTTTACGCACTGTGCCGCTTGCGCGCGCGCAGGCTCTCAAAACCGTTTGCTTTCTTTATTCCGGTCAAGAGATCCGCCTCGCTTCCATCGATCCTGACCAGGAGGGCGTGAAGAATCTTTTGTTTGAATTACAAGAACGTTACAAAGCTAATGGAGGTGTCTACAAAATATCGGAAGAAAGTTTACGTGTCGCCATTAAAGCCTACGATACTCTGCCGCAAATCAAGGAGATCGTAAAAGGAGTACAGGTCACGGACGCAGAGCTCGAAAAATTTCAGAGCAAATTAAAGACGTTTACGGACATTCAAAAAGTTGTTGACAACGCTTCGGTCACTGACATCATCACAATCGTCATGGCGGCGGCGCTCCAGTTTGACACAAGCGACGTACACGTTGAAGCAGAGGAGAAGAAGATCGCGTTGCGCTTCCGAATCGACGGTGTCCTACAAGACGTTGCCACGCTCCCACACGACTTCTGGAAAAAAATCGTGGCGCGCATCAAGCTTATCAGCGGGCTCAAAATCAATGTCATAAATAAGCCACAGGACGGTCGCTTCACAATATTCCTCAAATCTGGCGATACGGATGTGCGTGTTTCCGCGATCCCCACAACATGGGGCGAGTCAGTCGTGATGCGTGTATTGAAACCGGGCTCCATCAATGTTGAGTTTGGGCAGCTTGGATGCCGACCACTCGCGGAGAAAAAGCTTCTCAAAGAAATTCAAAAGCCGCACGGAATGATCGTCACCACTGGTCCTACCGGTTCAGGAAAAACTACCACGCTCTACGCGATATTGCGCAAGCTCAACACGTCAGATGTAAAAATCATCACGCTTGAAGACCCGATCGAATACAAGCTCGAGGGAATCAACCAGTCACAAATTGATCACTCTCGCGATTACACTTTCGCGAGCGGTTTACGCTCGATTTTGCGCCAAGATCCTGACATCGTGATGGTGGGAGAAATCCGCGACCTTGAAACAGCAGACGTATCTATCAACGCCGCGCTCACTGGTCACCTAATGCTTTCAACGCTTCACACAAACGACGCGGCAGGCGCGCTTCCACGTTTTATTTCAATGGGAGTCAAGCCGTTCTTGCTAGCGCCATCGTTAAACGCGATCATCGGACAGCGCCTCGCGCGACGAGTGTGCCAAAAATGCAAAGCAGAAGTCCAACTGAACGATGATGAAATGGCATTCGTCAAAAAATCAATATCTGATCTCTCCCCTGCTTCAGGAGAAACGGTAGCGCCAGAATCAGAATGGAAATTTTACAAAGGAAAAGGATGTGGAGCTTGCAATGGCACTGGATACAAAGGGCGACTTGGAATGTACGAGATCTTAATTATGAGCGAAGAGATCAAGGCCGCGCTTTCTGAATCGCTGTCAGAGTATCAAGTTCGTGATCTCGCAAAACAGCAAGGTATGGTTACAATCCAACAAGACGGCGTGTTAAAAGTTCTCGACGGGCTTACATCGGTTGATGAGGTGTTAAGGACTGTTGGCGAATAGTGATCGCCCGTGAATCCCCATTGATAACAAAGTCGATTGAATAAGTTGACTCACCCAAAAGCCCTTGAGCGTTTTGTGGCCACTCAACAAAAACAATGGCATCATTTCTTCCAATCTCTTCATCAAGCGCAAGCGCGCGAAGTTCATCCGGTGTCTTCAAACGGTAAAGATCAACGTGAACAATCTCGTTGATTCCCCCACTTGAAACCTTGTAACGGTTAACAAGCGTGAAAGACGGGCTACGAACAGGCTCGTGGAAACCCAGCGACTGCGCGACGCCACGCACAAACGTCGTCTTTCCACTCCCCAAATCTCCATTCAAAAAAACAACTTCGCCGCCGCGCAACTTTTGCGCAAACTCTCCGGCGAGTTTTTTAGTTTCTTGTTCAGTGCGGATTACATGGGTCATATAGGTCGAATAGGTCCTATGGATCTAGTTTAATTTCGCGTTCGGATCCGCGACCAGTGTGAGAGGGTCAGCAAACGCCCCGCGCTTGGCGCGCATGATACCCGCGGCCGCGATCATAGCGGCGTTGTCGCCAGTAAGAGAAAGCTCTGGGACATAAAATGGAATCTCTGGGGCAACGCGACGCAATTCGCTCTCAAGTATTTCTTTAAGTAACTTGTTCGCAGACACACCGCCCGACAAAATCACACTGCGCGGCACGACTTTCTTGACCGCCTGTAAGGTCTTTGAGACAAGCACGTCAACCACAGCCTGCTGAAAACTCGCGGCAATATCCGCAATATCTAAATCACCTCCCCACCTCCCCACCTCCCCACCTTCGACAAAAACCCTCACCGCCGTCTTCAATCCAGCAAAACTAAAATCCAAATCCCCGGACTCAATCATCGGCCTTGGAAAATTAACCGCGCGTGGGTTCCCATTAAGCGCCACTTTCGAAATCTCTGGACCACCTGGGTACGGCAGTCCCAACAACTTTGCGACTTTATCAAACGCCTCCCCAGCCGCGTCATCTCGCGTCATTCCCAGCAACTCGTACTCACCATGATCTCGCATGAGAACAAGCTCGGTATGCCCACCTGACACAAGCAGGCATACTGCTGGAAACTCAACTGAGTTACTTTGCGTTGTTTGGATTTTGGTTCCTGGATTTTGGATCTTTCCTTCCCCATCCAACCACACGCTATATATGTGCCCCTCCAAATGATTCACTGCCACCAACGGTTTGCCCCAGCACCACGCGAGTGCCTTGGCCGCCTCCACCCCCACCCGCAACGCAGGCACAAGCCCAGGACCATAAGTCACGGCGAGCGCGTCAATCCCCGCGCCGTCTCGCGGCACACCAAGCTCTTCCAACAGCGGAAACAAAAACGCGGCATGCTCACGCGCGGCAACCTCTGGCACTACTCCGCCGTATTGCGCGTGAATCTTCGCCTGCGATGCCAGCACGCTTTTTTCAATCACAAAACTACCGTCATACTCAGACACAATCGCCGCCGCTGTTTCATCACAACTTGTTTCGATTCCAAGGACACGCATATGTGACAGACATCCTACAAAAAAAATCGGAAAAAGAAAACGGACTGGCTCGTAAGTCAGTCCGGCGTCGTACCAGCAGCTCGCCCTCAGGCGGCTGCTTCGTCAGGAGGGTTTGTTCCCGTTGGGGTCAGCTCCTTTGGACCCCCCTCACTAAAGCACACCCGCAGATAGTACTCACGAAACGCAACTTCGCCCTCGCGGAGCTTGGCATGCATTTCGCTTCTCTGCAGGAAGCTGTAGTTGGGAATCGCACGCCCTGCCCGGAACATGATCCAAGCCGCGAGCGCCGTGGCCAACCTTCCGCTCCCATCCGCCAACGGATGGATCTTGAAGCGCACTTGGTATTCGACCCAAGCGCACAGCTCTTGCGGATCATCTTCGTCCAGCTTCATCTTCATCTGCAGATCCCGAATGAACTCCTCCCACAACTCTGGTACGCGCTCCGCAGAGCAACCGTACCCACGAGCTGTTTGGTGAGTCCTCAGCGCCTTCATCCGCTTGGCGTTCTTGATCCCCCTGTGTATGAGATGCACTGTCTGTGCCACGAACTGCCGAACTGTCCAGTCCGTGTGTGGGCGGTTTGGGTCTGAAACCGTCGCAATCATGCGTGCGACAGAACGCATGTTCGCGAACACCTTCCCTGCGAGCTCATCACCAGATACTCCTGCGTAGGGCTTCCCAGGACGGTGCCGATGGCGCCCCTTCTGTTGCCCTGTCACTGCCGTGGCCGACGTCTTTGCGACATTGGCCATGAACGCCATTGTGAACTCGTGTGGCGTTCGGTAGAACCGGGCTGGGGTTGCCATGACTTCCTCCTGGGTTGTATGCCCCTCCAAATGATTGGCAATGGTTTTGCCTTTCGCACGCGAACCCTACAAAAAAACCAACGGCCTGTCAACCGTTGGTGGTATGTGGCAATGGTGTGTGGTGAGGAGGGAGGGAAAAACAAAGGTGACAAGAGCTACAAGGGTTACAAGGGTGACACAGGTGGCAGGGGTGACGGGGGTGGAAATTCATGTGATCCTATTTGCCTCCCATAAATTGATGTCGCCAGTGTATCAATGCCATCCCCCAAATGGTTGATCCTAATGCTATGTGAACGTAACAGAGGAATATATTTTGTTTCACCACAAAAAAGTATCTTCCATTCAATCCACAGCTGGTGAGCAGTAAGAACCAGATACGCCCGAAGCCCGATTAAAAATTCCTCGTAGGTAATCGGGGCCACCTCTTGATACGCTCGCAAAAATAAGGTGGCCTTTTCAAGTCGTTTATCATCCCACCCATCATCAAATACATTTATACATATCGAGCGAGCGAGTTCGAACGCGCGAGGCCCGCGCGCGGTTTTTTCAAAATCAAAAACATAATCGATCTGTTTCTGATCAGGTGAAAAAAATACGTTCTGGTAACTAAGATCTCCGTGGAGCAATGTGTCAAAAGGAAGAGAGATATCCTCTAGGGCAAAAATATTTTTCTCAACGAATTTCTTTTTTTGCTCTAGGACGCTGGCTATCAACATGTTCGTTGTTTCTTGCACGTCCGTACTCTCAAGTTTCATTTCAAGCTCACATACATCGAGGTTAAAACGATTTTTATCCCACATCAAAAGAGACTGCGTCGTCTTTCCAGCATCTTTCCCGGCCGTGTGCATGACGCCTAATTGGTTCGCAAGCGTCATCAGCCCGTCGTCAGTAAGCTGTGAAATTTCAATTGCCTTTTTATCAATAAAAGGAAACAGACTAAACCAATTTCCATTAAAGAAAAAAGCTGGGCGATCAAACCTATCACGCAATGGCATTATCACCCTTACCCCCTTTGACGAATAAAAAGTCTCCGCGAATTTAATCTGATGTATAACGGGGTTGAGCTTGTAGCGGTATTGTTTAAGAAAATATTTTTCTCCGCCAACCAAAAGCAAAAAATTCTTACTCAAATGCCCACCGACGATTAGAACCAAATCCTGAATCGATGAAAAACCAAACAGTTTTTCTAATAATGGGAAGAGGTCTTCTTTTGTTGGAAGCTGATCGTGTGTCTGCATATTTCTTACCTAAAGCCTACAGTGGCCACACAAAAACGCAAATGACAAATGGGCAAGAAACAAATTAACAAATCACAATTGGACAAATTACAAACGGGGGCACTGAAATTGTTTGCACCGCCTATTGTAAATTGTTAATTGTAATTTGTTTGTAATTTGTTCATTGTAAATTGCTTGTAATTTGTCAGTTGTAATTTGTTTTTTGAACTTTGTCGGCAGTATACTTTCCATCAATATGCTCAACGACCTCTCCCAAAATCAACGTCGCCTACTCCTATCTTTTTTCCTCTTCGCGCTTGCCTCGCCAATGGTGTCTGTTTACACAAATACTTTCTTGTGGCGACTGGACCATGACCCAATCACGCTTGGGATTTTCAACATTGGAATGTACGCGGGGATCTCGCTTGGATTTCTCGTTAATGCCTACGCGCTACGAGTGTGGCAAAGTGGCAAGCTCTATGCCTTTGGTTGTCTTGCGCAAGGACTCATCCCAGTGCTCTTAGTATCAATGGGCGCTTCCGCGGCTGATTACACTCTCCCACTTGGACTCGCTCTTGGACTCGCACAAGGTTTCTACTGGGCTAACCGCAATAGCATCACATCAAAGTTTACGCAGGACGCGCGACGATTTAGATTTATCAGCGTGGAGACAATGCTTGGAATCGTGGCAGGGATCGTCTCGCCGTTGGTTATTGGTTGGTTCATCGCGCTTGGTGGCACGATTCCTTCCTACTCTGTCGCACAAGCGTATCAACTTTGCGCTGGGATCGGGCTCGTCCTCCTCATCGCGACCGGCGTGCTCGCACACAAATTTGTAATCGAACCGTTTGTCGTGAACACGCCGTTTGTTCGACACGCGACCGCTAGGTGGAACCAGCAACGAGCAATCGAAATGCTCAATAGCATAACCAGTGGCCTGGAAGTCGTGATTCCACTTTTGGTCGTACTCCTTTTTCTTGGTCAGGAGGAAGCCGTTGGTAGCGTGAAGGCTCTCACTGGCGTGCTCTCCGCCATCATGATCTACGCGATCGGCAAGCGCGTGCGTCACAAACATCACCTAATGCTGGTCGGAATCTGGGTCGCTGTGAACCTCCTTGCTGGCGCGCTTTTCGCAAGCGTGTTCACGGCCGCTTCCGCGATCGCGTACTTTATTATCGCGGGCATTACTGGATCATTACGCTGGTCATCGTTTGTCACGGTCCTGTATGAGGTGGTGGATCGAGAAGTGAAACGTGATAGCGAGCACCGTTTTCTTTACATCCTCGACCGCGAGTACTGTCTCAACTTTGGCCGCGTGGTCGGGCTTCTCTTATTTATCCTCGCTTACCACCTCGCCCCAGACGCAACGATTCGTTATGGACTTGTGATGATGTTTGTCGTTCAGTTGCCAGTTCTGTGGTTACTCAAACGGTTGATGCGAACGTTGGCTCATAGCGATGAGCCTGTTGCGGTTCAAGAGGTAGGGACATAAAAGCTACCGATCTACAGATTACAGTAGAGCGAATACGAATGTCGTGCGAATATGCGAATAGCATCGTCCTATTAGTATATTCGCACGAGATTCGCATTCGTTACCCAAAATAGGCGCAGGCTACCTACAAAAAAGACAGGAGCCTTTGCTCCCGCCTTTTAAATCACGAGGTCTCGGTTTGCATCCCAGCACGCTTGCGGCGCACTGGATCAAGAATCGTTTTGCGGATGCGTAGCGACTTTGGTGTGACTTCCAGAAGTTCGTCGTCTGCCAAAAACTCCAAGCACATTTCAAGAGTCATATGTCGAGGTGGTTCCAGCGCGACTGACGCGCCATCACCCTTTGAACGCATATTCGACAGTCTCTTTTCTTTACACGGATTCACATCCATATCCTCGTTGCGCGAGTTCTCCCCAATCACCATTCCCACATACACTTGCACGCCGGGGCCAACGAACATACCACCACGATCCTGCAAGTTGGTGAGCGCGTAACCCATTGTCTCACCTTGTTCCATCGAGATCATGGCACCGTGACCGCCTGCTGTAACGTCCCCAACTTTCTCGCGGTACCCAAGCAGTAGAGTATTCAACACTCCCTGTCCTTTTGTATCAGTCAAAAACTCACTTCGATAACCGATAAGCCCGCGCGTAGGAATCTCAAACTCCATAAACGAAGTACCATTCTCAACCTTCATATCCTTCATCTCTCCTCGCCGCTTACCCATCTTTTCGATAACGATTCCAGAAAATGTATCCGGACATTCAGTGGACACCGCCTCAAAAGGCTCCATCACCACACCTTCCTTTTCTTTGAAAATAACCTGCGGCCTCGAGGCCTGAAGTTCGTATCCTTCCCTGCGCATCTTCTCGATCAAAATTGCCAAGTGCAACTCGCCGCGCCCAGAAATAATAAATTGAGAGTCCCCTTCCCCCTTTTCCATCCTTAGCGCAACGTCGTTCAACAGTTCGCGCTCAAGACGTTCCTTCAAATGTCTTGCTGTTGAATACTCACCTTCTTTCCCGGCAAAAGGTGACGTGTTTGCGCCAAACGTCATTTTGACTGTTGGATCCTCGATAGACATCACCGGTAGAGCCTTCCCTTCAAGTGGATCAACAAACGACTCGCCAATGTGCGCGTCCTCGATTCCCGCGACCGCGACTATTTCTCCTGCGTTGACCTCTTGCGCGTCAACACGACCCAACCCTTTGAATATCTGCAGTGCGGTAATTTTTCCGAGCTTCTCGCTTCCATCACGCTTCACATGCTTCACCTGCATTCCGTTTTTTGCGACTCCGTTCACGACGCGCCCAATCGCGACACGACCTTTGTAGTTATCGTAAAAGATGTTCACAACGGAAATCTGCAAAGGATCGGCAGGATCGCCCGAAGGTCCGCTGATGTACTCGACAACTGAATCAAGAATGGGCTCGATACCTTTCATTGAAGCCATCTCTTGCGAAGTTCCTGCCACGCCATTGATAGCGGAAGCATACAAAACAGGAAAGCGCGCCTGCTCGTCGGTTGCACCTAAATCAATAAACAAATCAAAGGTTTTATCAACGACCCAGCTTGGGCGCGCGTCTTTCTTATCAATCTTATTGATAACAACGATGATCTTGTGCCCAGCCTCAAGCGCCTTCTTGAGCACAAATTTTGTCTGCGGCATTGGCCCCTCTTTGGCATCAACAAGCAGGAGACAGCCGTCAACAAGATTCATCACTCGCTCAACCTCGCCGCCAAAGTCAGCGTGCCCTGGCGTATCAACGATGTTGATCTTTATCCCCTTCCACTCGATCGCGGCGTTCTTGGCAAAAATCGTAATGCCTCGCTCGCGCTCGATCTCGTTGCTGTCCATGATAGTCGTACCCATTGCCTGCGCGTCGCGAAAAGTGTTGCTCTGTTTCAAAAGCGCGTCCACCAAGGTCGTCTTACCATGGTCAACGTGAGCGATGATTGCGATGTTTCTTATGTCGTCGCGTGTCATAACGCGAGAAGAGTATACGAAGGAACCCGATCGGTCAAGATAGATCCCGTTCAAACGCTGCGCCAAAATCGGTAAACCGCGCAGGAAGAGACGACGTCACTTGTCAGCGGTTTAACGGTGATGACGCGGTGTTTGAACGGGATGGAATTGAGCTTAAAATAATGGTAAAGTAGTAACAATCATCACTTATTTCAAAACTTTTAACAATAACTCATACCATTTAAGGTCCGATCGGTCCTTAAGTGGTATGTTCGACCATCTTATGAAATTTCTCCTGTTCCCACTCTTTACCCTTGTGCTCATTGGTGGCGGATGTTTTAACCGTACTCAACAAACCGCGCAACCAAGCGACTCTGGTGAAATCAACATCGCGGACGACACTTATACCTACGAAGACAAAGAGACTGGCGCGTACGCGAGCATTGGCGAAAACGCGCAAATCCCAAACGACTTTCCATCTGACGTGCCTGTGTATGAAGGCGCGCAAATCCTCGCCGCATCAGTTATCCCAAACCAAGGCGCGACGCTTCTCTCGACGACGACCGCTAGTCTAGCTTCTGTCGCGCAGTGGTATGAAGACGAACTCTTGGGCGATGGGTGGGAGATGGAAACTGATTCCAATTACAACGGAAGACTTATGAAGGTGTTTCAAAAAGGCGATGTTATAATTTCGGTGGCTGTAAGTGAAATGGATGGGCAGACTTCGATCACAGTAATAAGAGCGATAAAATAATTTCTATGGCGTTCGGCAGACCACGCAGGGAATCCGCGCCAGATGAAGGAATTGTATTTGAGGAGGTGCCGGATATTAAGGCGACTGGCGGAAAAGAACGGGTAGCTGATTTTACATATCGCGAAGACCCAGTCGAAACAGGCGTGCGCAAGATATTGGGTCTCGAACAAAAAGTCGCGCAAGCACAGCAAGAAGCATCTCGTGGTAAAGGTGGGCGTGGAAGTGTCGAGATAGCAAAGGTCCTTCTTGCAGAAGCAAAATACAAACAAGCCTCTCTTAATGAACGTCTTGGGCGATCAAAAAATGGTGAGGCTGACCGGCTATTGCAAGAATGGCAAAAGTCACAAGACGCTCTCGATAACGTGCGCGATGAAGAGATACGAGGATCTCGCGACAAGGCTCTAAGTTTTTACAGCTCCTCGACATCAATTGACGCTGAAACAGCCGCTCAACTTCGCCGTCATCCACTCCAATAAATAATCGAGGTACCTCCTCGGTTTTTTGTTTGCACATTTCCCTCTGTCGTATTAGGGTCAATACTGCCGTTCGCTCACGGCAAACAGACACTCAAAAACGTGGGCAAAACCCACAAGGAGGCGCCGGTGTCCAAAATTCTCGTAGCTCTTTCTGCCCTGGCAATGAGTCTCTTCCCAACGCTCGCACTTGCCGCGCAAGAGGCAGGTACAAGCAAGGAAAGCGTGTTCCTGATCTCCCTGAAGGAGTTCCTCCCAATCCTGCTTCTGCTCGTTGTCATCGTGTTCGTGTTCGCGCGTCAACCCAAGCTCGCGATGGACCATCTCAAGCCCGACCTCATCAAGAGACGGGTGATGAACTGGGTTCCACTAGGAGCGATCTACGCGTTCCTCTACATGGCGCGCTACAACCTGACAGTGAGCAAGAAGGAGTTCAGCCAGTTCGGTCTCATGGACAACGCTGACTTCGGGATCATCTTCGGGATCGGCACGTTGGTGTATGGACTGTCGTTCTTGCTCAATGGTCCGCTCACTGACCGATACGGCGGAAGGCTGACGATCCTGATCTCGGCCGCTGGGGTCATCATCGCCAATGTCCTGATGGGCGTCGTGGCGTGGGAAGTCGTGAGAAGCAACGGAGAAATCGGCGCGCTTGGTAACGTGGTGAATGAATTCGCCAAGCCGATCTTCAGCGGCTTCGTCTGGTTCCGTGGGCTCTTCGGTATCGAGCACAATGTGAGTGCCACCTCCAAGCTCATGCCTGCCCTCTGTGTTCTTTACGCGATCAATATGTACTTCCAGAGCTTCGGCGCTGTCGCCATCGTCAAGGTGAACTCGCCGTGGTTCCACGTGAAGGAACGTGGAGTCTTTGGTGCCATCTTCGGGATCCTGATCTCGCTTGGACTCTACTTTGCCTATGACTGGAACGGTCTACTCCTCAAGATCTGGGAGCACCAGGTCCACCTCGTGTTCTTTGTCCCAGCAGCCATCCTGTGCGTGAGCTTCGTGGTTGGCCACAAGCTCATCCGCAACTCACCCAAGGATGCTGGGCTCGAGGACTTCGACACAGGAGATGCGACATCTGGCGAGAAGGGACCAACAAACCCGCCTCACAAGGTCTTCCTGATGATGGCGCGCAACCCGATCATCGTCGCGGTAGCCGCGATCGAGTTCTGCACTGGCTTCGTCAGGCAGGCGATCATGCAGTGGGGACCAAGCTTCATGAAGGCAACCCACGTTGGCTCATACCTCGAGCCTCACTGGGGTATGCTCCTTTGCCTGGCGGGAATCCTCGGTGGCATGTTCGCAGGCATCATCAGTGACAGGTTCTTTGAATCAAGACGCGGACCGGTCGCGGCCATACTCTACGGCGGCATGATCGCGTGCGCGTGCGTGATGTACTTCGTGCTTGGGAACGCCGCTGTGATGTGGCTGTGCCTGATCGCGTCCCTGTGCGTCATCGGCGTGCACGGAATGCTCTCTGGGACAGCGACGCAGGACTTCGGCGGATCCAAGAACGCGGGCATCGCAGTGGGCATCATCGACGGATGCGTGTACCTGGGAAGTTCACTCATGGCATTCTGGTACGGTGCCAGGCTTCCCAGGGAGGCGGCGGCCGCTGACTGGCACAACTGGTCAGATTGGCCGCTGTGGATGATCCCGCCAGCAGTGATAGGGTTCGTGCTGTGCGTGCTCATCCGCAAGGCGATCCCCAAGGGCAAGGCGGCACACTAGGTCAGACGTTCTCTCTCCGCCCAAAATCGGCCGCACCCACGTGCGGAAGATAAACGGGCGGTTTTATTTTTCCAAAAATAAAACGCCTGGTATTTCACAGGCGCACGAATCGTGTACGGGGCAACTAACCAGTGAAGGCCACGTCGAAGAATTCTCGACTTCGGAGTGGTGCTTCCTCCGCATTGAGGATCGTGACCGAATCCCCGGGTCGCCAGTCCGTGAGCGCCTTGAGAAGCGGCAAACCCGACGCACTCTCCACACGATCCCTTTCACTGGTGCGCGCTGTCGGCGAATGGATCCTCCCTACGTCGAGAATGTCCCTCACCAGCGCGGTGATGTCGGAGTACTCGACCACCACCTCGCGCCGTTCGCCGTCGTCACCGATCAGGACGTTGTACTTCATCGTCGGCATTTTCATTCCTCTCTTTTTGCAGGTTCCTAGCCACAAAAACCTACCAGCTTTTTGACGATCGGTCAAGAGCCAACGACCTACCTTCGCCATTACTCGGTTACGATATTTTCGCTGATGCAAGCCACAATACCGTTACCCAGTTACTCGCGGTTGCGACGCGCTTCCCTCGCCGCGTCCTCGCGTCGGTCCCCCCACGCCCGGCAACAGGCAACAGAGAAGAGTGCTCCGGGGTCTCTCACCAGCCCCTCGGGGATTCCCTCCTCAACTTCCCTTCCACCATGGATGATGATCTTCGAAGAGGGATCGAGATCCTTGATCTGCGAGAGGATTTTCGAAGAGCTCACTGTCGCAAGTCGTTGAGCGGTGCTCGCGCGGCTTCCATTTCCGAACACATTCACCACTGACAGGATGTCCGTGACCACATCCTCCACGTTGGTGTACTCAGCCTCGACTTCGACGGTCGCGCCTTCAGCTTGACCCTTTCGCGTAATCAGCAAATGGTACTTCATGCGAATCATGTTCTCTCTCCGTTTCGTTGTTTCCTTGCCACGAATAATTTATCAGCCTGTCTTATATCGGTCAATGCAGGGATCTCCTGAGGTCAGATCCGACTTCCAACTTTTTACATTGTTCAAAAAAAGTCGGAAGTCGAATCTGACCCATTTTTTTACCTTCATAGACAGATGATTCCTTATGGTGTACCTTTCAGCTATTAAACAGTTGCTTAAATATTTAACTTATGTTGCGGAAAAAAGAAACCCGGATAATAGATGCCCTTTCTATTCAAAACGACAAAAATATGGTCGTAGCTTTTAAAGCGCTTAGTGAGGTCAGCCGATATAGAATTTTTTGTATTTTAGCCGAACAACCAAAAGTGTCCGTCAGTGATCTTGCCGAGATTTTAGGCCTTTCTTTGCCTCTGATTTCTCAACATATCAAAGTTTTAGAACAGGCCGGTCTTCTTCAAAAAGAACGCGAAGGAAAAAAGGTTTTTCCTAGAATTGAACAAACTAATCCCTTTGTCAAAGATATTGTTAAAACGATTCGGAGGGTGGTAAAACCAAAAGATAAAAAAGTTAAGTAATTTTGATAATCATCCGGTAACGAAAAATTATGAAAAAAGAAATTCTTATCGCAGTCGCGATTCCGGTTATTCTTGGAGGTTGTCTCTATGGAGCTTTCCTATCGTACTCACATAAACCCACTACTTCCGCACAGTTTGATCCTCGTAACGCAACTTACACAGTCTCAAATGATCAAGTAAATCTTGTCGATGGAAAAACAGATACTACGGAAATATTTGGGGAGGTAACGAATGGAGACATAAATGATGATGGAGTTGAAGACGCAATTTTT
The DNA here is from genome assembly GCA_020051955.1 of bacterium. Classification (GTDB taxonomy): domain Bacteria; phylum Patescibacteriota; class Patescibacteriia; order UBA9934; family GWF2-40-263; genus JACRJW01. The sequence continues at coordinate 43,093 of JAGVQB010000045.1, read as the reverse complement.
TTTCTTAAACAAACAAGCGAGGGAACCGGAGCTTTTTATTATATCGTAACAGCACTGAACACTTCAGACGGCGCACTTGGTACAAACGCCGTTTTTCTTGGCGATCGCGTTACCCCACAAAACATCACGATTGATGCGGGAACAATCATTGCCACATATGCCGTGGTGGCTGAGGACGAACCCATGGCCATGACTCCTTCCATAGGCAAAAGTATAGCACTTGCGGTGCGAGATAATATTCTTCAAACAACGACTCTTTCTGATTACACGTTCACCTATCTAACATCGCAGGCTGAGACAACCGCCTATTGTGACGGAGAAAAAATGGATAGTGCGGGATATCGTTCATCGCTCACTATTGCCCATATGGGCACCATTTCCAAACCAAATCCGACTACCGAGGAAGTCATACGCGCAACTATTGATGCGGGAACGACGGGCATGTGCAACACAATTATCGGTCAAACAATGTTTACGGAAAAGGACGGCGTCGTCACCATCTCTCCCATAGACGCATGGACCGGCATCTCTATTAGTATGTGCAGTTGCAAGCCACAAGTTGAGGTAAATATCCTCCAAATCCCCGGCATGAAAATGATTGTCTGGTCAGAGGAAACGGAAAAACATACAAGTAGCATAATCCTCGATTCTCCCTTGCCCAACACCGTTGTCAGCAGTCCACTTCTCATCACCGGGCAAGCGCGCGGTTACTGGTTTTTTGAGGCAAGTTTCCCAATACTCCTCCTTGACTACAAAGGAAATACACTCGGGTGGTGCGTTGCACAAGCGCAAGATGATTGGATGACGAGCGATTTCGTCCCCTTTAAAGCCACGATCACCTTTGCGACGAATCTGCAAAACATTGGCAAAGCGGGGACTCTCGTTTTGCAAAAAGATGACCCTTCCGGACTTCCTGAAAATGATGACGAACTCAGTGTTCCTGTCATTATCGGCAAATAGTTTTTTCCCAAAAAATTCAATACGCTCTCAACATAAAAGGAACGGCCTTGATGAACGGGCATGAGCGAGAATCACCTGGGGTCAGAACCGACTCCATTCAGCACCTACCCGCGACTCTTCGCGGGTTTTTCAAACTTTAAAAAAACTGACCCCAAGTCGAGGTCAGCGCGCAAGCAACAACCACAGGTCGTGGGTGCTTGTGATGATGAACAAGACGAACTCCGACAGAAGAAGGGACGCGCCGAATGCTATCCAGACGTACCTAAGGCTCGTGCGCAACCACCCATCTCGCAACAGCGAGACAAGGTCGAGCCAGATGTGCGAACCGTCAAGCGGGGGGAATGGCAGGAGGTTGCCAAAGCCGATGATCAAGGAGAACGCCCACATGATTATCAGCAACTTCCCCGCTCCTTCTTGTGCCCCTTCCCAAATGACATCTGCCGCCCCCACGATCCCCACTGGCTCATTCCCCCATCTGGCTTTGATGTCCTTGATTGTCCCGTCGACGATCTCTTCGACATGCTCCCCAATCAATACTGGCACCCTGGCACTGGCCTTCGCCGCCAGCGTGAAGGACATCCACACCGACTGACCACCCACCTCCTTCACGGTCTGACACGAGCTGGGATCAACCACGCCGTACGCGTCCAGTTTGCAATCCGTTTGGTATTGCCAGCCAATGAAGAAAGCCACCCAGATGAACAAAAAGGCGGTGAGGATGTTTGCGATAGGACCCGCGACCGAGACCCACAGGCGTTGCCAAATGGACTTGCTGAAGTAGGCACCCAACAGATGTCCTTCGTCCTTCCTGGATCCATAGAACTGCACGTATCCACCGATGAGGATGAGACGGATGCACCACTGCGTGCTAGTGCGACTAAGGATGTCGTTGGTCTCCTCTGGCGACGACTCACGATCGAGCCACCTCCACTTAACCCACCCAACCTTTAACGGCTTGAGAGTGGCGCACAGGCGAGACCGTTGAAAAACTCCAACACAGAGTTGACCGTCACAGGATTTTTGTTATCATATCGCCGTTACGTTTCTCAACTTATGGCCCCATCGTCTATCGGTTAGGACGACAGGTTTTCATCCTGTAAAGCCGGGTTCGACTCCCGGTGGGGTCACCAATAAAAAACTCAGCGACAGCTGGGTGTTTTTATTTGATCCATTCGTGTCACACCGTCTTTCGCGTGTACCACCACAAAACACGAGCCATTAAGTACCCAAACTCTACGCGTTCCTGCTATACTAAAGACACTATGCACCTCCAATCTTCTCACATGACCATTGAAAAATGGTTTTTCCTTTTTGTCGCTTGCGTGATCATCTATCTCTTCTGGCAAGTCATTCAGCCCTTCGCGCTCGTGCTTCTTTTGTCGTGTGTTGTGGCGATCATTCTCTCGCCACTTGAACGCAGACTTCGCGCGATACTCAAACACGGTAAACTATCCGCTGGCGCGATGACGTTCGCTGTCCTACTCCTCATCTTTATCCCTCTGCTTCTTATCCTGCTCCTCATGGCGCGCCAGGCGTCTGATCTTATCCACGCGTCCCTCCAAGACAAAAGCTGGATTGAACAAATCAACCCAACGACTTCCCCTATCGTCGCGCTACTGCCAGAATCAGTACAAGCTCAAATCTTCTCCATTGATCTTTCAGAGCTTGGTAGCACTGTCGCGTCTTGGGCATTCCAAAATATCGGCAACCTTTTTTCCAGCACAACAAAATTTGTCTTGAACGCGTTTCTGTTCTTCATGTGCCTTTACTATCTCTTAGTTGACCGCGACCGTCTTGCGAAAGAACTCATGGAACTCTCCCCTCTGCGCGACTCAATGGATAGCAAGATCTTTAAGCGTATCGTCTGCACAGTTCGATCAGTCGTCTTTGGCGTACTCTTGGTGGCGATCATCCAAGGCGTCTTCGCGGGAATTGGAATGACAATCTTTGGCGTGCCCGGCGCTCTCATCTGGGGAATGTTAACCATCCTCGCGGCTCTCATTCCGCTTGTCGGCACTGGCCTCGTGCTCATCCCCGCGATTCTCTTTCTCTTTTTCACTGGTTCCACTGGAGCGGCCATCGGGCTTCTCATCTGGTCTGTTGTGCTTGTTTCAATGGCTGATAATTTCATTGGTCCATACCTCATCAGCGGCAGTACTCACATGCACGCGTTCCTCGTACTCATCAGCGTGCTTGGAGGTTTGAGTGCGTTTGGAGCTATTGGCGCGATCGCTGGCCCGACGATCCTTGCGGCGTTGCTGGCTCTAATCGAACTGTACAAGTCGGGGGTGTTAACGAAAGGGAAAATATAAAATATGCCTCGTGAGATACCTGGTGGAATGCCACCAGACGCTATGAAAGAAACAAGAGATTCACGACCTGCGTTTGATTGGCAAACTGGCCTCATCCCAGAATGCGAAGTTCAAATAAGTGCGACGCGAAGCGGGGGTCCTGGAGGACAAAGTGTTAACACAACCAACAGTAAGGTTGAGGTGAGATGGAAAGTTGGCGATTCTCTTGTTCTATCTGATGAACAAAAAGTCACGGTCCGCGTCTTCGCGCGCAATCGAATCAACCGCGCTGACGAGCTGGTCATCAAGTCTGAAACCGAACGCTCACAAAAACAAAACAAAGAAGAAGCCCTCGCCAAACTCACGGCTCTTGTGCGCGATGCGCTCACGCCAGAGGAAGAACGCATACCAACGCGCAAACCAAAAGGTGTAAAAGCAAAAGAGCGAAGGACACAGGAAGCTGACAGGCGCCGAAAAGCCGGACGCGGAAAAATAACCGATTGGTAATATGACAACATTTCTTCTTGTGTCGATCGTACTGTTTGTTGTGTGGCTCGCGATTTTGCTTTTCGCGAACGAAACGCGGCGCGAACAAGTTATGATGAGCGTGGTGGGACTTGTGATTTCGCCTGGTGTTCTGCTTATCGCGTCAATGGATTATCGAGGCGCTATTTTGGAAAAGCAATCTGTTATTGGCATCGAGGATTTGATATTCGCGTTCTCTCTGTTTGGAATCGCCGCTGTGATTTACCAAGTGTTGATCGGACGCCACGCACACAAACTTCGTGGTAGCCACTACAAAATTCACCACGTGGGCCATTGGATCGCTCACCTCGTGCTTGTGCTGGGGCTGTGGGCATTTGCTTCCCTCTTGCTCCTCTGCGTTTTTTCTTTGTCATCAATCCTTTCGCTTATCGTAGGTGGCTTGCTCGTTGGAATGTACATCATTGCTGACCGGCACGACCTGCTCATGAACGCGCTCCTGTCTGGGATATTCACCGCGGCGCTTGTCTTCATAACCGAACAACTTTTTTTTATCCGCCTGTTCCCGCTTGATGCCGCGTCTTTCTGGCGTTTCGACACTCTCTCAACTTTTATCATCGGCGGCGTGCCCATTGAAGAAATAATGTGGGCTGCCGTTGTGGGTTTCACAATCGGTCCGCTGTATGAGTGGCTTAGGAGATACGAATTGAGGTAAAATAGCCGCGTTATGCAACACACCACAAACAAACTTGAAAGCTCGGACTGGCTCTCTATTCAAGAGGGCAAACTTTCTGTCGATGTTATTGAGAGCGAACACGAAATAGTTGTGCGCTCCGCGATCGCTGGGGTAACAGCGCAAGATTTAGAAATCAGCTTAACAGAAGACACTCTTACAATCCGCGGCGAACGCGCGCATGGATGCGAGGAGTTTGGTGGAGAAACACACGTGCAAGAATGTCACTGGGGCGCTTTCTCGCGCACAATCATATTGCCGTCGCGGGTGGATCCAGATTCTGTTGACGCGCTTCTGAGACGCGGCATCCTCACCATTCGGATGAAAAAAATCGAAAATGAAAAATCTGTTCCAATCACTGAACTCGACTAGTATGGTGCCTGATACGGAACCTAATCCAGAACGCCGCTCGAAAATAAAATACATTGTAATAGGCGCGGCGAGCCTGCTCGTCGTGCTATTTATTTTTTGTTTGATAAGTTTTCTGTGGGCAAAAAGTTTTGATGGACGCCTTCCACCAAATGTTTCCATCGGGGCTTTGTCCATTGGTGGAATGAAGCCTGAAGCGGCACGACAAACCCTTCAAAAAAAAATCGATGACATCTTAACTGCTGGCGTTGAGGTAACTCTCGACAACGATAAAAAGGTTCTTACTCTTGCTACGGTCATTTCAGCCGATCTTGTCGAAGACGTTGGTTTCGATCTTGATGGTGCGCTCACGGAACTCATGACACTTCACAGCCACAACGAATTCTTTGACTCCTGGGCAATGTTTAAAAATATAGTGCTTGGTGAACAGACAAAAATCTCTATCAAAATAAACAGAGAAAAAATAAGGGAACAAGTGATCGACCTCTTCCAGGGGAAAGAAACACTGTCACGCGACGCGAGTTTCGAATTTACGAACACGCCTGAAGGGTGGACGATAGCGGTAATCTCAGCGCAAAACGGAAGAGAGCTTCAATGGGATCAGTTTTTTGGAATCCTCGAATCACAGCTTTCAACCCTTACCCCTGGCGAAATACCATTGCATCTTAAATACGTCGAACCAGCTATCGATGAACAAAGTGCAATCAGGCAAGTCGCGCGCGCGATGGATGCTTTAGCTCACGCACCGTTTGTAGTCACATTCGCAAAAGAAAATCAGATATGGGAAATGACAGACCAAAATCTTTCGAAGATTCTTACTCCAGGTAAAAATGACGCGCTTGTTTTTCAAGAAGAAGCATTTCAAACCTGGGTAATACAAATCACCAACGTCATTGACCGACAAGCACAAGACGCGCGACTTGAAATGTTAAACGATCGAGTAATTGATTTTGCGGGAAGCACTAACGGACGAGAGGTCGATGTAAAATTATTAAAAGACGAACTACTTTCGCGCGTAAGAGGACAAAGTGAAGGAACGATTGAAGTCACGATCGACACTATCGAGCCACGTATCAAGACGGGGGAAGTAAACGGTCTAGGTATCACTCAAGTCCTTGGAGTCGGCACATCAAACTATCGTGGCAGTCCAATGAATCGGCGCGCCAACATTCAAAATGGAGTTAACCTTCTCAATGGTATTCTCATCGCGCCCGGCGACACTTTTTCATTACTATCCGCGCTCGCGCCTTTTACATCAGAAAACGGCTACCTCCCAGAACTCGTGATAAAGGGTGCCAAGATAACGCCAGAAATAGGAGGCGGCCTGTGCCAAATCGGAACAACAACATTTCGCGCGACAATGAATTCCGGTTTGCCAATTGTTGAGCGCAGAAACCATTCAATTGTCGTTTCCTATTACAACGACCCTGCCAATGGAAACCCTGGCACGGACGCGACAATTTACGAACCTGCCCCTGATTTTAAGTTCACCAACGACACGCAACACCACATACTTTTTCAAGCTGAAAACCAAACTGATTCGCAAGAATTGCGGTTCACGTTCTGGGGAACTTCAGACGGCAGAACAGGCACGTACAGCGCGCCAGAAGTATTGAGATGGATTCCTGTTGGCGAAGACGTTAAAGTTGAAACCACTGGTCTCGAACCTGGAGAAGAAACATGCCAGGCCTCTCACATTGGAGCTGACACAACTTTCAAATACACAATTGTGAAACCAGATGGGTCTGTTGAGCAAACGGAGTTTCCATCTCATTACCGCCCATTACCTAAAACGTGTCTTATCGGAGTAGAAAAAGTTGAGGAAGAAAAAGTGGAAGAGAATGAAACTGAAAGTGAGAAGGGAGAAGAATCGTTGGGTGGTTGACAGAGGGTTAAATTGTTAAATGGTTATATTGTTAAATGGTTGTCTAGATAGACGTTTTGTCTGCCGCCCATCGTCTTGCTCCACAACAATTTAACCATTTAACAATTTATCAATATAACAATATGCCACCGCCCGACTATTTTTATCCACAGTTTTCCTTGCATGCTCACTCGCAATCGACGTACTATCCGACAAGAGGTTACGAAATCAAAAAAACGTCTCGCGACGTTTGATGATTATTCCATTCAGTAACCTGCAGGCAAGAAATTTCACGTAAGGATAGATCGAGTCCGAAAACCTGATGTATCCATACATTGAAATCCCATGCTTGTCGTGCCTGCAGATCACTAAATAGAATGAAAGAAAGAGGCTTGAGTTTTAACGCTCAAGTCTAGCCCGGAAATCGAAAGTTGTCAAGCTTGTTTACATCGAAAGTTTACCTGACGATGACAGCCTTTGCAAGAGCGCTGTTTTTTGTTTGAAAAACCGAGGATTTCTTGTAAACCATCCCCGGTTTGTCCACGTATTGTCCCTATGAGATAACCTTATCAACCAGCCCATATTTCACTGCTTCATCTGGATCAAGGAAGTAATCGCGCTCGGTATCCTCCTCCACAAGCGACTTTTTTCTGCCTGTGTGCTTTGAAAGAATGTCGTTCAGCCTGTCTTTAATTTTGAGAATACGCTCCGCGTGAATCTTGATGTCAGTCGCCTGCCCCTGCACGCCACCAAGCACTTGATGAATCATAATCTCGGAGTTTGGAAGCACGAATCTCTTTCCCTTTGCGCCAGCGGCAAGTAGAACCGCGCCCATTGACGCGGCAAGTCCAACACAAATCGTTGACACGTCTGGCTTCACATATTGCATCGCGTCGTAAATCGCGAGCCCAGCTGTCACGCTTCCGCCTGGTGAGTTGATGTAGAGTTTAATTTCTTTTGTCTTGTCCTGACTCTCCAAAAACAACATCTGCGCGATGATAAGATTCGCGACATTATCATCAATCGCTGTTCCCAAAAAAATAATTCGATCTTTCAACAGTCGTGAATAAATATCGTACGCGCGCTCGCCCATGTGAGTCTTTTCAACAACCATTGGGACAAGCACTTGATCTGTTGGAGGAAACTCTGAACGAATTGTCGACATATTTTGCATGATTATTTCGATGGCATCAGTTTATCAATTTATCTGCTTTTTTTCCACTCTCCAACAGCCATTATCCCCACAAACAAGAACCGCTCGTGGAATTGTATACCCAGCGGCACGTACGTGCCCCCCCCCACCGTTCGCTTTCGCTATAACGCTTACGTCCTGCGTAAGTGAACGCATGGACACCTTCACGTCCCCCAATGGAGTTTCTCTTAAAACCAAAAGTATCTTTGACTCGATGACGATGTTTAAAAAATTCGAGATGCCATCTATCTCGTCATCTGTTACTTGGTTTCCATCCAAGTCATTGCGTGTCAAAAACGTGGAAAGTGTTCCTTGAACAGAATCCTCTTGCAAACGCTCAAGTGCAAGCCCCCACACGCGCAACGCGGCTATTGAACGATTCTGATAAAGTGAGCGGATCACGTCTTGAACACGCGCGCCCAACAGGACTAACTGGGACGCGGCCTCAAGTACACCATCGTTGGTCGCTGAATTGGTAAACGCCATTGTGTCAAAACACAATCCGACAAGAAGGCATGTTGCCGCATCCTTTGAAGGGAGAATTCGGTTCACCTCAAAAAACCGATAAATAACGTAAGCTGTCGCAGGAGCACCATCAATGACCTGGTTCACGTCCCCATAACGATCATTTGTCGTGTGGTGATCAATGTTCACTAGGGTTGGACGAGCTGGAATCTGTTCAACAAATGAATGGATAAACTTTCCATCAGAACAATCAAAACTCACAACTAGATCAATAGAAGGATCAGCAAACACCTGGATGTCAGTCGTACACTGGGACACTCGAGGTAGACGCTGATACTGCACGGGCACTGGCGCGGAAACAAACACGGGTACTTTCTTGCCAAGCGACGCAAGATAATCCGCGACAGCCAAAGCTGATCCAAGCGTATCACCATCAATGCGTTCGTCAGCAATAAATACAGGGTGATCAGCCTTGAGTAACAAGTCGTGAATATGTCTGTGCAAATAAGTCTCCATATTCAAGTAGCCGAATAGCATAACCTCTTGGCTATTTTGGGTCAATAATCGTGCGTTCCATGTTATAATTTCCCAGTATGTTTCTTACTAAACTGGAACTGCAGGGGTTCAAAACGTTTGCAAAAAAAACAACGCTTTCTTTTCTCCCACCGGCCGCACTCCCACCCCCCCTGACCCCCCCTCGGGCAGGGGGGGAATTACGATTCCCCATCACCTCCATCGTTGGTCCAAATGGTAGCGGTAAATCAAACCTTGCTGACGCGATCAGATGGGTGCTGGGTGAACAAAGTCTTAAACTTTTGCGTGGAAAAAAATCAGAGGATGTAATTTTTTCTGGCTCTGATGGCAAAGGACGATCTGGCTTTGCGCAAGTATCTTTGACCTTCAACAACCAAGACAAAACAATGCCACTTGAATACCCAGAGGTAGTAATCACGCGGAGGCTGTTTCGAGATGGAACTTCCGATTATCTCCTCAACGAGGGCTCTGTTCGCCTTGCTGATATCCAACTACTTCTGGCAGAAGCAAACGTTGGACAGCGTTCGTACTGCGTTATCGGACAAGGCATGATTGACCACATTCTTGTTTCATCTCCAGAGGAGCGCAAAGATTTTTTTGACGATGCCACCGGAGTAAAACCATTCCAAATCAAACGACACGAGGCATTGTTAAAACTCACGCGCACACACGAAAATCTGACAGAGGTTGAAATGCTGTTGCGGGAAATCGAACCGCGGCTTCGTTCTCTTAAGCGCCAAGCAGTACGTCTTGAACAACGCGGTGAGATTGAAAAAGCCCTCCACGAGCTTGAGTCGTGTTATTACGGTTCTCAATGGTGGAACCTGATGGACGAATTGGAAACAGCAAGACAGGGGTTTGATGAGATTGAGAAAAAAATTAAAACCGAGAGGGCAGAACTTCACACGCTTGAAAAAGAATCAGAGCGCGCTGAAAACTTTGGGACCGATGAGGACACACAACTGGTAGGTTTGAAGAATCAATACAAAGCGCTTGGAAAAAAACGTGAGGCTTTGCGGAGCGAGCAATTCTCGCTCGAAAAAGAAATCGAACTCGCGCGAGCGCGCGCGCAATCAAATTGGGCGCCGCTTCCTTTGTTGAAAATCGTTGAGGAGGTTGAGGGAATGGTGGAAGGACTAAAAGGACTGCGAGGGCTGAAAGGGCTGGAGGCAATTTTGGATGGAATCGAGTCACTTCTTACGCGGTCACAAAAACTTTCCAAAAGTCTTCAGCGCCCAAACCCAGAAGACATCAAGCCTGATCCAAAAATGGTTGAGGAACTGAAAACCAAGCGAACGCAAGAACAAAATCTAGTAAAAGAAATTGACGAGCTTGAAAAAACAATCGACAACTACACAAGTAAGGAACGCACTGCCCGAAGTGAACTTATCGGCTTGCAACATTCCCTGCGCGAAAAACAAAATCAAACCCACTTGCTAGAAAACGAGCGCAACACTCTCCAAATCGCTTTAGTGCGTTTTGAGGAACGCCAAAAAGCCCTCACGCGGGAGATGGATGAGTTTATGAAGGAGAGGGCGGTGGGGGTGAGGCAGGAAAAAATCCAAAATCCAAAATCCAAAATCCAAACCGATGAAGCCTATCCCGAAATCCAGCGCCTTCGATACAAGCTCGAACTCATAGGTGGAATTGATCCGGAAATAGTAAAAGAATACGGCGAGACAAAAGATCGTTTCGAATTTCTTGATGAGCAGGTCAAAGACCTCAACGCCGCTCTCGCGTCAACAGAAAAAATAATCAAGGAACTCGACGAACAAATTGAAAAACAGTCAAAGGCAACGTTCTCCAAAATCAATAAAGAGTTTGAGCGATATTTCAAAATGCTTTTCGGTGGAGGATCGTGCGCGTTGGTGAAGTTGACGAGGGAAGAGGTGGAGGAAACGGTAGAGGGAGGGAACAGTGAACAGGGAACGGTGAACAGGGAACGGGTAAACGCGGAGGAAAAAATTGTCGGCATCGACATCCAAGCAACCCCGCCTGGGAAAAGGCTCAAGGCGTTAAACCTGCTTTCCGGTGGTGAGCGCGCGCTTACATCAATCGCTCTTGTCTCCGCAATCATGGCAGTAAACCCAGCGCCGTTTGTTGTGCTCGACGAGGTTGATGCCGCGCTTGATGAAGCCAACACAATCCGCTTCGCCGCGATCCTGGAGGACCTCGCGCGCACTAGCCAATTCATCGTCATCACCCACAACCGCGCGACAATGGAAAAAGCAGATATTCTCTATGGCGTAACAATGGGCACTGACGGCATTTCGAGCTTGTTGTCAGTCCACCTGGAGGAAATCACGCAGAATGGGGTTGCGAGGAGGTAATGAAACCGAAAAATCCAAAAAACCAAAATCCAAAACCCAAACGGAGAAAGGAATCAACAAAAAACTGGACTCCTAGCTTTACTCCGTGTTAACTTGCGTATGTATGAACCAAACTGTAACTCAACTAAAATTACGCCGCATCTTTCGTGCAAGTTTGAATCTTGCAAATCTAGTGGAAGATATCCTTGAGAGGTCTGGCGATTTTGACCCAGTGTTTCAAAAGGGGTTGCGACGTTCTATTAAAGAAGCCACGCAAGGAAAGACGCGAACAGTGCGTTCCCTTCGCGAGCTCGTTTAAAGTATGCGAGAGATCGTCGTGACTCGGCAATTCACGAAGGATTTTCGTAGTCTTCCGATCCAAATACAAATTAAGGCAGACGTGATCGCAAAGCTACTTCAACTAAACCCAATCAATGCGACGCTCGACATTAAAAAACTTTCTGGGTTCACACGTCCGCCACTTTGGCGCTTACGTGTGGGTGACTACCGTTTAATTTATACATTCGATCGATCAAAAATTATTCTACACAGAATCTGCCATCGCAAAGATATCTATCACCATCTATAACAAAACACGTCTCATAAAGACGTGTTTTATGTTTCTCTCAACTGACCTGCCGATTGGTACGCGATGTAACAATCAGCATTTCGGTAGAGGACCCCGGAACGCAACGTGATGGACGCGGGAGGCGCCCAAGCGACCGGGGAAAGTATCGTTAGGATCCCCGGCCGTTTTGTCACGTTGACGGCCGAGATCCTTACCCCCTTACCTTTGGTTTTTTGGCGCGCTCAGGGGAAAGCGCGTTTGTAACATCGTAGAACAGCAACGGGTAAGTCATTTCTGACCTCCTTCTGCAAAGTGGCCTTTAAGGGCGCCACACAATTCCCCGCTCGCGAAATGCGAGTCTGCCAGTGATACACCGCTGGCAAGTGGCGCAAGAACGTCTCGCGCGCCGTGTCGAACTCTGCCGACCAAAGTCCTCGTTTTTCTTAAAACGCGGATTGAAAACGGGTTGTTGACCGCCACAACCAAGGAGAGTTCATTTGACCCGTCCGTAGACAGGAGGCCAAACTCACAAGGCCTTTTTGACAGATTGGGTTGCCAGCCCTTTGAGCCTTCACTGTCAACGGCTCCCATGCTTTGGCGCGACCCTTCGGAGTGTTACCACTCCCCGACGTCCCGAGATTGCTCTCGAGTGATTGCTTCAGACGGTATCGCTTCGTACTTGTACTCGGGCTTTCTGTCCCTTTCCGTTCCTAACTCTCACGTCTGGCAACCTCGCATAGTACGCCGGGTCACTTATGTATCCACGCCTGGCCGTGACTTGGTCTTACGACCTCCAGACGCTTCCTTCTAGCTGTAGCCCATGTCTACTCCATTTGAGCCCGTTCCACCTACGAGCTCGGTTGCGAATACTCGGATCTGGTGAACTGCGATCCGCCGCGTTGATTTGAAACCTGGCGCCACGCGGACGCATTCCAGGTTCCGTGGACTCAACTCGAGAACCCGGTGAAGAAGTACCCTATCAGGTACGCCCCACAGAAAAGGAGGAGTTGAAACAGGGTGGTTACCACCCAGATCTCCACCAGATCCCTCATGAGCTCCCTGTCGTCGTCCATCGACGTTCCTCCGCACCCCCCGTTTCTTGTCTTAGTTCCGGTTCCGTCCTACTCCTTCACCTCCGCCCGCGGGACGAAGCTCACGACGGTATTCGTGAGTGTCTCGCAGGTCGAGAGGAAGTAGCGACCGCCTGGAGACAGCTTGTCTCCTCCGATCGCTCTCTGCTTCAACTCCTCAGCCGTCTCCCCGACCTCCTGCCCGAAGGCCATGGAGATCAGGTTCTCGTCGCTGTCGATGAGGAGGAAGCTAAGAGCACCCCAGAACCTCTCTCTCGACGTCATGACGCTCTCCGTGGTGAAGCTGAAGACCACGGAGTAGTCGCCGAGTAGACCCTTCGACCGCAGACCCGTCTGGACGCAGATGCCCAGTGCCTTGCCGGGCTTCCACTCCTCGCCGGCGTAGGTGACCGAGACGGTCGCGGGCGCGACCGAAGTCTCGTCGGCGTGCGCCACCTGGGCGACGGCCGCGAGGAAGAACAGAACCGCGCAGACGAGCATGGCAACGTTCTTGGACATCTTCTCGTACCTCTTTACTTGCACCGCGCTCGGGATGAGCAACGGCAGGGGATGAATCCCTCAACTGAACGGCCGATTCTTTCCGTGGCGGCCGCAGGCTACAGCCTGCGCCGCGTGAATCGCACACAGGCTAAAGCCTGCGGCTACCAGGAAATAAGTCACTCAATTGAGGAATTCCTCCCTTCTCACAATAAACAGAAGAGACAAGAATATCATATTTTGACCGTTTTGTCAAGGTATTTGGCTTATTTGTTGACATTCCCAGTCAGATTCCTTATCCTTGCGGCACGGTTTACGTAATCAAACACAACGACCAAAATTATGCTTTCTATCCGTCTCTCTCGCGTTGGGAAAACTGGCGCGCCAATCTACCGAGTCATCGTAATCCCAAAACACCGCGACCCGTGGGCTAAGTACACAGAAATCCTCGGCCACTTTGATCCACGCAAAAACCCACGCGAATTGGTAATCAACGCTGACCGCGTTAAATACTGGATCGCGCAAGGAGCTGAAGTGTCTAGCACACTGTGGAACCTGCTCGTTGATGAAAAAATCGTGGAAGGCGAGAAGCGCGGCGTAAGCCACATCTCAAAAACGCGCAAAACCAAACTCGACGCAAAAGCCGCGGAAGCCGCAAAAGAAAAACCAGCTGAAACACCAGCGCAATAATCAGATATAATATAGGCGGGAGCAGAAGCTCTCGCCTATTATTTTATGGAGACACGCAAAACTCAATTCGAAAAACTTTTCCCAAACGAACCGGCTTTTCGCTGGAAGCAAATCGAGGACGCGCTTTTTTCGTCTGCCAATGGTTGGGATGAAGCAACGACAATTCCCAAATCCATGCGCGAGAGCCTCAAGGAAATCCCATGGCTGTCGGTTGGGCTTGCCAACATTCAAGTCAGCGCGAATGGCGAAACGCACAAAGCTCTGCTCAACGTGGAGGGTGGCAAACAAATCGAGAGTGTGCTTATGGCCAACCGGCGTGGGGCATGGACGATCTGCGTGTCCTCGCAGGTTGGTTGCGCGATGCGATGCAGTTTTTGCGCGACTGGAAAGATGGGACTCACGCGCAACCTCTCAAGTGATGAAATTGTTGATCAATATCGTTTTTGGAAAATGTATTCCGAAAACACCTTACCACCTGACCACCTCACCACCTCGCCTCGCATTTCCAATATCGTAATAATGGGCATGGGAGAACCACTTGCGAACTACGAAGAAGTCCGCGGCGCGCTCAACACATTGCTTGCAAAAACCGACATTGGTCCCACGCACATTACCGTTTCAACTGTTGGCATACTCCCGCGCCTGGAACAAATCCTCACTGACAAACAATGGCCGCCTGTGCGCCTGGCTGTTTCTCTCCACTCCGCGATCGAATCAACGCGCAAACAAATCGTACCAACTTCTTACGATGAATTTCTGCCTGGACTTGAACGCTGGGCAAAGAATTATCTCAAGCTCCACGGCAACAGACGCCATCACCTCACTTTCGAATACGTTATGCTCAAGGGAGTAAACGATTCCCCCACTCACGCCAAGGCGCTTTCAACTTTTGTAAACCGAATCGGCCGCATAAAAGTAAACCTCATCCCCTACAACCTGACAGGTGTTGATTTTGAACGCTCTGATGACACAACGATCACCGCCTTCCACGACTCCCTACAAAAAAATAACGTCACTGCCACTGTGCGCCGCGCGATGGGTGCTGATATAACGGCCGCCTGCGGGCAACTATCCATTGACAATCCCGCCAATTTCGACTAGCCTCGTACACAGAGACACACCGCGCGGCGCGGTGTCTGTCTAAGTCCGCAGGAGGATGTGATGAAGGCAGGGGACGTATTCAACCTCGTTCTTTGCAAGAACGGCAGGTGGGCGTGTGTGATCTGGCGCGAAGGTGTCGAGATCATGCATGAAGAGATGTGCGACGAGAAGATGCAACGCGGCCTCCACGACGCAAGTATGGCACCGACTGAGATAGAACGTGCCCTCTCGACGTTCCTCAGGAATGCGGAAGAGTACCGCAGGGTTCCGATCTTCACACGTTTGCATTTCGCTCCGTTCCTGCGACTGTCGCCCGAGGACAGTGTGGCATCGAACAATTTCTTCCTCTACATCGCCAACGGTCTGGCGCGCCATCACGCCATGCTGGGTAGCACGCCGGCAAGCTCGAGTCGATTCGAGACTGCCACAAGATCGGCGATCAGCCTGGGCGGCGTTCTGGTGGACATCTGCGACATCGACCACTGCTAGAGACAGCGTTCTAGACACAAACGACCCACACTGGGTCGTTATTTTGTAACTGAATGTTTGTTGCGCCACTCCTCGATTTTTTTGTGATCGCCGGAGAGAAGGACGTCGGGAATCTCCCACTGTGCAATCGTCTTACCCCTCCCACTAGCCCCGGGACTGTAAACCGCGGGCTTCGTATATTGTGGATGCTCGCGGTAACCTTTCTTGCTATGCGACTCGCGCGCGAGCGAATCTTTTTCAATCACACCAGGCACCAGACGCGCGATCGCGTCTATCATCACCATTGCAGGTAACTCACCGCCAGTTAAAACATACTCCCCGATCGAAAACGCTTCATCCGCGACATACTCTTCTACGCGATGATCAACTCCCTCATAACGACCGCACAAAAAGATAAGGTGATCGTACTTTTCCAACCTCTTCGCGTCTTTCTGAGTGAACGTCTCACCAGAAGCCGACGTAAGAATCACCCGCGTCTTCCCTCTCACCTCCTCCCTCCTCCCTCTCCCCTCACCCCTCACCCCTCCTCCCTTGAGTTCCCTCACCGCCCTCTCAAACGGTTCAACCTTCATCACCATCCCAGGGCCCCCGCCATATGGCGTGTCATCAACTTTATGATGCTTATCAGTCGACCACACGCGAAGGTCATGCGTCTTAACCTCAATCAACCCAGCCTCCTGCGCGCGACCCAAAATCGACGCCTGAACATAGGGCGTCACTGTTTCTGGAAAAATTGTCAGAATGTCGAAACGTCGAATCTTTTTCTTTGCCATAAAAATAAAATCAAAACCAGCTACCGATTAGAGTAGCTGGTTTTTGGTTTTTGATCTAGATACCCAGATCATCTACAGACGTGTCGTCACTACGACGGAAGTCATCGCGTGGTCCACGATCGTCGCGAGGAGTGCGATCATCGCCTGGACGATCTTCACGACGTGGTGGGCGGCGTGCGCCTTCTGGCTCATAGATCTTGAGGTTGACGCGGGCATTCTCCTTTGCGCCAACGATCTTGAGCAGAGTCCGCACAGAACGAGCAGTCTGACCCTGGCGACCAATTACGTAACCCATGTCCTCTTGGTTTATGAAGAGGGTGATGAGCACGCCACGTTCGTCAACAATACGCTCGGTGCGGACGTCCTCTGGATGATTGACGATCGCGCGCACGATGTATTCGACGAACTCCTGGTCGAAAAGCTTGTCAGCCATAGCTGTTGCATCGACTATTATCGAATCAAGTAATCATTAACCTTATCTTTTTCTGTCGACCCGCGAGCATGGATGCACGCCAGAGACAAAGGTAATGAACAACAATAAGATAACAAAAACATCTTGTTTTGTCAAAGAAAACACCTTTCTCCACCCTTTCCCCAATGTGTCCTTGACAGTATTACGTGCTTTTTCTAAAATGCGCCCGCAAGTTACAAATATACGTTCCAAAAGAAGCTCTCCCGGGGGAGGCCCTGCGAGGGTTTTAAAAATGTCTCTTGCTGGATCTTTACAACTAAACAAACCAATCTACCAAATCACACAATTATCTACTGTGTGATTGCAACGTTATTCCTAGTAGTGACAAAAGTCACAAAACAACAGAGCTTTGAGGTCGTAAGACCCAAAGCATTTTTTGAGAGTTTGATCCTGGCTCAGGATGAACGCTGGCGGCATGTCTAAGGCATGCAAGTTGAACGAGCAGTAGTCGGACTTCAGAGGTCAGTAGTCGGCAGTGATATACTCAACATATATGAACGGATACGAAAGGCTTGACGTTTTCCAACGATCAAAGAAATTGTACCCACAAGTAGTGAGTATCACGAAAGCGTTTCCATCTCATCTTTGGCATCTGCGTGATCAGATTTGCAGATCAGCAAATTCAATTCACGCGAATGTAGCCGAAGGGTACGGAAGGAGTGCTGCCGAATTCAGGAATTATCTAACAAGGTCACTTGGATCTTGTAATGAAATCAAAAGTCACATAAGCGACGCAGTAGCTGTCGGCGCTATGGATTCAACGTTCAGTAACAAACTGATCGAAGAATACACAGTCGTTGGCAAGCAATTGTATCGTCTCCGTGAATCTTGGAAATAATTCCAACTACCGACATCCGATGTCTGACTACTGTTAGTGGCAAACGGGAGCGGAACACATTGGTAACCTACCTCGAACTCGTGAACAACCATTGGAAACGATGGCTAATACACGATATTGATGGGGGGACTTCGGTCATTCCCATTGAAAGGTCCGCCGGTTCGAGAGGGGCCTATGTCCTATCAGCTAGTTGGTGAGGTAAAGGCTCACCAAGGCTTCGACGGGTACCGGGCGTGAGAGCGTGGCCCGGCTCACTGGGACTGAGACACTGCCCAGACTCCTACGGGAGGCTGCAGTCAAGAATCTTCCGCAATGCACGAAAGTGTGACGGAGCAATGCCGCGTGCTCGATGAAGGCCTTCGGGTCGTAAAGAGCTTTTATTAGGGACGAACAAATGACGGTACCTAATGAATAAGAGGTTGCTAACTCTGTGCCAGCAGCAGCGGTAATACAGAGACCTCAAGCGTTATCCGGATTTATTGGGCGTAAAGGGTCCGTAGGTGGTTTTGCAAGTCATATGCGAAATCTTCAGGCTCAACCTGAAGTCTGTAAGTGATACTGCAAGACTAGAGAATGGGAGAGGCAGATGGAATTGCCGGTGTAGCGGTAAAATGCGTTAATATCGGCAAGAACACCAAAGGCGAAAGCAATCTGCTAGAACATTTCTGACACTGAGGGACGAAAGCGTGGGGAGCGAATGGGATTAGATACCCCAGTAGTCCACGCCGTAAACTATGAATGCTAGGTTTCGGGAGTATCGACCCTCTCGGAGCCGGTTAACCAAGCTAACGCATTAAGCATTCCGCCTGTGGAGTACGGTCGCAAGACTAAAACATAAAGGAATAGACGGGGACCCGCACAAGCGGTGGAGCGTGCGGTTTAATTCGATGGTAAGCGAGGAACCTTACCTGGGCTTGAAAGACAGCTGCAAGCCTGCCGAAAGGTGGGCCGCTTTCGAAGGTGCTGTCTAGGTGCTGCATGGTTGTCGTCAGCTCGTGGCGTGAGCTGTTCCCTTAAGTGGGGTAACGAGCGCAACCCTTGTCCTGCGTTATAAGTGTCGCAGGAGACTGCCCGGGCAACCGGGAGGAAGGCGAGGATGACGTCAAATCAGCATGGCCCTTACGTCCAGGGCGACACGCGCGCTACAATGGCCAGTACAATGGGCAGCCAAGGAGTAATCCGGAGCTAATCCCACAAAACTGGTCTCAGTTCAGATTGAGGTCTGCAACCCGACCTCATGAAGTTGGAATCGCTAGTAACGGCCAATCAGCCACGTGGCCGTGAATACGTTCTCGGGTCTTGTACTCACCGCCCGTCACGTCAAGAGAATTGGTAACACCCGAACGTCGCCGTAGGGCGGCGGAAGGTGGGATCAATGATAGGGACGAAGTCGTAACAAGGCACCCGTAGCGGAAGCTGTGGGTGGATCACCTCCTTTTTAGGGATTTTTCCTGACCTAAGGGTCGGGACATGTTCCTAGGTCGAGATCAATCAGATTGATCAGAACAGTTCGGTTTAAAGACCGAGCAAGGGAATACACGTTGCAATCACAAAGTAGAGAATTGGTTTCAAAACATTCGGCACTGCCGAATGTTTTTAGTTTTCCACAGAAGCCCCGTTGACGGGATCAAAAAATCATGCTGGAATATAAGTACCCAACCCCCCATCCGCACAATTGTGTGCAGATGGGTTTTTCGTTCCCGCCTCAAGGAGAAAAAGAAAATGGAACGAAACCGCTTGAACCTCTTCGCCCTCATTCTCATCATCCCAATCGCCTGGTTTTTCCCAGAGATTGCCGGGGCACAATCAACGTTCGAGGACGATGGCACAATCTGGACGTCGTTCACAACAACAAACGACGATGCCCCACGATCGCGCAAAGAAGACGGCTTGCTTTGGATTGCCTTCGAGCTGATCGACGGCGATGCGCTGACGGAAGATAACACGTTGCACGACTCGTGGACCGAGAAGTGCTCCGTGGAGAGCCCTGTGTCCCTTCGAGACTGGATGCCGCTTGGTATGCGACAGGACTACGTGCGCCAGCAACGTTCGCTTCCAGATGGAATGTGCGAACGCGTTGTCGCGCTCAAGCTATCCGGGCTGGTCGGTGGCGAACTAGTCATCGACAAGGCCGTGCCATGGCAACCGGGGAATAACGGCGAGAGATGGCTGGGAATCCCGCACGATGGGACAACCAGCGTCAGAATCAAGTTCCCAAGAACGCTCCTGATCGATGATCGCCTCTACGACGCGCCAGACCCGGTGGTTGTGAGAACGGGCGGAAGCGAACGTCTGGTTGTCACTCGCGTAACGCTCCGGCGCCTCGCGGTCATCAACTTGAGCGAAGCCTGCGACCAGTTCTTGCGCTTCGACAAGTACTCCATTCAGACCTCACCTGCCCGCGTCATTCTTCTCCCAGGGACAAGAATGCTTCGCGCGCAAAAAGGTCACAAGTTCTCCGTGATAGCCACTGACAATCATGGAGGACGCCATCAACTCACATCGCCATCGTATCCTGAATCGATTCTTGAGATCCCGGCGCATTACGGCTGGGAATACGAGGTCGAGGTCGTCCCGAAACTCAATGGTAGAAGAGAGTGGCTCGCAAGCCTGCCGCGCGAAGACTAGTGAAGCGAGTCCTCCTCTAAACGCAAAGCGACACGATACGCGTGTCGCTTTTTATATTTCCTTACGTATAAAATAGCCTTGCCAACACTTTTATGCCTTGATATAGTATCGCCGTTCTTTCAAATCATTCAAACGAATAACGTTCAGAATTAAATGAGATGCGACGCTCTGCAGGAAGGAAAGCTCGCGAGGTGTAGGTGAATCCTACAGCGAGCGAGTTTCCGACCGAAGAGCGAGCAGATCGCCAATTCTGAACGTTATTCATACGGGCGTGTAGCTCCCGCCGTCGCCCTTCGGGCTATGGTGGGCGGGCAGGTGGTCAACCACCTTCGCTACACGCCAAAAAAATAAGGGCGTGTAGCTCAGGTGGTTAGAGCGCAACACTGATAATGTTGAGGTCGATGGTTCGAGTCCATCCACGCCCACCACGTCGCTCGCGAGCGACGTGGTGGGCCACATTTGTTTAGGCAGATTGCCAATTCTGAAAGTTGTTTGCCGAGGTAGCTCAGTGGTAGAGCAGAGGACTGAAAATCCTTGTGTCGCCAGTTCAATCCTGGCCCTCGGCACCATTTAAAAACGGATCGAATAGATCCGTTTTTAAAATTGAATGTTTAACCTGCCTTCTGCCAAACGTTATTGATGACAAAAAAATCGACGATCGTCGATTTTTTTGTCTGGTCAAGCCAGTGAGTCTTGAACCCTCAGTCTCTTCTTTTCACAACACGGTCGCAGACCATGAGCGGTTGTTACCCACCAGCCCCTCGGCTCGCTAGCGCTCGCTCGGGACATTCGACTGCCGTTGTAAAAAACAACGGTAGTCGAATGGTCGGGACGACAGGGCTCGAACCTGCGACCTCCTGGTCCCAAACCAGGCGCTCTACCTACTGAGCTACGTCCCGATATTAAGTTTTTATTTCAGACCAAACCCGTGGATCAGGCGCTCCCAGCCGCGCATCCATTAATGGCGGGAGCACAAGCGGGCTGAGCTACGTCCCGTGTTGATAAATGGATCCCGTTCAAACTCCGCGACATAATCGGTAAACCCCACAGGAAGTGACATTGTCACTTCCAAACGGTTTAACGGTGATGGCGCAATGTTTGAACGGGATGGAGCGGGTAGCGGGAGTCGAACCCGCATCACCAGTTTGGAAAACTGGAATAATAACCGCTATACGATACCCGCCTATTTCCCCAAAATACTAACTTATCTTTTATGCCCTGGCAAGAGAGAAACCTCTGTTGCCCAAACTTTTTATCCCCGATATACTCTCCCTGGTTTCAAGGAGGTAAGAATGGGAACAGAACTTCAGCATGTCCTAAGTGCGGACCAATTCCAAGACCCCAGGCTGATCGAGGAGATCTTCACCCGAGCGCGCCAAATGCGCTTCGGAGTGGATCACGGACTGTGCGAACCAGTGCTCGTGGGTCGCGTGGTGGCGATGATCTTCTACGAACCATCAACGCGCACACGTCTATCGTTTGACACTGCCGCGCAACTTCAAGGCGCCAGGGTCATCGGAACCGAGAGCGCGGGGCATTTCTCCTCCGCTACCAAGGGAGAGACACTGGAAGATTCGATACGCGTGATCGGTGGATATGCGGACGCAATCATCTTGCGCCACCCAGAACTCGGAGCCGCCGCGCGCGCCGCCGCCGTGAGTCCTGTACCAATCATCAACGCTGGTGATGGAAACGGCGAGCATCCCACGCAGGCGCTCCTGGATCTCTTCACGATCGTGGAAAAAATCGGAGATCCAAAAAACCTACACGTGGCATTCGTTGGCGATCATCTGTACGGCAGAACCGTCCACTCGCTCGCGCACCTACTGGACCTCGCGCAAACGCGAATGAGCTTCATCTCACCGCGAGCGCTGCGACTGCCACAGAATCTTCGAACTCAACTCGCGATGAGGAGGCTGGGTATATTCGAAAGCGAGCATCTCCAAGACGTAATCGACGACGCGGACGTGGTGTACATGACCCGCGTGCAGAAGGAACGACATCAAGGGGTCGAGGGTGTCTCGTCAGACGGTAGTGACTACTGCCTCACGCCAGAATTGGTCGCACGGATGAAGCCAGGCTCAATCATCTTGCACCCACTTCCACGCAACAACGAGATCCCCGTGGAGATCGATGGTGATCCACGCGCGGCGTACTTCCTTCAGGCAAAGAACGGTCTCTATGTCCGCATGGCGCTTCTCTCAATGATCCTCCCGCCGCGCAACCGCGGGAAGCACGCGCGACACGCAACCTGAGACATAAACGCAAACCCACCATTCTCTGGTGGGCTTTTAATATTTCAGTTTGTATTATTCACCTTTTACA
Source organism: bacterium (assembly GCA_020051955.1). GTDB lineage: Bacteria > Patescibacteriota > Patescibacteriia > UBA9934 > GWF2-40-263 > JACRJW01. The sequence goes on along the minus strand of JAGVQB010000045.1, from coordinate 20,441 downwards.
ATTATTCTTATGTTGCCTTTATGAAAATATGTTTAATTTTTTTTACAATCTTTCTCATCATATTTCGCATCCACAACGCTTGGCACTTCAACCCGTTTTGGGGTTACGACGGCGGTGGGCACATTGATTATATTCTATCGCTCGCCCAAGAAAACCGTTTCCCATCAATTGAGGATAACTATGTGGCATGGCATGAACCTTTGTATTATTTGATCTACGCGGGCGTGGCGAAAATCGTTTTGTTGTTTACAGAAGACATCAAACCAATTTTGAAGACGTTGAGTCTGGCGCAAGTGGTCTTGAGCTTGGGCGTGAGTTTTCTTGTTTACAGAATCATCAAACAAGCAACAAAGAACAAGCTCGCGATCCTATCCTCGTTTATCATGTTGAGTCTGTTGCCAGCAATGACCGAGGCGTCAACCTTTTTGACAAACGAACTGTTGAATTACTTCTTCATCTTTCTGATTATCACCCTGTTGATTGATTATCAACGGAAAGAAAAAACAACTCGGAAAAATACACTCGCCCTTGGCATTGTCTGCGGACTGGCACTTTTGACAAAAGTTACCGCCGTCATCCCGATCGCGTTCGTTGGTCTCACACTAATGATTGATCTGCTTAGGCGCCACAAAAAATCCGCGTGGATCAAACTCGCCCTTTTCATCGTGCCTGTTGTGATTCTTGTTCTGCCCTGGCAAATCTATCGCGCGCAAAATGTCCTTGCGGCTCCATCGATAAACAATCAGAACTTTTTGGAACCGATGCCACTCAAGCTCGACGAGAGAGTAAAAGACTACACATGGTTTGACGCTGACATTTTCAAATTTCCATACTGGTACTCTGGTGGGCGCGCGTTCTCGAGTATGTTCTACGCGGATTCGTTTTATGACTACTATGGAATGATGGAAAATGATGACCTGATCGCACAAGCGCCCGCGGAGGATCTCGTGCGCACAACCGTGAGCAACACGTACGTAACAAAACAAAACTTTTCTCTCACATCGAAACTCGTTTGGCTCGCGATTGTGCCCGCTGTGATTATGTTGTGGGGTATGGTCGTAATGATCGCGCTCGCACTCAAGAAAAAACAGCACGTTCTCCCCCTGCTTGGCATTGGCATCACAGCGTCTTTCTTTTCAGCGTTGATCTACTTCAGTTATCGATACCATTATTTTGATATGGGGATCGTAAAATCAATTTTCATTTATCCTGTTTACTTATTCCCAATTATCTACGGATTCGCGAGCGCGCAAAAAAACCGAGTCGCGTTGCCGATTCTAGGATTGCTCGTAGCCCCCTATCTCTTTTTCCTAGTACAAGCATTTTGGGTTCAAGGATTCAATTACTAAAACCGAGCGGACGAAAAATATCTCCGGAGTATATGAATAACTGGAAGCCCCTTTTGGGAACCTATGACACAAAACTATGACAGAAATTGAAATCCAAGAAGCAATAGCTGGGCTTGAGAATGACCACATCGAACTCAAGGCTGATCTCTCGGCTACCGAAGCGCAAGAACATAAATTGCACGTCATGCGATCGTTGACTGCTTTTTACAATACCAAGGGCGGAACAATTCTTTTTGGCATTCGTGATAAGACAGGCGAGGTTGTTGGAGTGCCAAACCCGCAACAATTGGAGCATAGTTTTTTCCAACAATTGAGGGGCAACGTTCCTGATTTGGATGTTTCACCTAGCGTAGAGATAACGGAATTCAAAGGCCAGAAAATCGTAATCGTTCGTTGTCCAAAGGGTCCCCGCCCACCATATAAAATCCGCGGCTACGAAAGACCTTTTGTTCGCATTGGCAGTTCCAATATCGAGGCCTCTGATGACCAGATCGCCCAGATGTGTCGTGATCGAAGCCCTGATCCGCAAGATCGTATGCTACTCGAAGCGGCCAGTGTCGAAGACCTTGATTTGAACGCCGCGGAAGGTTATCTAAAAAAGACGAGCTTTAACGAATTTTCTACGAAAGATTTAATGACTCTTCTTTCGAGGGAAGGATTCGTCAGTAAAAGAACGGATGGAAATTTTGTGCCAACCATCGCTGGAATCTTATTGTTTGGTAAAAATCCGCAAAACTTTCTGCCTCATGCCGTTATAAAGGCCGATGTGAAAATGAACGAGGAACAAAACGATTGGGATGACCTCCAGACATTCGGTGGAACGCTCTTCGATCAACTTCGGGCCGTTGAAGCTTTCATCCGGCGTCATATTCCGGTCGCCGCGCGTATTGCCGGCTTCCGACGAATTAACACTCCTGTCATCCCTCTTGAGGCTCTTAGAGAGGCCGTGGTCAATGCGGTTGTACACCGGGACTATCGCGACTCATTAGCTGAGACTCATCTTCGAGTCAGGGGCACGTCGGTGTCTATACTCAATCCAGGCGGATTCATACCACCATTAACAATTGAAATTGTTATACGGGGCGACTTCGCTCCCCGCTCACGAAACGCAACGATCGCGGAAGCACTTGTCCGCATGGGAGGATTCATGGAAAAACGCGGCTCAGGTATCGAAAGAATGCGTAGAGTGATGCGGGACGTTCGGCTGCCTGAACCGGAATTTCTTGAAGAAGCTGGTGCGTTCCGCGTGTTATTTCGTGCAACCCTTGTCCCTGAAAAAATTAAGACCGAACCGAAGCCTTTCATCAATGAAAACGAGTTGACAAAACTCGGCTTGGAAGAAGCCCACTACAATATTCTTGAGCTCATTGAAGAGAAGGGGGAGGTGCGCCCAAGCGAGGTCGAAAAACTTCTTGGTAGGTCAAGACCTTTTACTAACGCAAGGCTCGAAGAATTGATTGGAAAAGAAGTGTTAGTACGAACTACCGAAAAAAAACAAGACCCCAATGTGGCATTCAAATTACACCCAAGGTTTTTAAGTGAAGAAGCCAAAAAATCCGGACTATTGCAAGGAAAACTCCTGTGAATAACTCACTTTAAAGTGAGTTTAAAGTGAGTTTAAAGCTTCAATAAAGAAGCGTGGTCTATACCACATGCTGTCAAACTTCTAATATGCTGGCAAAAAAAATATACACACGACGATTTCTAAAATATTCAGCCGTTGGATTTAGCGGCACGCTAATTGACTTTGTCGTGCTAATATTTCTCGTGGAAGTTTTCGCTTGGCCAGTGCTTATCGCCAACACAATTTCCTTTTTGCTGGCGGTCATCAATAATTACTCGTGGAATAAGCTCTGGACTTATAAAGACAAAAATAAACGCGTCGTTCATCAATTCACAAAATTTTTGTGCGTTTCTGTCGTGGGCTTCGCGATCAACAGCCTGCTGATGCTCATCTTCCTAAAAGTTGGAATCTGGTATGTTGCCGCGAAGGTTTTCATCGTGGCGATTGTATTGATATGGAACTTTATAATGAACACGCTGTGGACGTTCAGGAAAACGGATAACGTATGAATCTGAAATTTAACTAATGCGAATCTCGTGCGAATATGCTAATGGGACGATCCTATTCGCATATTCGCACGACATTCGTATTCGCCATGCTGTAATCTGTAGATAACGGTAACTGGAAATTACTCCTTCCTCGTATATACCACCCAATCATCATCCTCGTGCCTCATATCCCAAAACTTTTCTGACACCCAATCAGGGTCAATCTCGATCCTGATTTCTTTTCCACCGTTTGGGTAATTGTCCTCCCAGAAAAAAAGCGGGTACGTTTGCGCGCCTGGGTCTTTGAAAAAAAGTAGCGCGTCAATCCGTGGTTGCTCGTCCGCTATCGCGACAAAGCGCTCCGAGGAACCAGCGTTCGCGAGTTTCACGACTCGATCAAAACGCTCTGAAAACTTCGCGGCCTGATGGCTAAAGTGCGGGTTGTGCGCGAGAAAATAATGAATTGGCAAATAAGCGTTCAACCCAGCCGTACCACTTGATAACCACGCGCGCTCATTCCAATCTGGAACGGTGTTTTGAATATTCTCCGCCAGATACACGTCCCCTGTTTCTAGCAAATCAGACTCTATCTGTTGCAAAACTTTTGGGTCATCAAGAAACCGAATTTGCGGCATAAGAGACACAAAGACTATCACCATCACCAGTGCGACGGATTTAACGGATTGTGTGTCAAGGCGTCTCGACAGAAATTTGAAAATCGAAATTATTGCCGCGGCCGCGCCAACGCACAACGTGGCAGTGCCAAGAAACAAGAATGGTTTTGCGGCTTGGATTGGTTTTCCACCCAAGAGAAACAAAATCATGCTAACACCTTGATACGCGTACGCCATCCCCAACACAAGCAAGTTGGCTCTGATAAACGGATTCTTTCTGTAACGAATCAGACCAAACAACCCAAGCAAGCAAACCAATCCGCGAAGGGAAGACACACCCCATGGGGCAAAAGACCAAAAGTCTGATGGAATGAAAAAGATCGCTTGCCAATTCTCGATTCCTCCCGCGAATGATCCCAACAACGGAATAAGATAGGGAGATGCCACGACAAACATCACTGCTCCAACCCCGACCACGCGCAAGATATTCGTCCACTTATCTTTCGACAAAACCGCGAGTGCAAACATGACTGGGATCAGAATGAACCACCAAAAATAATATGATAGGAAAAGCGCGCCACCGAAAAACCCGATCGTCAAATAATGTCTCGCCTCCCACTTGCTCCATCCAAGCATTGACGCGAACACGCCGATGAACAAAACACACAGCAGGGCTGGGAGTGTTTCGTAAGGTTTCAAAATAATGCTATCGAAATCCAGAAGGACAAATAAGAAGGTCGGGACCAGGAACCAAAACCACTGCGATGAGATGACTGTCTTTTCCGTTTCCTGTCGAAGGAACCACTTGCAGTAAAACAGTCTCTGTAAAAAATATGGAACCACCCACCATGCAAGCAGTGTGATTAGCACGCCGATTTTTCCCGCGCCAATGGCGGAGGCAACGAACGGCTTGCTGACAAAACCCGTGATCCAAAAATACAATGGCGGGTAAAATGGTGGCAGTCCGAAGTAATAGAAATCAGACAGGAACTCGCCATTCAAGACGCGAGATAAATACGCGGCAACAAAAGTTTCATCTCCCCGCCCACCCCAAAAAAAAGTCTGCAATGGCGCACTCAAAACGTAATACGTGGCAGAGACCGAGATTGTAATCAAAACCACGTACGCCCATGGTCGGTTATAACGAGCTAACAAAAACAGAAACACGACAAACGACGCGAACAGAATCAATTTCGATGCCGCAAGAATCTGCAACGTCGCAATGCTCAAAATAAAATCCATATCATTTTTTGAAAATGTACCTCCACTTAATACTCAACAAATCACAAAAGCAACGAACCGCGTCTTTGACAGGATGAAACTTCGACCCTGGCATATTGTGCCAGACGATTGGCACCTCCACGATTTTGTACCCGTGCCGTCGCGCAAGATACAATACTTCGTAATCAAAACTCCAACGTAGAAATTTTAAATCAGAAAATAGATCAACCGCGGTCGCGCGCATAAACATTTTGAACCCGCATTGAGTATCGGAAAAAGGAAGGCCAAGCACCAAGCGAATAAGCGCGTTTCCAATCTTGCCGATCACGACGCGGTGCGCTGGCTGTCGTTTAGTAACTTGCGATTGCTTGTGCGCACGCGATCCAATCGCGATATCAGCTCCGCCACGAATTGCCACAAGCAACTTCCCAAACTCCTCAATGGGCGTTGCCATATCCGCGTCCATAAACAAAACCATTTCTCCCCGACTATCCAAGACTCCAGTCCGTATCGCCGCGCCCTTCCCCTTATTTACCTCGTGCCTCAACAGCCTCACGCGCGTATCTTTCAAAAACTCGCTCACTCGCGCAACCGTTTGATCAACGCTCCCATCATCAACCAAAATAATTTCAAACGTCACACCCTTCAAAAAAAAATATTCCAAAACCTGTTTGACGGTATTTGGAAGACGGTCCTCTTCATCCTTAAAAGGAATGACGACACTGAATCTGCATTCACCGCTCATACTCAATCAACTTTACCTCTCGGTTTTAGCGCGCTTTCTTTTCTTAGAAAGCTCCCCAGTTTTCCGTTTCATCATATCTAATCCTTCGACCTGATATTTCTTTAGCCCATTGATAAGCTTATCGGCATTTACAATACGAATACCGCGGTCCTTATTGAATTCAAAACTAATCCCAAGCCAACCAAGCGCTTTTGTAACAGCCACACGATCAATGGAATCATTCATCGTTTGAGTAATCGTTCGATTCAACACCGTCTCTAGTTGATTAACAAAAGTTTCGACCTTACTAATATCATCCCAATCCATTCCACCAGTGAGTTCCCATTTCACTTTGCGTACATCATCATCAAACGCGCTGAACTTTCGCGTCCATTGTTCAGAAGGCGAAAGCCCATCCTTAATAGCACGCTCCGCGCGTCTAGAGGATGTGTATAGGCGAGAAACACGATTCCCCGCGTACCTCACTGCGACGTGAGTCTTAGCCCCTCGACGTGCTAACCTAATACGTCCACCCACGTCACAATCTTCTCCACCTGTCATGCCATCAGTATACCCGTCAACGGCCGCATACACACTCGCGCGATAAGCAAAGCTAGCGCCAGAAGAACCAAAAACGGATTTCCAACGCCGTTGGAGTACGGCGTGCACGTACTGGAAAAAACGTGTTCCAACATGCACAAGCGGGTTTCGAATATAAGATTCTGGATCCCAATCCAATTGACCTAAAAACGCATCAGTATCCGTATTGCTGTCAAACTTTTTAATAAAATTATCAACGTACTCTGGAGCCATTCCTTTATTATCCGCATCGTTACTAAGAAGGATTAAATCAGAAGACACCGCTGAACCCCGCGCGAGATACCGTACCAAAGCCGAGTCAGTCAGAAGTTTCCGAATAGTGCCGATTTTTGCTTGTCCTTTTGGAAGGATTACTTCCATAACTCGCACTGGCATATCGGGATACGCTTTTTTGAAACGTTGAATCTCATTTATTGTCTGATCTGGCTCAACACGCTTCCCCTCCTCATCAACATCAGGGCGATTAACTAAAATCAAAATCTCGAACGAATCTCGAGAAGCTATCTGATGAGTATAATTTTCAAGCGTGCGATAGATATTTCCTCCCTCTTGATGACCTGCGGCTGGAATACATACCGCAACTTTACAGCCATTCTCCATTGGGTCTGCTTGCCCGGCTAACAATTTAATCTGTTCGCGATATTTTTCATCCTGTTTTTCGATATATTGTCGAACCTCCTTAACAGTATCAAGCTGCGCATCAGGATTATTACGCAAGGATTCAGACATGCGTGCTTTACATTGCTGTTCAGATTGTTCCGGAAACGAATTGTAATAATACCCGATCCCAATTTCTGGTGGCTTAGTATAACGTAGTGGGGGAACTGTTGGCTGTTTTGTGGATTCAAGTGGCTTTCTTCCGAACACAGGAATCACCATCGGAGGAACGACAAAAAGATCATCGCCTGGCGGCAAGGTGATATTGGTAATTGAGACGACTTTCGATTCTGGAACCAATACTGGCTCTGGTATCACTTCTCGCACAGCGGATTCGTCTCCGATGTGGGTTGCCAATATTCGCACGTTCTCCCCACCGTCTTCTCCCACGCCTGTTGACTGCACGACCTCAGCGAACGCGCCGTGGAATACTGCCTTGCCATCTTTCTGACTAAAAAACATTTTTCCAATTTCACTGTTTGGATCAACAGCCGCGTTTCCATGAGCATCAATCGGAATCTCCACCACCTCTCTTTGCGTATCTCGCGTCAAAGAAAGAATCATTTTCAGCTTGCCTTCTTTCATCGCCTTTTGCGCGTCAACTGAAAAACCATCCTGAAAAGAACCGTCTGCCCTCATTCGAGCAATGTTGAATGTAAAATTACCATTGTCATCAAACCCATCACCCCCACCTCCCCAATCCAATTTTAATTCGTTTTTATCAAAAATGGGTTTGGGCGTGTCATTGCCATACCAAAGGGTTCGATGAATTCGATGAAAAAGATCCGTGCGACTCCCTGCCACATCAACGGCGGTGCGTTCGCCTGGTACTAATACCATCTCTTGATGACTATCAACCGCGACAAAACCACCAGCATCTTCAACCACATTTGCCGAAGCCGCGGTGAGTACCCCGTCTTTGCATTCAAGCCCAGACGCGATCGTTTCCCCGTCACGAACTAAGTCAAACACATTCGCGTTTCCAGCATTAGGCACTATCTCTATATCCTCTGGAAGTTTCAAAAGACTTCCGTCTGGTGCGTGCGTTTCGATACTGTTAACCAAAGGAGTATCAAACGTCTCCCCTTTCAAAAACATTCGCAAGCGCTCAAGCGCTGTTATCCTCTCCCCTGCCTCATGTGGTATGCCGACCATTCCTTCAACCACACCGCTCTGCGCATCGCTAAAAAACGCTACCGCCTCCTGAAATACACCACCAATCACGAGACCTGTCCCCAGCCCCTTGAGCGCGGCTCCCACAACTCGCTTTGTTTTCATCTTTCTAAAAATTCGATTCTTTTCCTCAATACCCGCATCACCCTTAGTCAATATTTCCATCTGCAGATCAGCGGACTTTGCCAAAAATCCATCCATTGTTTCTCCCTCTGTAAGGTTGATCTGCCCGGACGCGTACATCTGACGCAACTTTACCTTTGCCTTAGCGCGAGCAATATCCAGATTCAAACGTTCATTCTCAACCAAATCTCCGCTGGAATACGAAATAAGATCAATGCTGTGGCGATCAGAAAGCCGAACGCGTGCTTCAATATCAGACAACTTTTCAACAACGCGAGAAAATGCTTCGGCCTCTTTCAAATCATATTCGAGGGTGTCTGAAAGTTCGCGTGTGATCACATACGCGTCTTTTGTTTCATACCGATAGTTTTCCATTTCTTTGCGACGTGGCGTTTGAGTTTCCTCAAAAGTTTGCCCCTTTGCCATTTCCCTTCCGTGTTGCCGACGTTCTTCTTCAATTCGTTTGCTCTCCCTTGCCGCGGCAACACCGCCGCTGATCGCGGCAGTAAGTCCGAAACTCCCCCAAGCGAGCGCCTTACTTCGCGCCAAGCGTTGGGACAGCCCAGCTGTCAGAGAATACGCAATCGCGACTGCCGACGCGACAGTTGTCTCATTCAAAAACTTTCCAACGCGACTTGATTGGATTTTCTCCACAATACGATCCACCGTATTAAACTGTGCTTCTGTGCGGACTCCACACTTAGCGCGCCCAATCACGATATCAAAATCAATATCGAGGTCTTCAAGACACGATCCATGCTCAACCGACTGTCGCAGTCCGTGCGCGACCTCACGCAAGCTGTCCGTATGTCGTACCTCGCTTTGAATTGCCTCGCGCGACAAGCCAGTAAGCTTTGACAGTATCCTGTTACGTTCTTCCTCAAATGTTTCCTCCGTCAAATTTCCAGCCGCGTAATCTCTCAATACTTTGTGTATCTCTTCCCGAGTATCAACATCGGTCTCCTCGTTCCCAAGTACTTCTCGCGACTCCCCGGCTTCCTTGTGTACCGCCTCTTCATACTCCTGCAAAAAACGATCAGTTAGCGCGCCCATCGCCGCCTTATGCGCTACACGAGCTTCTTTCTCACCTGCAAAAAGACTTTTGGTATTAAGTATTTTCTCGCGCACTAATGCAATTTCTTTTTGACGATAATACTCGTGAAATAAATTATGCTTCCAAATTTTTTTAAAAACTCCACGCACGCCTTTCAACTCTTTTTTAGAAGCAGACATGTGAGCTTCGGCTGCATCACGAGATTCAGTTTCAATAGCTCCCGCGTGTTCAACAATAACAATCTTCTTCTTCGCTTTTGTACTTTCTGATCCTTCCACAACAGAAGGAGCGCCTTCGTTCGTATGCATACAGAATAATTAAACTTGAAGGTATGTCAGCTGAAACTCCACGAGCGTTGACGCGATCACTTCGTCGAGATTCGGAATCTGCTCACGACAAAACCTCTGTATCTCCTCATCTGACGCTTTAGTATCAAGCAATTTTTCAAACGCGGAAAGCTTGTCGGGTGGAAGATGCTTAAGAACAGCCGCATTAATACGATCCTCAAGACGTTCTGAAAGATCAGCTTTTACCTGTTTTAGCACTTCTGGTTCAAGAGCTAAAAGATCTTTTTCCTCAATTAAACGGTCAATAAATATCTTAAGTGGAGCAATCATATTTTTTAAATCAAGCAATATTTAGTTTGTTACCATTTTACCACCTCTTAGTACTCGCCGTTATAGCAACAGCGATAGCATCAGAGGCGTCATCTGGTTTTGGAACATGAGGAAGATGAAGTAATTCCTTTACCATCCTCTGCATCGCGGCCTTGCCAGCAGTGCCATCCCCTGTCAATGCCTTCTTGACCTGCGCTGGGGTAAACTCAAAAACAGGCGTGCCTGATTGCGCTGCCATGAGCAACGCGACACCTCGAGCTTGCGCGACGTTCATCGCGGTTGAAGCGCTCTTGCCGAAAAAAAACTTTTCAATCGCGACAACGTCTGGCTGATGATGCGCGAACAAATCATGCAAATCGTTGGCGATACTTAGAAGCCGATTCTCAATCGTGTCCCCAGAAAGCGTCGTGGACACACCATAGTCAACCAGCTCGAGTTTCGTTCCCTCAACAAAAATCACGCCAAAGCCCATTCGACCATACCCTGGATCCAGTCCCATGATTATTCGTCCTTCCATAGTTCGTTTATATAAACCGTGCCCACGTCATCCTATGCCTCAATCGCGTCATCGGTTTGTTGGATATCCTGCGTGCCAGATTTAATAGTGAGAATGACGTGCCATAGCCTCAAGATCATAACAAAAAGAACCCAACCTCTCCAGGGCTTCCTGATATTTCAATCGTTGAGTATGTTCTACTGTCCTGGACACACAAGGTCCGATCGTCCCTTATGTGTCACGGAAATCTCCCTGACAATAATTTCGTCGATCGTGAGAAAAATTGTCGTGTATATGCTCCACCACCTTGTTATTTTCCAATAGTCGCATATAATTGCACTGCAAGTAAGCTTTAAGGTTACTAACAGTAAACATATGGATAATAAACCCACAAAAGGTCAATACATCGAATCCTTGTTAAGATCTCCCAAAACTGTCTTTTCTACCAAAGACATTGCTTTGTTGTGGGGCGAACAAGGAGAAGCAAAGGTCCGGGTGAGATTGAGCAATTACGTAAAAAGAGGAAAATTGATCAGAGTCCATCGTGGCATTTATGCCAAAGATAATAACTACGATCGTTTTGAGTTAGCTACTCGAATCTACACGCCTTCATACATCAGTTTTGAAACGGTATTAACTCGGACAGGAATAAACTTCCAGTACTATGAAAATATTTTTGTTGCTTCTTATGTTACCAGGGAAATTGAAGCAGACGGACAAAAAATATCTTTTATAAGAATGAAAGATTATGTTTTGAGCAATACAATCGGGATTGAACATACAAACGATATTTCTACTGCGACAAAAGAGCGAGCGTTTTTGGATCGGATATATATCAGCAAGGATTATCACTTCGATCACTTGGACGTTTTGGATTGGGACAAGGTTTTTGAAATTTTGCCGATATATCGCAATAAGAGGATGGGGAAAAAAGTTGCAGAATATTTTAAACACTACAAAGACAATAATTAAACCATATGACATTAGACTATCCGAAACACAAAAATATCTTATTACAAATCTTGAAAGATATTTTTTCTGATACCTCGCTGTCTCCCTATTTGGGGTTTAAGGGTGGCACAGCCGCCTTAATGTTTTATGACTTGACCCGTAATTCAGTTGGTATCGATCTTGACCTTTTAAACGAAAATAAAAAGCAGGAAGTATTTGAGAAAATACAAAAAATAGCTATGAGTTATGGCAAGGTTGTTGATTCAAGAATCAAACGATTCAACCTCGTCACGGTTATCTCATACGATTTGAAATCTCAAAATATCAAGATTGAGGTTAACCGCAGGGATTTTGGTTCTAAGTATGAATTAAAAACTTTGCTTGGTATCTCAATGCAAGTAATGGTCAAGGAGGACATGTTCGCCAACAAACTAATGGCGATGTATGAGCGGATCGGAAAAACGAGCCGTGATGTTTACGATGTGTATTTTTTCGCGAAGAATAATTGGCCAATAAATAGAAAATTAGTTGAGAGCCGTGCAAAGATGCCGTTTAAAGAAGTTTTAGCTAAGTGCACAGAGCTTTTGGAAAAAATGGATAATCGTCACATCCTCGATGGTCTCGGAGAGATGCTGAACGAACCGCGGAAAGACTGGGCGCGAGCAAAGCTTCGAACGGAGACAATCTTTTTATTAAAAGCTTGGTTAGAAAGCGAAAAATAAATACAAAACCCGATCGTCACTTATACGCGCAAAAATCTCCCTGACAATTATTTCGTCGATCGTGAGAATAATTGTCGTGTGTTTTTTTGGTGGAACGAATGGCGGCAATTCGACCACAACACATACGAAGTGCGCAAATTTATTATATTCCAGGCCAAAAGTCAACCGGCGATACCAAAAACCGCCGAGGTAACCCCGACGGTTTTTCTTATTCCTTATTCCTCTATCTTCTCTTTTGCCTCCGCTGTCACAACGCGATTCTCCGCGAACGCCTGATCGACCTCGCCAGCCAGTTCACGACTGGTTTCACGAGCCGCGTGCACTGCTTCCATGTCACCTATGAGTTCCTTTGCCATACCGCGGAAACCAGTTCCCGCTGGGATCAAACGACCGATGATCACGTTTTCCTTCAAACCTTCCAACTTGTCTATCTTTCCTGTAACAGCCGCGTTAATGAGCACGCGCGCCGTCTCTTGGAAGGACGCGCTTGAAAGCCACGAATCGGTTGAGAGCGAAATCTTCGTGATACCCAGGAACAATTGTTTCGCGTCCGCCTTTCTTCCCTTCGCAAGTGCATCATTGGCGTCCTCAAACGACGCCTTCTCAATAATCTCGCCTGGCAACAAATCAGTGTCTCCAGGGTCGAGCACGCGCACGCGCGAGAACATCTGACGAATGATTATCTCGATGTGCTTGTTGTTAAGTTTCTGTCCTTGGCTTGAATAGATAAACTGAATTTCCTTTGAAAGATATTTCTGCACCGCGTCCTGCCCCTTAAACTTGAACAGGACTTGCAGATCGAGGTTGCCGTCTGTCAGCGCGTCACCAGCAACCACTTCATCGCCATCCTTCACGTAAAGAGTAACCCCTGGCGGGATGATATACTCACGCACTTTTGTTTGCTCGCGGATGAGCGTCACGGATCCTGGCTTGTTGAGCGCGACAACTCCAGGGCCTGGAGCAAGCACCTCCTTGCCGTTGCTCTTGCGCGCCAGTACAGCGCCCAGCTTAACTTTATCGCCATCTTTCACTACCGCTTCCCCACCCTTTCCATACGAGAACAATTCTTCCTCAACGCCTTCGTATGTAATCGCGACGGTTTTCTGCCCAGGGCGCGAGTCAAAAATCTGCTTGCCAGTTCCAGCCTGAACGATCTCGCGAGACGCTGTTTCAACTTTCGCCTTTCCAGACACCTCTGACATTATCGCTTTCTGTTTTGGATTGCGCGCCTCAAACAATTCTTCAACGCGTGGCAGACCTTGTGTGATATCTTTTCCAGCGACACCTCCCGTGTGGAATGTGCGCATCGTGAGCTGTGTTCCAGGCTCTCCAATTGATTGAGCCGCCATAATTCCCACCGAGGTTCCAAGTTTCACCAGCTTGTTGTACGCGAGATCATAACCGTAACATTTCTGACACACTCCGCGACGCAAGTGACAGGTCATAACAGATCGCACGTGGACCTCTTCAAGCGGAACACCAGCCGCTTCAATATCACGAATGTGTTCCTCTGTAATCATCTCGCCTGCCTTAACGATAACTTTGCGACCGCCTGGCTTTTTTATGTCAGAGAGTGTGTAGCGACCAAGGATACGAATGTTCAGCGGCTCGCCAATCTCCTCAGATTCCTTGCGCGTCAGCACCACACCCTTGTCATCCCCGCAATCATCCTCACGTACAATCACGTCCTGCGCAACATCAACCAAACGGCGCGTGAGGTAACCAGCGTTCGCGGTACGCAGAGCAGTGTCAGTCAAACCTTTGCGCACTCCATGGCTTGAGATAAAAAACTCCAACACGTCATAGCCCTCTTTGAAAGATGATTTGACTGGTAGTTCGATAATGTCTCCTGATGGGTTTGCCACAAGCCCCTTCATACCAACCATCTGCGTCATCTGACCCCATGAACCACGTGCGCCTGATTCAATCATTGTATAGGCGGGGTTATCTTTTGGAAGCACTTTCTTCGCTTCGGCCGCGATACGATCCTTAATCTCGTTCCAGACTTTGATGATTGACGAGTGACGCTCGGAACCAGTGAGAAGCCCTTGGGCAAAATAATCTTCAACCTCGCGTACGCGCGTGTCGCCTTCTTCGATCAACGCTTTCTTGGCTGGAATATCTGGCAGGTTCGCCATCCCCCAAGAGTACCCCGCGCGAGTGGAATATTTGAACCCAATCTCTTTCAAACGATCGAGAAACTCCGCGGTCTTTTCAGATCCGTGTAACTCCAAATAATATTTCACGATCGCCGACAGCTCCTTCTTGCCCATTGTCTGGTTCATGAATGGAACCTCCTTTGGGAACTGTTGGTTGACAAGAACGCGGCCAGGAGTTGTCACGATTATGTCGCCGTTCTTCAGCCGCACCAAAATCCAATCGCGCAGTAAGAGTCGCTCATTTTGAACCGCGTAGAGCGCGTCAGTCTCTGAAGCAAAAATTGGAAGCTCCTCGCGTTTTTCTGGTTGAGGTGTTGGTTCCATTGTCAGATAGAAGATACCCCAGGCAATATCTTTTCCAGGCGTCGCGACAGGCCCTCCAAAGGAAGGCTTGAGCAAGTTCTTGGTCGCGAGCATCAATTCGCGCGCCTCTGCGCGAGCTTCTTCTGTTAGTGGAACGTGTACTGCCATCTGGTCGCCATCAAAGTCCGCGTTGTAAGCATCACACACAAGTGGGTGAACTTGAATGGCCTTGCCCTCGATAAGGAGAGGACGGAACGCCTGGATACCCAGACGGTGCAGAGTTGGAGCGCGGTTGAGAAGGACAAACGCGTCGCTTGTAACCTCTTCCAAAATATCCCACGTCTCTGGACGATCGCTTTCGATGAACCGATTAGCGCTGCGTATGTTGTGAACATATTCGCGCGCGATCAATTTTGAAATAACAAACGGCTTGAAAAGTTCCAACGCCATCTTTTTTGGAATACCGCACTGATCCAAATGAAGGTGCGGACCCACAACAATCACGGAGCGACCAGAGTAGTCAATGCGCTTACCCAACAAGTTCTGTCGGAAACGTCCCTGCTTTCCTTTGAGCTGGTCGGCCAAACTCTTCAACTGGCGCTTCTTTCCAGTTGCCGCGATAACGGTCTTGCTGTGACGCGCGCTGTTATCAATGAGCGAGTCAACGGCTTCTTGCAACATACGCTTCTCGTTGCGAGAAATTACTTCAGGAGCGCTAAGCTCGAACAACCGCTTCAGTCGGTTATTGCGGTTGATGACACGACGATACAAATCGTTAAGATCGGATGTTGCAAATCGCCCACCATCAAGCGGCACCATTGGACGCAGGTCTGGAGGTATCACTGGCAACACGTCCAATACCATCCATGACGGTTTGATCTGGTTGATTGAAAAAGACTTCAACAATTTTAGACGGCGCAAGATTCGATTATGCTTTGTCTTGGTCGCGCCCTTTAATTCTTCTCCCAAAACTTTCATGGTCTCATCCACATTGATACGCAAAAGCATCTCCTTAACCGCCTCTGCCCCAATATTCGCCTCAAACACATGACCGTACTTGAGCGACCACTCGTGATACGTCTGCTCGGAAATGATTGACATTACCTTCATGCTTTTGAGATCTTCAATGACCGAGTCAAAATCTTCCTCAAGCTCCGCGAGTTTAGTGTCGCGAATCTCCACAAGACGTTTTGTTTCTTTCTCAATCGCTTTCTTATCTTCACCAAACTTTTGTTCCAGACGCCCAGTGTCGCGCTTGAACTCACCTTCGATCATTTTCTCTTTGCTCTTGCGTTCGGCATTCACCTGCTCCACGGTCTGTTCCTTCGCGACTTCGTTAACGTCGGTTACGAGGAAGCTCGCGAAATAAATAATCTTCTCCAAGTTTTGAATTGAGAGGTCGAGGATAGTTCCAATCTTGGATGGCACTCCGCGCAAAAACCAAATGTGCGTAATCGGAGCCGCGAGTTCGATGTGCCCCATGCGTTCGCGTCGCACAACCGCCTGGGTTACTTCCACGCCACACTTATCACAGATGATTCCTTTGTAACGTATCTTCTTATATTTTCCGCAGTAACATTCCCAATCTTTGGATGGTCCAAAAATTTCCTCGGCAAACAAGCCCTGCTTTTCAGGCTTCTGCGTACGATAGTTTATCGTCTCGGGCTTGCTCACCTCACCAAAAGACCATGAACGCATCGCCTCTGGAGAGGCAAGGCGCAGGCGAATGGAGTCAAAGTCAGTCGATTTAAGTGAATCTTGGCGTTTAAACATATATGTGTTTTGAGACCTCTCAAATTATTTCCCAACCTTCGTCTTCTTTTCACCCGGGAGCTCGACCTTTGCTCCGTCCTTGAGAAGTTCCACGTCCATACACAAACCTTTCAATTCGCGCACAAGCACATTGAATGATTCTGGAATGTTTACTTTTCTTATGCGCTCTCCTTTTATAATTGACTCGTACGCCTTCGAGCGCCCGGTGATGTCATCTGATTTGATCGTAAGGATTTCTTGAAGCGTGTGTGAAGCGCCGTATGCTTCCAGCGCCCAGACTTCCATTTCTCCAAAACGCTGTCCCCCGAACTGTGCCTTGCCGCCCAGAGGTTGCTGTGTGATAAGGGAGTAAGGACCAATGGATCGTTGGTGCATCTTGTCTTCCACCATGTGTGAAAGTTTCAGCATGTACATGTATCCTACTGTGATCTTATTCTCAAACGCGTCGCCAGAACGTCCGTCGAAAAGAGTAAGCTGACCAGACGCTGGGAACCCCGCGCGCTCAAGTTCAGAGTGAATTGTTGCTTCTGAAACACCGTTCAACACAGGCGTTGTGACGTTGTATCCCAACGCGTTGGCCGCCAACCCCATGTGCACCTCAAGAATCTGTCCGAGGTTCATGCGCGAAACAATACCAAGCGGTGTGAGAATGATGTCAACAGGCGTTCCGTCTTCCAAGAACGGCATGTCCGCGAGTGGAACCACCTTCGAAATAACTCCCTTGTTTCCGTGGCGACCCGCGACCTTATCACCAACCTGAATCTTTCGCAGATCCGCGATGGTCACCTGTATGGACTTAATAACGCCAGGTGAAAGTTTATCGCCTTCCTCGCGCGAAAAAATCGTAACTGCCACCACCTTGCCGTGCTCTCCGTGTTCCAAATACAAGGAAGAGTCGCGCACATCGCGCGCCTTCTCGCCGAATATCGCGCGCAACAATTTTTCTTCAGCTGAAAGTTCAGTCTCGCCCTTTGGCGTAATCTTTCCGACCAAAATGTCCCCGCTCTTTACTTCGGCTCCCACGCGAATAATCCCTTCCATGTCCAGATTCATTAGCTTCTCTTCCGACACGTTTGGGATATCGCTTGTCATTACCTCTGGACCAAGTTTTGTGTCACGCACGTCAATTGTGTAATGCTCGATGTGGACGGAAGTGAACCGATCATCATGAACAAGTCGTTCAGACAAAATGACCGCGTCATCAAAGTTGTATCCATCCCAAGCCATGAAAGCGACCAAACAATTTTGCCCAAGCGCGAGCTCGCCTTGATCAACCGCGGATGAGTCCGCGATGACGTCTCCCACTTTTACCTTTTGCCCACGAGCGACAACAGGTCGCTGGTTAATGGAGGTCGAGTTGTTGGAGCGCAAAAATTTCTTTAGCTCGTAATCGAATCGATTTTTGTCTTTGTCTGTAATTTGAATGCGATCACCTTCCACGCGAGTTATCTCGCCTGACTGATCTGCCAAAACAACGTGACCTGAATCACGTGCCGAACGCTTCTCAACACCAGTCCCAATTATCGGCGCGTCTGGTTTGATTGTCGGCACTGCCTGACGTTGCATGTTTGTTCCCATGAGCGCGCGAGTCGCGTCATCGTGTTCCAAAAACGGGATAAGCGCCGTGCCAATGGAAACAATCTGTTTTGAAGACACGTCCATGTAATCCACCTCGGACTGCGGAACAATTTTTGGCTCTCCAAATCGTCGCGCTCCAACGAACTCATCCTTAAATGTTCCATCCTCATTGATTGGCGTTGTCGCTGGCACTGTTACTGAACGCTCTTCCTTAAACGCGTTGATATATTCGATCTCGCCCGTTACGCGCGAAGTGACTTTGCCGTCTTTTTCTTCCTTAATGACTTTTCGATACGGCGCCTCAATAAACCCATAATCATTAATGACCGCGTAGCTGGACAAGTGACCAATGAGACCGATGTTTGGTCCTTCAGGAGTGGCGATAGGACAAATGCGGCCGTAGTGAGTTGGGTGCACGTCGCGCACTTCAAACCCAGCGCGCTCGCGCGAAAGACCGCCAGGACCCATTGCCGAAAGACGACGCTTGTGTTCAAGCTCGGCCAAAGGATTTGTCTGATCCATAAACTGCGAAAGCTGGGAAGACATAAAGAACTCCCGCACCGCGCCGATCACTGGTCTTGCATTGATAAGACGGCCTGGCGTGAGCGACTCAATATCTTTTGTGCTCATGCGGTCGCGCACAATGCGCTCCATGCGCGCTAGCCCGACACGGAATCGCCCCTGGATGAGCTCCCCCACCGCGCGAACACGTCGATTGCCAAGGTGATCAACGTCATCTGGTTCCTCTTGATTGATATTCAAACGGATGATCTCACGAATAATCAGAATCAAATCCTCCGCGCCGATGATGCGATTCTCTTCCTTTTCAACCAAATCATCGTTGAAGTCCAAATTGAAACGCAGATTAAACTTGTAGCGACCAACTTTGCCCAAATCGTAACGATCAAAATTAAAGAACATCGAATGGATAAGACTCTTGGCGTTATCGGCTGTCGCGCGGTCGCCTGGACGAATACGTTTGTACACTTCGATCAAGCCTTCGTCCTCATTCTTTGAAATATCTTTGTGTAGAGTCGACTCGATATAGTGGTTTGTAGGATGCACGTCAATGTCCGCGAATCGCTCGATAATTTTTTCGTCTTCAAAAACACCAAACGCGCGCAAAAGCGCTGTCACTGCAACCTTGCGTTTGCGATCAATCTTCACCCAAATCACGTTTTTGGCATCCGTCTCAAACTCGAGCCAGGCGCCACGGTTTGGAATTATCTTTGCGCCATAGTAGCGTCGCCCGCGATAAACTTCTGCTGTAAAAAACGCACCCGCGGAACGAACGAGCTGGGAAACAATGACGCGCTCCACTCCATTTATTACGAACGTGCCGCGTGGCGTCATAAGCGGCAGGTCACCCAAATAAATCTCCTGTTCTTTCACATCCTTGGTTCGCAGGTTTACCAACCGCGTTTTCACGCGCAACGGCGCTTCAAACGTAACATTCCTCGCCCTGGACGTTATCTCATCAAACTTTGGTTCATCAAGATAATAATCATCAAAATACAATTCCAAATCACGACCAATAAAATCGCGAATGGGGGTCACCTCTTGGAACAGCTCACGCATGCCCTCATCGTAAAACCAACGATAGGATCGGCGTTGAACCTCGATCAAATCAGGCACGTCCATTGCGTCCTGCACAGCGTTTCCGAAAGTTTTGCGCTCACGTGTTTTAACTGGAGCTCGTCGGTAATTTGGCATAAATTCTTGGGTAAAAAAACAAAAAGCACTTCCTTGGCAGGAGAGCTTCTTAAAGACAATTTACAATTAGGGTGCGCACTGTCAGAGAAGTAGTTGTTATCCCGATCTCACGGCTCGCGGCCGATGAGCCAAGATTGTTCTCTTAGTGTGCCCCATACCCGGTTGACAATTCCGCCTTATACGAGGTGGAGGGGTTGTCAAGCTTTGCTAATTTTAGCGTCGCCTGACGAAATGCACGAAGATAGTAACACCGTGCCCCAGCCTAGTCAAGCGCAAGAACGTGGATGATAAGTGGATTGTCAAGGTATAGGTTTTTTTGGCTAACTTTGGAAGAAAGTCAGATATTTTGTTCCCAACCGAACTGCTTTTTCTCCAATTTAGAGTTAATAGACTTTTTCCAGTTGGTAAAAAACAGTTTTCTTTGCTAGTGTTTGGCATATTCTTGAACTTACTTAGCTATGGCTAGTGAACCACGCGGGGGCAAGCCCCCGCGCTTCAAAGATTTAATCCAAGCTGTCGTAGAGTTGCCTGGTGTTTCTCTTCTTCCCTGAGCTGGTTCTGG
>JAGVQB010000051.1 GCA_020051955.1 bacterium | reverse complement strand
GCAGTTTTTTAGTAGCCATAGCTAAGTAAGTTCAAGAATATGCCAAACACTAGCAAAGAAAACTGTTTTTTACCAACTGGAAAAAGTCTATTAACTCAAGAATGTCAAACGATGTGTAGAAGGTGAAGGAGGTGTGGGAGGTGAAGAAAAGTAAGGAAATTTATTCCAACACTGCTTTAATCCTGCGTATGCCGCTCGCGACGGCTTCTTCTTTTAAGATTCGAAAATGCCCTAGCTCGCCAGTTTGTTCCACGTGCGGACCGCCGCAGATCTCCATACTGAATACGCCACGCTTGTCGTCTCCGATTGTGTAGACTTTTATTTGATTACCAAGTTTCTCATACTTGACCTCAAACAATCCGATTGCTCCGCGCTTTTTCGCTCCTTCGACCGAGAGCATTTCAAACTGAACCGGCAAATCATTTTTTATCTGTTCGTTTACAATTGACTCGACGTTCGCGATTTCATCACCCGTCATTTTTCGTTGAAACGAAAAATCAAATCGCAATCGTTCTGGCGTGATGTTGCTTCCTCTCTGCTCCACACAATCCCCTATCACCATACGCAGAGCCTTGTGAAGCAAGTGAGTAGCTGTGTGATATTTTGTAGACTGCTCCGAAGTGTCCGCCAATCCGCCAGCGAACTTTTTCTGCGAACCAGCGCGGGAGAGATCCTGATGCTTTTTGAATTCTTCTTCGAAGATTTTTTTGTCGACAGACTGCCCCTTCTCACCAACGAGCTCCTGCGTCAGCTCCCACGGAAAACCATACGACTGATACAGGTTAAACGCGTCAACACCCTCGACGGTGCCTTTTGTCGCGAACAGTTTTTCAAACTCGCGCAAGCCCTTATCAAGTGAATGGCGAAACTTTCCTTCCTCCGCGACGAGCTCTGAAAGAATCTTATCGCGACTCGAAACAAGATCAGGATACGCAGACTTATACGTCTCGATGTACGCGTCCGCGATCTTTGAACAAAAATCGTCCTTGACCCCAAGCTCATTTCCAAAACGGACAGCGCGCCGTATCAACCTGCGCGTGAAATATCCCTGGTCTTTATTTGATGGTGAAACTCCGTCCCCGATTAAAAATACAGCGGCACGTAAATGATCTAGGATTACACGCATGGCATACACCTCATCTGAATCAGACGAATACACTTTGCCTGAAACTCCTTCAAGGGCAACGCGAGCGAGTGAGAAAGCATCAGTCATGAATATATCTGGGTCGTCCAGTTTTGCCACCGCGATGCGCTCCAAACCGCCGCCAAAGTCAACGTTCTTCTGTGGCAATAATTCAAATCCATCCACGACCTTCTTGTACTCCATGAAAACATTATTTCCGATCTCAACGTACCGACCGCAGTCACAGTTTACGTGGCATGGCTCATTTTTATATTGAGAGTTTTCGTGCAGTTTCCTTTGCGCGCCAAAATCCCAAAACATCTCCGAATCAGGTCCACCAGGTTCACCGATTGGCATTTTGTCAGGCGCGCCAGAACGCGACCACCAGTTTTTTTTCTCTGGATAAAGCAATATCCTCTCACCGACTTTCGCGTCAACCCCAACGCTCGCGAATTGTTCCTGCCATTGCCTGATCGCCTCGTCGTCGCGCGCAATCCCAAGCTCGTCATTTCCCTGAAACACAGTTACGTACAAACGCTTTGGATCCAATCCAACCTCTCTTGTCAAAAACTCAAACATCCATTTGATCTGCTCTACCTTGAAATAACCACCAAGCGACCAGTTGCCAAGCATCTCGAAAAAAGTTGTGTGACGATTGTCTCCGACCTCATCAATGTCTACCGCACGAAAACATTTTTGTGAATCAACAAGTCTGCGTCCTTGTGGATGAGTCTCGCCCAACAAAAAAGGAATCATCGGCTGCATCCCAGAGCCTGTAAAAAGAGTTGTTGGGTCGTTCTCTGGCAAAAGCGAAGAAGACGACAGAATCGCGTGCCCGCGAGCCGCGAAAAAATCGAGGTACCTTTGTCGTATTTCATGGATGGTCATACTCGGGTCATATTATAAAACCGTAGCGCAAGCGTCTAGCTTTGAACAGCCTCTTTGGGTTGGGATTGCCGCAGAAAGTTTCGTCTGAAAACAGAAAACAATTCCCGCTGATCTTCAACGCCAAGCAGATACCCAACAAAAAGATAAGCACAAATACCCAGAGATCCCGCGGCGACTCCTTGCGACAAAACTCCAAGGAACGTATCCAAAGGAATTACAGAAACGATAATCGGTTTTACAAATTGCATAACCACGCCGCAGACAAGCCCTGCCGTAGTCATCTTGAGAAGCGCTGGAACCAGCTCGCTCTCACGCAATGACCCCATCCGTTGGCGCAACAAAACCCACATCGTGGCGCACTGGATGATGGCCGCGAGTGAATAACCGATCGACAAAGCAATCACGCCGAATGAATCTTCAAGACTGAAGGCCGTCAAAATCCCTATGAGCGCGGACACAATTGCGCATGTCAACGGAGTGATCGTGTCTTTCAGGGCGTAGAAAGCGCGTGAGAATACAAAAACAAGCGACTGCGGAATTAACGTAAGCGCGAAAAACGCGAGAGTGTCGGCTGTCAAAATCGTTGCGTTCCAGTCGAACTCGCCAGCGCCGACTACGACGCGCACGATCTGCGCGCGCAAGATGAGAAACAAGAGCGTCATCGGAATCAAGAAATAAAAAATTTGTCGCGTTGTGGTGATGAGTGTGCGCGTGAACTCATCGCGATTATCGTGAGCGGCTTCTTGCGCCAAAGTCGGAAACACAGCGATCGCCAGTGACACGCCAAAAATACCTACCGCGAAAAATTCGATGTTGTAAGCGAACTGAAAAATTGTAACCGAACCAGATTCAAGAGTGGTCGCAAAAATGCTAAGGATGAGAAAAAGTAATTGGCCAATCGCAATGCCCAATGTCCGCGGTCCCATGAGCCGAAACATTGTGCGCGTGTCGCGATCGCCAAAATTTAATTTCCACTTATAGCGATAGCCAGTTTTAGAAACACCCAAAATCTGCGTTATCAAATGAAGCGCGGAGCCAAGCACAACTCCCCACGCGAGACCTATAACACCAACCAGATCTACTAACCAAACCGCTCCAATGATGATTCCGAGGTTGTAAAAAATTGGCGCTAACGAATAAAGAAAAAACCGCTTATGACTTTGAAGAACCGAGCCGTACACCATTGAAATCGCAAGCAGAACCTGCGCGATAAGAACAACACGAGTAAAACTAACGACCTGATCAAGCTTATAACCAGGAAACCCAGGAGCGAAGAAATGCGAAAGTGGCTCGGCAAAAATAGCAAGAACGACTGAGAGCGCTATCATTGATATCGCGACTATGTGTACGACGTTGTTCGCGAAATCCCATGCCCCACGATCACGTTGTGGATCAGAATTACGCGAAAGGAAAAGAGGAATAAAACTCGCGGAAAGCGCTCCTACGACGATGAGTCCGAATAACAGATCTGGAATCTTGAACGCCGCGTAATAGACATCCAACGTGTCCCCTGCCCCGAACTCGCCAGCAAGAATGCGATCGCGGATAAAGCCCATGAACCGACTTACAAACGCAAGAACGCCGACAATAGTCGCGGCGCCGATTATTGAGTGTGATTCACGGTGCAGAAAACTTAACATAGAGACCTATTGCCAAATAATCTTATGCCTGCAAAATGTCATATTCGGCTGCAAGCCATTTTCGAAAACCTCAAAATAG
The DNA here is from genome assembly GCA_020051955.1 of bacterium. Lineage (GTDB taxonomy): Bacteria > Patescibacteriota > Patescibacteriia > UBA9934 > GWF2-40-263 > JACRJW01. The sequence goes on along the minus strand of JAGVQB010000051.1, from coordinate 11,588 downwards.
CTTTGCTATTCTTCGGTTTCCTCAAACGTCTTTCGCTCGAATCTGACATTTTTCGGCTATAAGCTTATTTGGCAACAGGTCTGTTATTCTTCGCGTATTTCCACCGAGCCACGAACCCGCGGGACAGGCTTTCTAAAAGTTGAAAATATCACGCCAGCGCCCACAATCAACAATAGAGAGAGGATCGCAACAGCAGTCGCAATGACTGGATTTCGCAATGTAAAAAATGGAACAAAAATCGTTGTCGATTCTGTCACTGATATGCCGTCACCCGAATGGCTCGTAAGCGTGACAGTGTACGCGCCAGAAGCGACGAAGGTGTGTTCAACAACGGATTTTGATGATTGCGATCCGTCGCCAAAATCCCACGCGTACACACTTGAGTCATCCACTGTGCCCAGCGCGGTAAAAATAAATGTACTCCAAGATTTGCGTTCGTAACTAAAAACGACATTCGGTGAAAAAATAACTTCGGCCTCTGGAACTTGAGTTACTTCTTCGACTTCATTTTCTTTAACGACCACTTGCTTGCTTTGTTGAATGTCCTTTGCAACCTCTGAAATTATGTCTCGCAAAGCCTCTTGCTTTACTTGTTGTTTCACGACAGGTTCACGCGCGACTTCCTTCTCAATGACTTGTTTATCAGGATCAAGAGGAAACACGTCTGTCTGATCATCCGCTCCATCGCCATCAGAATCTCTTTGGATAGCGCTTGTTCCCGCTTCTGCTTCAACATCATCTGACAAACCATCGTTGTCATCGTCATCATCACACACATCTCCCTGCGTATCTCCATCAGCATTTTTTTGGTCACTATTAGACACCGTGACACAATTATCTAAATCGTTTTCAATACCATCACGATCATCATCAAACACAGGTTCAAGTCTTTGTGTGATAGTTACATTATTATCCTGAACCGTGTCCACGGGCTCTGTGCCTTCCACTTGCGCTCGAATGTTAAACTCGCTAGAAGGGACAACGAAATCCACATACACCTCTTCTGGATTCCCGCCTGTCAAAAGTGAAATAACCTGTGAAGATCCGATCAAAGTCGCGCCTTGATAAAAAGACACGTATCCTGTCACATCTTCATTTCCAACGTTCCTCACTGTCGCGTAAATACGTACCTGATCGCCAGCAATGAGCGGCGACTTTGAGAAACGGATGTCGTCCTGAATAATCTGAAGATCGGGGTTCGCGTTCGCGAATAATGGAATTAAGAAGAAGATCAATGCTACTAGGTAATATTTCATAAAATTATTATGTCACCGGTCTGAAGCCAAAACCTCGCGGCTTCGTCCACGGTTAGATGGAACGCGGGAATAAAACTTGAGTGCACACGAATTAGAACGTCGCTTATTTCGATGTCTCTCTCTTTTACCCTAACGCTCACTACATCGTTCTGCGAGAAACCGAGCGACTGAGCCGTTGTCGGCGGAAGGTGCAGGTGACGAATTGGAATGATGGCGCAATTCAGACCTTTGACCTCTCCTGCTCTACCACGGATAACAAGACTCGCGCTTTGATTTAAGTCTCCCGACGCACGTAACGGCGCGTCGATTCCCAGCGCGCGCGCGTCAATGGCTGACAATTCAACCTGTGTCTTCTCTCTGGCGAGCCCGACAACAACCACATCGTCAATCACACCGCTTGGACCAATTAGTTTGACTTGCTCGTTCGCGATAAATTGACCACGTTGTTCAATCCCGCGCGCGGCTGTCGTGACTGACCCAAACAAACTCGCCTCGTCTTCTGACGAGAGATGCGCGTGGCGATATTGGATGACAACAGGGATCTCCATATCATTTTGTGTTCCTTTTGACCGCGTGGCCAAATGAATAGTGGAAACGGTTATGACGAATTGGCCCCACGAGAGCTAGATGAAATTCCGCGAGAACGTACTTAAGAGCGATGTTCACTCGTCCATCGCGTTGCAGGCGTCGAACAGAAACTGGAATATTTACACCGCGCAAGAATCCGAACGATCCAATTTTAGAAAGACGTCGCGCGTAATCATGATCCTCGCAAAACACAACCGACTCATCGAACCCGCCAATATCCAAATGCGCGCGGCGAGTAACAAGCATGCAAAACCCCGGAGCGTGAGGGAATCGAGAACCGCACGCGCGAACGTATCTGTTGTATGTTTTGTGCAGTGTCTTATCAACACGTGAATCGGACAGCGGCACAACATCACACGTTGCTAAATCAAGTTTGCGCTCCAACATCTCACCTACTGCTTTTCCCAAAAAATGGTTATCAGTCAGCACAACATCCGCGTCCAAAAAAAACAACAGAGTTCCCTTTGCCGCTTGCGCTCCGCGATTTCGTCCAACCGCTACAGCGCCACCCTCGACAACCCGCGCGCCAAACTCTTTTGCGATATCCACTGTACGATCAGTTGAGTGAGCATCAGCAACAATAATTTCAAAAGGCTGGAGAGTCTGCGCCTTTATTGATTTCAGAAGTTCAGGAAGCCAGTGTTCCTCGTTCTTTGTGGGGATAATTATCGAAAGCATGGCTACATTTTAGTCGTTTTTTTGACCAAGAGCAAACAGGGCAATGCCAAAAGCAACTGAAACATTCAAAGATTTTTTTGCCGCGAGCATGGGGATTTCCACTTGCGCGTCGCACATATCAAGTATCTCAGGGCTAACGCCAGCAACTTCGTTTCCGATCACAAGCGCGATCTTGTCTTTGAACTTAAAGCTGTTGATATCAACGCTCCCCTGCCCATTTTCTAACGCGACGATTTTGACTCCGCGCGTTTTAAGCTCGTTGATCAGCGCAAGCACGCCCTCTTGATACTCCCACGCGACACGATGCTCACTGCCAAGCGAGACCTTCGCAATTTCTTTTCGAGGCGGCGTGCCAGAAATGCCAGTAAGATACAAACGCTCAACTCCAAACGCATCGCACGATCGAAATATAGAACCAACATTATGCAGGGAGCGAATGTCGTTGGCAATTACGCAAACGCTCCGTTCTTGAAAAATGTTCTCTAGTAGCATAGTCTGAGTATAGTTTAATCTACTATCTTTTTGGATTTTTGGTTCCTGGATTTTGGATTTTCCTCCTCTCTCCATTTGGATTTTTGGTTCCTGGATTTTGGATTTTTTTCACCTATGCCCTGTCCTCAAAAAGAAATCTGCGGTTCGTGTTCTTGGTCGCACATTCCCTACGATGTCCAGCTCAAGCAAAAGCTCGCTGATATAAATGGTTCCTTCGCGATCAAGAAGCTTGATCTCACGTGTGATTCTATCATCCCTTCGCCTCGTGTTGAACATTACCGCAACAGGATGGATTTCGCGATTGACTTTGAGGGACGCGTCGGGCTCAAAGAAAAAGGAAAGTGGTGGCGTGTGATTGATGGACACTCTTGTTTTCTCGCGATGGAACGAATCGACGAGCTTTTTGGAAACGTACGGTCGTGGGCGAAAGAATCAGAAATCACCTGCTGGGATCGCAAGGCAAACGTCGGCTTACTGCGCTACGCTGTAATTCGGGCAACAACGCTTGGTGAGACAATGATAAATATCATCACAAGCGTACCCAAAGACGAGAACGAAACATTTAAGGTCCGACCGTCCCTTAAATGTCTTGACGAACTGACAAACGCCACAACGCTCGTGTGGACGCAAAACTCCACTATCACCGACGTTAGCTTTGGGGATAAGTTAGAAACAATTTCTGGCGTTGGATTTATCAACGAGACGATCGCTGGCGTCAACTACAGAATTAGTCCACAGGCATTCTTCCAAACAAATTCTTACACAGCGCCACTTTTACTTGATACTGTTCGCCAATTCTGTGGCGACCTTCACGATAAAACATTACTAGATCTTTATTGCGGCACTGGGTTCTTTTCAGTCGCGCTCGCCAGTGACGCGAAAAAAACAGTCGGTGTGGAGCTCTCAAGCGAGGCAATTGAGGACGCGAAGATCAACGCGCGACTCAACAGCGTCGAGGTCGAATATCACGATGCCAAGACCGAAGACTTTGACTGGGGATCGGTGGGCGCGGACGTTGTCATTCTCGACCCGCCTCGAAGTGGCATGCACGACCGCGCACTCCAAGACGTGCTTCGAGTACTCCCACAAACTATCGTCTACGTTTCGTGTAACCCAAAAAACTTCGCGCGCGAGATGGTGCTGATCCAACAGCACTACCGAGTCGAGAAAATGCACGCCATCGACATGTTCCCTCACACGCCTCATGTGGAGTTGGTAACAAGACTTGTGAAGATAACACGTTGACGAAAATTATTTTTCATGGTTGTATACGCCCCATGTCAGACTCAACAACAACAAAAAAATCAGGCTTCGTTGTAATGATCGGCCGCTCAAACGTTGGCAAGTCAACTCTTCTGAACGCACTCGTGGGCTCCAAGATCGCTATCACGACGCCTAAACCTCAAACAACCCGCGCGCCAATTCAGGGCGTGGTTACTCGTGATGAAGGGCAGATCGTATTTGTAGATACCCCAGGAGTGCTGAAAGGATCAAAGGACGCGCTATCAAAAAAACTCGCGCACATGGTTCACGAGTCTCTTCGTGACATTGACGTCGTTGCCTACATTGTGGATCCCACTCGCGAGATCGGAAAAGAGGAACGCGAGGTAATGAAACTCGTCGAATCAATAAACAAACCGCGCGTGCTCGTAATCAACAAGATCGACCTGGCGCGTAAACCATATATTGATTTTTACCGCGACCTCTCGGAAAACTACACGTCAACGATTGAAGTCTCCGCTCTACACGGCACACACGTACAGGCGCTCATCCAAAAACTTTTCGAATTGTTACCAGAAGGCGAACCATACTATCCAGAGTACCAGCTCACAAACATGCCAAACAAGTTATGGATCGCGGAACTGATTCGTGAAAAACTATTTCTGCGCCTGCGCCAGGAGTTGCCGTATTCCACAAACGTTGAAGTAACAGAGATGGATGAACGAGAAAATGGGATGCTGTTCATTGCCGCGACGATTTTCACAACCGACGAAAGATACAAGCGAATGATAATTGGCGCGGGAGGCAGAGGCGTGCGCGAGATCGGACAAAGCACGCGCAAAGAATTAGAAGTCGCGATGCAAACAAAAATTTTTCTCGAGCTGACAGTGGACGTGGATCCTCACTGGATGGAAAGGTTCGAATAAAAAAATAGACGGAAGCGCGCTTCCGTCTATTTTTTTATTCTCACAACTTCGTATCCACCAAACCCTTCAACAAAACCTTCCGCGCTCAACACGTCCAAACTTCCTCTGGCAAGAGGCGTGAGACGCAATTCAAGGATTAGGGGGTTGTTGGGATTGGCGAGTATTGAGAAACTCGCGAACTTATTTTCTGCTTCAATGGTCTGGACAGTTGTACGGACATTGTCTGCCAACAGAGAGAATGTGCCCCAATCTGAATCGGCTTTGATGGTAAGCAGTGAGGAATCGGGATCTTCGACAACCTCCTGTGCCTCATCCTCCGAAAGTGGCAAAACGTTTTTTATCCACTCAACCAAAGACCCAATCCGTGAAGTTGCCTCCTCAATTTTTACAAACGACTCGTCGAACAACCCGAGACTTAATTCCGTCGAACGGGTATTCACCAACTCCTCGTATTGCGTTTTCGAAAGCCATAACAAGCTCGTCTCCACACTTCCGCCATCCCCCACTGGCCAAGTCTCTGGAAGCCCAAGTACTGTTGCACTCTCAAGTAAGTCAGTTCCAATTACACCCTCTTGCGTAACATCTTTGTACTCGCGCTTGGGAGGATCAGGAATCTCAACACCAACTGGAGACTGTGAGTATTGCTCATCATAAGCCTCGCGAGCGGCAACCGATTCTTCAGTCTCCACACTTGAGGTAATCGTCCAACCAAGCGACGCTGACACTCCAGGAACCCACTCGCTAATTGTTACGATTCGTTCATCTGTTTGCCCGCCGACTAACTTTACAATTCCCCCACCTAACCCCAGGACAGTCGGACGCAAGACGATCTCGCTGCCATTTTGCAATGTAGTCTCGTGCGCCGCTTGCTCTGGAGTTAGATTTGATACGGGCGTTCTTGAACATCCAGCACCAAGCAACACAAAACCTAACAGCAAGCACACAGTAATGATTTGATTTGTTTTGATCACACAAATCTCAAATTTCTATTTTTTCACCGCGTACCAACTGTCGCATCCTCTTTTCGATTGTTGCCCCGCAAATCCATTCGCCAGAATCAGTATTGATAAAAAACGGTACACCACCGCATTTACCCCCATCCATCTTTGCCAATTCTTTTCCGTAATCCTGATTATGCCAAACCTCGCGTTTCTCGATTTTGAAACCTTCGGCAATCAGCTTATCCACAATCGGCAACATATCGTGGCAGTGCGGACATTCTTGACTGTAGAAGAAGTAGAGCATAGTTGAGGAGGTGTGGGAGGTGTGGAAGGTGTGGGAGGTGTGGAAGGTGTGGGAGGTGTGGGAGGTGTGGGAGGTGTGGGAGGTGTGGAAGGTGTGGAAGGTGTGGGAGGTGTGGGAGGTGTGGGAGGTGTGGGAGGTGTGGAAGGTGTGGGAGGTGTGGGAGGTGTGGGAGGTGTGGGAGGTGTGGAAGGTGTGGGAGGTGATTCCGAATTGTTCGGGTCACCTCGTTCACCTTCCCACCTGACCACCTGAATTATTCAGAGGTGATACAATTTTAACATGTCAACCAAAGTTCTCACAGTCGCGGTCATATTCACAGTCCTGGGGCTTCTCGCGCTCCAGCGGTTTTCAATGCCAGCGGAACTTCCCGTGCTAATCAGCGCGGCAACTATTGATAACCATCCGTACGGCCTTTATCAACATCGCGGAGCGACAATTCAGACTGATGACTATTTTCTAAAAGTTTCAATCGGCAACAAGCAAGAACCTCGCGAGGCTCTTACACATCTCTGGCTTTCAAAAAATACAACCATAACGCTTGAGCGTTTGTATGACGACGAACTTGTCATACGTCTCACGCGCGGCAGGATCGTTGCCTCAACGCAAGCTCAATACCCTCTCACAATCAAAACCAACGCAACAACGCATCTCATCCACAAAGGCGTTGCGTCTTTTATTAATTACGACTTTCTTGGAACAGTTCACGTGGTACCGATCGAAGGCTCAGTGCAAACAACGATCGCGGAAACTGGTGAAAACCTGCTCACTCCAGTCCCCTTCTCAATTCACGAAACAGATCCTGTTAGCTACTCAAGGTTGGAGGTGAACCTCACGGCTGGTGACAGCAGAGAGTTTTACGAGTGGACTGTGCTTTGACAAATTTTCATATTTCCGAGTAAGCTCTCGGCAGTCACACACGAAAGGATCAACTCGATGATCGCAATCGAACAGGTCTACTGTGCCACTGACGTTCAATCCCACCTGCGCGAAGGACAGCCCAAGTTGCTCACGCGAATCACGCCGGATGCTCTGTATAGACGAGCTGGCAAGCTGGAGGCAGGAGCTTTCGACTTCGACGGTACGCTCACGGCAGGATCGGAGTGGAGAGCAATGGGGAGCCTTATGCGCCCCGATCTCCATGACATCGAAATGGACAACTTCCGTTGGTACCTCAGCCACATCAGCGGTCAGTGCTCTAACGTCGTTAGTCTGGATGATCCTGACTGGTGGATGGAACACCTGGAGTCTGGAAACTTGTTGGCGGTAGAAAGCGCGTGGGTAACTTCCTCTGTGTACTTGATGCGCCTCTCGGGCATCACTGAAGAACAGCTTGATGATGTTGCCAAGACGCTCTCGCCTCGTGAAGGGGCGTTGGAACTTCTACGGCTCATGGACAAGCGCGTGGTCATCAGCTTTGGCATCGAGCAGTTCATCAAGAGCTGGTTGCGCCACGTGGATGTTTCTGCCGCTGTCGCCGCCACCCGAATCATCTTCGACGATGCAGGTCTGGTGAATCGCTGTCACATCAACGTAGTGGGAGCTGGGAGCAAGAAGTTCGTTGTGAAACGTTTTCGCGATCTCTCTCACGTACGAGAGGATCATCTACTCGTTGTTGGAGACACCGTGCTGGACGCATCCATGATGAGCCCGTCAAGCTTCAATGTGCTCATCATACCGCCTAACGAAATTGAGAACCAAAACTCTGACTTCCGCAACAACCTTCCGAAGATGTGGGATCGCCTGACCGCGATCCTGGTGTGCGACTCGCTCGCACCGCTCGCAGAACTCATCAAGGAGGCACGCAAGTCCTAACCCCGTCCAGGGACACTTCCAAGGACGGTTTTTTGTTAGTCAATTATTCCGCCGCCGAGGACATCGTCGTTTTGGTAAAAGACAATTGATTGGCCAGGAGTTACAGCGCGCTGGGGGATAGAAAAAAGTACACGAACCCCCTCTTCAACGACACACTCCTGCAATGGTTGACGATAACGAATTCGCGCCTGGCATGTGAATGGAAAACTGGGGGTGTGAAACCAATTTAGTTTTGACGCGGTTAGGTCGCTACGGAAAAGCGCGGGGTGAAAATTACTGGACACGACAAGCTCGTTTGTGAGCGGACGTTTTTCAACAATGTAGTATGGCGCGCCTCCTCCGATCTGCAAGCCGTGACGCTGACCAATTGTGTAAAACGCGAACCCCTCGTGCGTGCCCACGACCTGTCCATCAACCGTGACAACGTTACCAGGATTTTTCGGGATACGTTCTTGCAAAAACTTTCTCATCTCGACTTCGCCCACAAAACAAATTCCTGTTGAATCTTTTTTATCAGCGACCACTAGCCCAAGCTCGCGAGCCTTGGCGCGCACCTTCGGCTTTGTCATCTCGCCGACTGGAAAAAGAACTCGCGAAAGAATCGCCGGGTTGATTGCCCAAAGAAAATACGACTGATCTTTATTTTTATCAATTCCTGCAAAAATACCAAAACTGGAGGCAACCTCCCCTGACCCCTCCTTGGGAAGGAGGGGGATTTCAAAAACGCGCGCGTAATGGCCTGTCGCGACATACTCGCACCCCAACCGATCAGCCTCTTTTACAAAACGATCGAACTTGATAAAGCGATTACACATCACGTCTGGATTCGGAGTCCTGCCCGCGGCAAACTCCTCGAACATATTCTCAACAACGTCGCGACGGTATTCCTTCTCAAAATCTAACTCCACAAACGGTATCCCTAACTTTGCCGCCACGCGCGCGGCATCGCGTTTTTCCTCCCGCCATTGACAATCTGACCAATTCTTCATAAACGCGCCCACTACCTCGTACCCTGTCTCCAACAACAAAGCCGCTGACACGCTCGAATCCACCCCCCCTGACATCCCTACGAGAACTTTTCTTTGAAGAGGGGTATTAGTTTGTCTGTGTTTACTTGTCATGAGCTTTGTCGAATGATTCCAAATTCTGGCCATATTCGTTTCGTTCTCTAATTTAACACCCAAATTGCATGATTCAAGTAGCCAGCAAGACTGACCCAAAGAATATATGGCGCGAGAAGCCACGCGGCTGGTTTAGAGATTTTTGCAAAGGCGATGATCGTAGCGAGAATGGCAAGCCAGAGGAATACGATCTCGATAAGCGCACCACCGGGACTATGCAGACCGAAAAAGATAATCGACCAAAGCGTATTCAAGATCAGTTGGCCGAGGAATATGCCAAGGGCGATTTTTACATCTCTGCGATCCAGTCCCTTTTTCCAGATTAAGAACGCTGATATGCCCATTAGAGCGAATAGTGTCGTCCAGACCGGACCGAACACCCACGCCGGAGGGTTGAGAGCCGGCTTGACGATACCGGCGTACCAGCCGGCAATGGAGGGCGTGGTAAACACCGAGCCAAGGATACCGGCCATCTCGGAAACTACGATGGCGATGATGAGTTTGAATGTGTTGACTCGCACTGAGCTCGTCGAAGTGTTAATTTTCATATCTTGGTTTAATTATGATGCTCTAATAATTTTTCTGCCGGAGACAAACCATTAAGAACTTTGTGCGGAAAGTAATTCCACGCATCGGTTACCAGCTCGAGCACATTGCTTAGTTCCGAAGCGTCTCCACCACGATCAAACATTGCCATCACTTTCATCATGTCATCGTTGCCTTCTTCATGGAAAATAGCATCCCGAACATGATCCAAAGTAAAATCACTCTCGGTCTCCTTGAGCATATCCACGAGCTCCTGCTCGATCTCTTTCCGGCGTTCTAAAATTTGTTGCCTTGATTCTACTTCCATAAATTATTTCTCAAATTGACTTCGAGAATTCCAATAAGCGCAATGATCACATCCTTCTCCGGATTGCGGTATCGTACTGTCCAAGCATTTTTTAATTTCAAGTAAGGTTTTTTCTACCCATGAATCATCTCCTTTGTGTTCTATCAAATTCACATCAAAATCAATTCGCTTATCAAAAGCTTGCCGGTCCATTTTGCCAGTGCAATAAACAAAATATCCAATATCAGAAACCTTCAGCCCATTTTGTCGTAGAAGCCATTGGTAGACTTCCATTTGTCGCTTGTAGCCGTCTTGCCACTCCTTATCTAATGCTTTTACCGCCTCGTCCTTTGCCGTTGCTTTATAATCAACAACAATGTATTCGTCTTTTCCATTGATCCATAGATCGTCAATCGCACCGGTTACTAAAAATCCTGTTGGCTCATGTAAGTGTCTAATACCACCAAAATTTCTCCTCCATTCATCAAGTTCATCGTGAGACATGGGTCGAGCATCTATGCCGTATTCTTTTTGAAGCGGATGTTGCTCATTTTTTACACGATATGAATCAAACTCCTGTTTAAGAAGATAGTCCACCGCACTGTTTATCGAAAATGGGAATCCGGGTACTCGCTTTACACCGAGCTTATTATCCATATAGAAACATCGCGGACACTCCAAAAACAAGTCAATCTTAGAGCGACTTAGTTTCCAATTCTTTCCCCCATAGTTCCATGAAGCGTCTCTGTTTGGGTTGTAATATTCAGACATAAATTTTTATAAAAATACTAAAACGGAATATCTTCCGGATTTACTTCTTTTTCTGTTGCGATATTAATATTATCTCCTTGCACCAAAAAATTCTTTACGCACTCAAATTCATTCGGAGTAGTTTTTGTGTTGTCATTTGCCCATTCGTGAGCATTTTTAACTTTATCTACATCATCTCCCTGCGGGAGATTCAAAAACCCTTCAAGATTCGGGTCTAACTCCAACCCTTTTCCGTCAGTATTCGTGCTGTTAAGTAGATCGGGTTTATCTAAATTTTGATCTTTATCCCACACTGCAAAATAATCATCAAAGCCAATCAATTTGCAGACGCCAACAAAATACGAAACACCGCCTTTGCCTCCGCACGAGATTATTGAAATGCCTCCTTCGTCAATATTGATGCCCCATTTTTTTTCGCAGAGTGTTGAGAATAGTATCTTGTCCGAATCACCCTCAACAAAAAGCACTTTACGAGCGAAGAAAATTTCGTTTCGTTCGGGATTGAAATGCGTATATATTCGATACTTTTGCTTTTCGGCATTCTCCGTAGTGAACCACGCGGGGGCAAGCCCCCGCGCTTCAAAGATTTAATCCAAGCTGTCGTAGAGTTGCCTGGTGTTTCTCTTCTTCCCTGAGCTGGTTCTGG
>JAGVQB010000015.1 GCA_020051955.1 bacterium | reverse complement strand
GGGCTTCGGACTCGCGGCCGATACCGATGACGGAGTGGAGGACAACCCCAACGAGTCCGTCTTCCGGTACGATGGGCTCATGCACATCGGCAAGTACTGGGAAGACGAAGGTGACGGAAGGAACTTCGAGATCGAAGTCCGAGCAACGGGCTACGAAGTCTCGGGCGTGTACTGGGCGACAATGAACTTCGGCGCTCTGGTGGACAACAGCTTCGTCACCATCATGCAGTGCACCGGTCGAGAGGGCCGCACGTACGTCATGTGTTGCGTCACAGACGCACGCGGGAATCCCCTACCCAAGACGCCTGTGATCACCATGCGAGCGCAGGACAGCGCTCCGCTCGTGATCAACAAGTAGCAAGTTCGGCTCAAGACGATCAACTACCCGCATCAAAACGCGGGTTTTAAATTTGGCATTTTATAAAACTACGCGGCTTGCTGTTTACCAGCCTGCCCTTGTTTATACTCGTCAATCATCTTACGCCCGCGACTTCCTGGTTTTCCATACACAATTTCAGTAGCTGAAACCATCTGCGCGACGCAACTTACAAGCAACGGGTTATCTTCTTCGACGTAAATGCGCGTATGAAGCGCAGAGATATCTTCATCGTATTCCACCTGTTCCGTTCCAATAAGACCCAATGTTTTATCAATATATTTTAGATCCGCTTCATTCGGGTGCAATCGATTTAATGGCCCGTAGTATTCATCATCCATCTTCCACCAAATATCAGAATCGTGTCCCTCGTCGCGACAATCAAAATAATAATGTTTTAGACCCGGCTTGATATCCTTATCAAGGGACTTCTGATCATCTCTGTGTATCAAAATCGATTCACTCTTCCGTTTCCAATCTCTTGACAAACGAGTTCCACGCACTGTTTCGATTGGATCATAGTCGGCAACGGAATTAACAAATAACCTTGGAAGCATAAACATCGGCCTTCGCGCGTTTCCGCTCAATGAGGGATAGCCTTGGTTGATTTGAACTTCAGCAACAAAAGTTGCGCCACCAATGTCTTCTTGAATCCAATTGAACGGCTCGGACAACCCGAAATAAATTCCTTGTCCATTGAACTTATGAATGTTGCCTGATAGCAATGTCATCTCGCCGGTTTTTTCATCCAAAATCTGGCTCAACCCCTCCATTGTTGTTTGGTGATATATCGTGACAATCGGATTTTGTTTTGCTAGCCAGCTATATCTCTCAAACACTTTATCCATAACCACTTCGGGAAAAACTGAACAACCATCCGTGTCAGTGTACTTATTTCTATCTTTCTCATGCTGTTTCCAAAAGTCATCCCAAACACTACTTGTTTCAAGAAGGAACGCATAAAGCACAGCTGGAGATTCAAGCTCGGTCTTTTGTGGAAAAAAATCTTGTCTAGAAATCTCCCGATCTTTTTGAATCTCAATTCGCGAAGACTGACTCTGCGAAGGATGTTCATTTTTTCTCATATTATTTCTGTGAAAGGTCACACGATTCTACTCTTTCTTTTTGCCTCGTCTCAAATAAGCCGGTGCTCGCGTTGAGGATCTGCCTCGCGGTTTAGGTCTGGATACAGCACTCACCATCAACCAAATCTTCTCTCCCTCTGGGGTAACAATCAAATCACATTTCCCTGTTGTGGTGATATATTTACTAACACCTTCTTGTTGCATAAAAAAATTGAGAAAGGCGAGAAACGGGATCAGGCCGGGAAACGAGAATTTTTTGTCCGAATTCCCGATTCCCGACCTACCCCCCAAAAAGCTCCTCAGTATGGTTCGATGGAGAGACGAAATGCCTCAACTACAGACGTGAGATTATTTCTATTTAGCATATCTACACTGTCGGCTTTACTTTACCGAATAGGCGTCGTTCATAAACGATTACCAAAACTACTCCTCATCCTTCTTATCAGTATCAGTACCTCCATACCAATAGTCATCGTCAAAATCATCTGCGTAGTCCCATGCGAAGCTCGCCATTGATCTTCTCTCGGAAACATCCCATTGAGCGCCTTGGGAATAACTGTGCAGAGCAACATTTTTAGCGAAGGCGAGAACATCATCAGCCAAAAGAGCACCTTGTTCGTCAGTGGTACGAGTGAGTAAGGGGCGCAGATATTTGAAAGCAAACGCCCAAGCATCTCTTTCGGAATGCACTTTCTTTGCGATATCCGTTACATCAACCGATTTCCGATTGACGTATTGTTCTGGTGCAAATGTCTTTTCATTACGCTGTTCATAAATGTGACCGATTTCATGGAACAGTGCCAAGAAAATTCTCGGAGAGGCGGGACTGCCATGGAGTACAATTCGCTTCTCCTCGATGTAGACATAGCACGTCTCTTCGCCTTTTTGGTAGGGCGAGAAATAGACCTTGAAATCGCTTGGCAAAACATCTCGTACGTTTCGTCTTGTCCCGCTGTTCACGTCTTGTATTTCGAGATTCGTCAGCTCGAAGTAATCGTCGTCCGACCGCCCTTTTTCTGCAAAGATCGTCGAAATATCTTTTGGAACAGCAACATACTCAAACGCCAGATTGAGATTGTCACGTGTTGTCTCTACCTTGCCGTCCGTTCGGTATTCAACTTCCACCCACGGCGTATTTAACTCATTGATCCGTCGTTGCGTCTCCGCATTAATAGGTTCTTGTCGATATTTTTCCAGATACTCACTCGGGGTTTCTTTTCGCATATATGCTTTCAATGCAGTTTGGGTTCGATCTTATTTTAACAATTTGGGTCAAGCGGATGATTGTGGCCAGGTCTTGGGATTTAGATTTTTTCTACATTCTCTAAAACCCAAGACTTGACCCCGGTGGCACCCGAATTCATTTATCAATAACCAAGCTTGGTGAGAGCTTCATTCAATTTTTTTGTCCCTTCCGCGCTGTCGATAGTTTTAAGGAATGACGACACGAACATTTTTTGGTCACTCATTTCTTCATATGTGATACCAACTCGATGCGCAACACCGCCCAGCATCTTTCCGACAGATCCTAACTTTGGAAGCGCGATCATTTTTTCCATGAGTTCTTGCGCCGTTGTTGCGCCAACCTCTTGATAAAGCTTATCAAGCACACCCTTCTTTTCAGCAATATCAATAATCCTTTGTACATCAACAATTTGAGGATCGTATCCCATCTCACGCGGCAGATCGATGGTGAGCAGGTTGATACGGGCACGATATGCTCTCTCGAATCTCTGCAACGTCTCGGCATTGATATGGTGTAAACCTGTATCTAAAGGATTTACATCAGGGTTTTGAACGGTCAGCTGTTCACTCATATTGATTGGGTCCAGGTTGCGTCGCTCACGAGCGATATAACGGATCCTGGGTTTTAGAGTTTCAAAGGGTTATCCCCTACTCACCAGAAGTATAGTAAAGACAGACACGATCAGCAATATTTTTGCGTTCGTCCTTAACTCGCTCGTGCATTGAACACACCAAGTAATAGAAAATCGACTGACAAACGCCAGTCGATTTTTTATGGCTTCACATCGCAATGGACATCGAAACCACCATTCGTGAGCATTAAGGTTACATTTCAATATCGAATCTCACACCGACGGATTTGGTTTATTAATGAGCAGTCGACAGACCAAATTTATCATTTTCTGTTTGTCCGTAGGATCACTTTCAGCAATCAAAAGCGTCAATGCCGTGAGTGCTTCTGGAGACATACGTGTCGTGTCGAGACGTTTGACACGACGCAAAAACCAGACGAAGGCAAAAGCTCCTGAACGTTTATTACCGTCCGTAAACGGATGATTTTTGACGACGAAGTAGAGCAGGTGTGCTGCCTTTTCCTCCACGCTTGGATACATCGCCTTGCCGCAAAACGACTGCATAACAGTTCCAACGATCCCATCGATAGCACCATGTACTCTCTCCGCACCAAAAAGTTCCGTCGTCTCTCCCTTGGCGATCAACTGCCGTTTCAACTGTGCCAAAGCAGAACTCAGTTCTTGAGCAGTTATCGAAGGTGCCTTTTTGTTGGCACACTTAATTTCAAGAGCGTCCCTGTCATAAGCATCAAGCGAAAGCCAAGTGTCTGCAAAGGCTTGGATGAGTTCAAGAATACTCGCGGAGTCAACTGTCTGACTTGCGGGAAGCAACGCCTTGATGTCTCCGACGGCTTTCATGAATTCGTCGTAGTGAGAGGAAATCATGGAAGGATTGATTGTATAGCCAAGCGTGATGTGTTGACGCAAGACGTTTGTAGCCCATTTTCTAAATTCAACAGCACGCTTCGAATTCGTCCTGTAACCGACGCTTAGCACAACATCAAGGTTATAAGCCTGAACTTGGTACGTTTTGCCATCCCCTGCAGTATGTGCAAATTTTGCACATACTGAACGTACATCCAGCTCTTTATCTTTAAAAAGATTACGAATGTGTTTTGTCACCACCGAACGCTCAACAACAAAAATTTCGGCAATTTGAGCTTGTGTGGCCCAAATTGTTTCTTTTGTGGCATCAGTTCTAAGTTTAATCGCTCCGGATTTTGCCTGATACACAACGAGCTGATTTTCCGCGTTGGTCTTTAATTTCATAATGTAGGTAGTGTATCAAACATCACCAGGAAAATCCTGATGATCGTTCAACTCATCAACCCAATCTGAAACCATACAAGATAACAAATTACCACGACCTTCTTGTGATTTTCTATGACTCCTCGTCGGAGGATGCCAGAACCGCCTTGATGCGGTCGAGAGGCTACGAAACCGTAATCTTTAATTTGGCATCAAGCGCGTCAGCTACTTTGTAGAGGAAGTCGATCGTTGGGTTGTAAGAACCCGATTCGAATCGAGAAATGGCCGATTGTTTGGTTCCGATCTTTTCCGCAAGGTCTGCTTGAGAGAGACCTCGTTTGATGCGCTGATCAATCAATTTTTCAATCACCACAAATTCAGAACCAAGTTCGTCGTAAGCCTTTTTAATCTCTTTGTCTTTTAGAAGTTGAGTCTTCAGAGCTTTGTAAGATTTCATACATTCAAATATAACGTATGCAAAGTAATTGGGGTCAGGTAACGTCGCTCGCGAGCGACGTTACGTGTCTTGGGATTTAGAGTTTCAAAAGGTTATCCCCTACTCACCAAAAGTAAATGAAGACCGACGCGATCCGTAATATTTTTGCGTTCGTCCTTAACTCACTCGCGCATCGAAGCCACCAAGTAATAGAAAATCGACTGGCGTTCATCAGTCGATTTTATATGGCTCCGCGTCGTGAAGGACATTAGAACTGCCATTCGAGAGCATCGGGGGTATATTAATATCCCTACCTTCACGACGGCTGATTTGGTTTATTAACTAGCTGTTCTCGAATGGCCTCGATAATAAGAGGATATTCTGACTCATTCAAGAGCACTTCTTTCTCGTCCTGTTTTATTGCGACGTGTGGATCGTTCTCGATTTGTTGCGGAAACAGATGACAATGCAAATGCGGGCAAAGATTTCCGTAAATTGCGTAGTTGATCTTCACGGGAGAAAAAATGGTTTTGATCGCTCTCGCCACTTTTGCTACATCCTCCCAAAACTCTGCCAGCTCAATTTCTGACAACTCATAGAGTTCCGTCGCATGCCGCTTCAAAGCCACAAGAACATAACCACGCATGAATTGGTTGCGCGGTAGTCGAACAATACTTTGTTTCATTTCGGCCACTTTGAAACTAAATGGGTTCACCTCCAAGTGGATGTCCTTGCAGAAAGTACAATCCTCTCCGCTCACCATCGCTTGCCATTTTTCAGAATTTTTCCATGACATATCTCAAATATTTTCCACTCGGTACTCCTGATCGGTTAGCCTAACAAACGATAGCCGATCGCTGTACCCCTTGATGATTTTGTCATGCTCGGCTGAAAACTGTTCAACTTGGTCATGAGGCAACACTACATAATCAACAAGACGAAGACACGACGGATTCGTTAGAACAAAATCTCTCGGTAATTCTGCAAGATCTTCAGTTACAAATGGTTCAACTGTCGGACCAGCAAGAATCGAACCCGCGCTTGAGCCGATATAGAATTTTCCTTGTTTGAGGAGGTCACGAATCAAATCAGCAAAACCGGAAACATGGGAATGCTGAACGAGATAGGTCGTGTTGCCACCTGCAACGAAAATAATATCGTGGCTGGATAGTTCCTTTTCGAGTGATTCCGCCGTCACACCTTTCAGGTCGATGTCCGTGACGCTATACCCCAATTCAACGAGAGCTTTTCGATCCGCATCAACCCAGGGTCGTTCCGGATACGGATCTCCAGCCGTTGGGATAAAAGCCACCGATGCCGTTTTTGGTAACAAGAATTTTTCTTGAAGCTCTCCGACGATGGTATTGAAGCTAGAGGTGAGGATGGTGTTCGGCTTTACGACACAGCTCATTACCGACCGGGTTGTTTCTTCTGGTGTCTGCGCCTCTGTATCGATTACCGTTCCATAGTCGAACGCGGAAACAAATATGTGTACCGCCCGCGTAGCAGGTTCACCGTATGGTTTCGTTCGTGCCGCATCTCGAGCGATACACGTCTCGACGGAGGCTTTAAGCGTGAAGGCCAGCATGTCCCTTTCAAGCAAATGAATCAGCTGATCGATCTGCTCCTTGTGGTAGAAGTTGCCATCAATGACAACTGACTTACCTCGATCTTTCGCTTGCCTTGCTTCAAACGCGATGATCTCGTTTGCTTTGAGGAAGTTGGCGAGCGGTATGCTCTCGCCCTCGACAGCTTTATCTAGACCGTTTTGATCGAGGACTTCATCCATCGAAATATATATACCTCCGATCTTATCAGCGACCGCTTTTGCGATTGTGCTTTTTCCGACGCCGAGGGGACCTCGAATAATGATGGATTTCATATTGAAAATTGTTGAGGACGTTAGAACCGCGATTTCGGCACATCAAGGATTGATCGTCTTTCCTCAACTCAACTGAAACAAGCTCGCGACGGCTAAAACAGCTCCTGCACCAAAAAGGCAGCCAGACATTTTTCCTACAGCTGATTTCAACATTGATCTGTTAGAAGGTACGTCCGTACCGTCAAACTTTTCTGCGATGTATCCCTCAAAGATACCCGCGATACCATCCGTAATTGCGTTGCCAACCACACCACCAAGAATCGCACCTGCGATCCCACCTAAGTATCCTCCAAAAATTGCCATGACGGCCAAGATCCCGTTGTCGATTACGCCGAAAACGATATCGGGGAGTGTTGATTTCAACTGAATACCAAAAGGCAAGAGACTCAGTAAACAAACAACACCAAGCATGATTAGCAGTACACCCATCCATTGACTATCGTGAACGAACACCAAAGTCACAGCCGTAATCACGACACACAGCCCAAGGATGTTTATGAGAGAAAGCAGGAAACGTTTATTCATACGTTGAGCTGTCGATAATAAGCAAACGCATTATACCAGGTCTATGCAATCGAGATGAACATTCAAAAACAAAATCCCAGCATTTCTGCTGAGACGTTGTTGGCTCGGGGGGTGGGGATCGAACCCACGACCATCTCGTTAACAGCGAGCCGCTCTGCCGCTGAGCTACCCCCGAATTATTAATCTTGACGCTTTAGAAACTCTTTACCTGAACCAGATTTTAACTTCTTTTCTTTTAGTCTCGCACTTAAACGGTCAAGTGCGGGCTCAGTATAGATGATTACCCAGGGCACGTAAAACTTCGTTGATCTAACACGGCCATTATTATGTTCATCTAATCTTCTTTGCAAATTTTTTGTAAATCCCACGTAAATTCTCCCATCTACGAGACTCTTAATTGCGTACACGGTAAACATAGTTACAAACGATCCGCTCCCTGCCTGCCGGCAGGCAGGTGCCGCTGAGCTACCCCCGAATGTTCTCTCTTCCAAAGAACGCGATGATTATAGCAAACCGTTTTTTTGGGTGCAACCTTGACCGTACCGCCGAATCGTGATAAACAAATCGCGCGACCAGACGCACACAAGGGAGAAGAGATGCCATCAAAGTTCGAATATCTCATGCTCTCCGAAACCCCCCCCGTGCCTGGCGAACAGCTCTTGATTGACTTCGCGTACTGGGAGGCAGACATCAACCTGGGTCTCCACAGAATCGCCGCGGATGGAGTAATGACCTACACGATTGGACTCAAGTTGCGGTCAATGTCGCAGGCCATGTTCGCACTTGATGCCATCACCGGACTCGGAAAGTGCATTCGTCAAGCACTACCTGGTCAGGAAATCCGCGTCACGCGAATCGAATTGAATGACGACAAGATCGCTGACGAAGGTATCATTTACCACATCCAGCTATGGATGAATAACTCTGACGGGGCAATCAACACGAATGACCTGCCAAGAGGTACGCTGTCGAACATCAAGTCCATGACCATCACGTTCTGACCCTCGAACCGCACACGTGCGGTTTTTTCTTTTACCAACAAACCCGTATAATACAGCAGTATGCAAACAAAACCTTTGGTCATAATGTTCATCGTCTTTTGCGCCCTGTTCTCTCTTATCCACCCAGCTATTGCCGCTGATACGACAGGTCCAGTCGTGAGCGTGGTCTCCCCTCTTGAGGCTGTCTACAACGTCCCACAGACGTTCTTCGCCACGGCGACCGACGCGTCTGGCGTGGCGTCTTGTGTGCTTGTGATCTCAAGCATCTACGACACGCCAATGACGCTCAACACGACAACGGGTGTGTGGCAAGCAACATACACTTTCACAACAGAGCGCAGTGCCAACAGCATTCGCGCTGTGTGCGAAGACGAGCTGAGCAATTCAACGTCTGGCAAAAGTCGAATCGTGTCAGTGTTGGACGCGCCAATTGAAACAAGCGAGACTGACGCGACAGATTGGGAACGCGCCGAAGTAATCGCCGCCTCGCCAGTGTTAATCAAAACCGTTTGCCCAGGCGGCGAGGACGACTCGCATCCCTGCCGCACGGTTTATTTTTTAGACAACGATGGCAAGCGCCACGCCTTCACCAACGAGAAAGTTTATTTCACTTGGTACGCTGACTACACGAATCTTCATCTTGTCTCAAGCACAACAATGTCATCCTTCACGCTTGGCAAAAATGTGACATATCATCCAGGAACAAAAATGGTGAAGTACCAAACTGTTCACACCGTATATGTTGTTGAGCGTCACGGAGTACTTCGACCCATCGCCAGCGAGGAAGTCGCGAAAGCAATCTACGGCGATAATTGGAACCAACAGGTTGATGATATTTCAGAATCGTTTTATGGCGACTACACGTATGGCGATCCAATTTCATCCGCTGACGGCTTTGATATCTCAGAACAAATGACATCTGTTGAATCAATAAACGATAACATCTAGATATGAAAAAAATCTTATTTTCTAGCTTGGCCATCATCGCGCTATTGGGTGCTGGTTGCACGTCTCAAAATCTCGCACCTCCTCCCATAAGTGGATATTGGTCGTTCAAAATCATTGAAGTAAGCTTAACTGGATCCAAATGCCCAGCTCAGGGATCAGCCCCATATGGAACCAGTGGCGAAGCGGAACTATCAGTAAACGCGCCTGGAGAAATCGTCGTGATTAACCTCGACGGGCAACAAATCGTCTTTCATCGCCAACCAGGAAATGGATCGTTCTATAAAACCTACACGCGGCTTTTCCCTGTTGGGCAATCAGGCGCTGGTAGCGTTTACTTTGATTTTACAGCACAAACATCTGACACTATTTCTGGTGAAATTCACTGGGACAATAATAAGCTGTGCACTGGAGATTATTCGTTTGTTATGGAGCTTCTCGAAGCTGACCTCTCTGGGGAGCCTGAAACAGTTGTGAATACACTTTCAGAGGGTGATTGGGAGGTTGATGTCGAGGATACGCAGGACAATTGCGTGGGTGCTGGGATAGCTGGTTTCACAGGAGTGCCAGCGGCACTGGAGCTGTCGTACGTCGTTGACCTGGACACTGGCGCGCCATCGCAGGATGAGTTTTACGTTGACCCGCTTGGTATCACCATCCAACAAATTCCAGACACGAACGTGTATACGCAAACAGGCGCGCCGTTTGATGTTGGCACGCCCGTTGATGGTGATGGTGATATTCTGCTCGACTACGAGGACGAGACTTTTGAGGGCACGCTCGAAATCCAGGCTGGATCAGACGGCACTGCCACAGGTCAACTCTATGTGAGTGGAGGATCTTGCGGGGCAATGATGACAATCAATCTTTCAAGTCTATAAACTTTATCTCGAGCCACTGTTTCTTGGACGACTAAATCTACGACCACCTCCACCATATCCACGGCTCTGACCGGATGGTCGACCGTACCCAGATCTGTGAACTGCCGGAGATGTAACCGGCAGTTTTTGTTCATTCGTTCTATCCACGATCTGCCCCGAAGGCATTTTGACCTGCAATGATTTGCGGATCAATTTTTCGATCTGACGTATGTCCCCTCTTTGTTCTGGCACCGCGAGCGAAATTGCCTTGCCTGATTTTCCAGCGCGACCAGTGCGGCCAATGCGGTGAACGTAATCCTCAACGTGGTCAGGCAGATCATAGTTCACAACGAGCTCGATATTTTTTACGTCTATCCCACGAGCCGCGATGTCTGTCGCGACCATGACGCGGTACTTGCCAGACGAAAAACCTCGCAGGGCGTCCTGGCGTTGATTTTGTGAACGGTTGGAATGAAGCTCAGCGACAGAATGATTCATCATGTGAATATCCCGCGCGACTTTTCTAGCACCGTGTTTGGTGCGCGTGAAGACAAGCACGGTACCCTTATACTCTTCCAGCAAGCGCCCGAGTAATCGAGTCTTATCTGACTTGCCTACAATGTAAACTTCCTGATCAACGTTCTCTGCGGCTGTGCCAGAGGGAGCCACTTCAACACGCAAAGGTTTTCTCATGTACGCTTGCGCGATCTTCGTGATCTCCTCTGGGATGGTTGCTGAAAACAACATTGTCTGGCGATCGGTTGGCACAACAGACAAAATCCTCTTGAGCTGTGGAGCAAAACCCATATCCAACATTCGGTCTGCCTCGTCCAGTACCAACACACCGATACGATCGAGAGTTAAATGCTTTTGTTCAAGATGATCAATCAGTCGGCCTGGCGTCGCGACTATCACGTGGGGTTTCGCTCGTAACTGTCTTGTCTGTGGGTTGATTGCTATACCACCGATAAGAACAGCAGTGCGCAAGCCCAACGGCGCCGCAAGCTTCTGCAGTGTTTCCTCAACCTGCACAGCGAGTTCGCGCGTTGGGAGAAGAATCAAACCGTTTTTCCCGCGCGCGTGCATCTGCTGAAGCATCGGGATTGAAAACGCGAGTGTCTTGCCAGTGCCTGTCTGCGCTATCCCAATTACGTCGTCCCCAGCGCATGCAACAGGGATTGCCTTAAACTGAATCGGCGTTGGATGTCTGAAACCCAATTCCTCAATGCGATCAAGCAATGATGGCGCGATCCCAAGCCCGTAGAATGATTCCTGATCAAGTTCTTGTCGTGACATATTATCGATAGCGTACCAAATTCGCGGAATTAAAAACAGCCGAAGCCTAAGCCCCGGCTGTTCATTTTTACTTTTTGATAAGTTGTATCTGATCGATCGCCAGGCTCGCGCCTTTTGTCAATTCACCGAAGTACAGCACCACGTCCTGCGGCGTTGACCGCGATGCAGAGTTCGTAAACGCCATCTCCTTGCAGACCCACGAATCCCCGACTTCAAACCCAGTGATGTTCGCGAACACGCCGACTCCATCCGCTCCCGTCTCTTGACCAAGGCTCAACCATACTGACGGCGCGTTTGACGTTCCACGAATATATTTCGCTCGAACCGAGAGAACATATTGCGCGTTAGGCTCTAATAGACCTGTCGTGATATGGCGCATTGCTTCCTCATAAAAAACTCCTGTTGAAAACTGCGGCGTGTTGTACACGGAGTAGTTCGGGTTGTTGAGCATTACTGAGCGCGCGCCACCCTGGCCATCGGTTGATACCACGTAATCGTATGGAGAATAAGACGCTTGATAATCGTGCGACACACCTGCCCACAAAGCAGAAGCCGCGCCGAACTTCATGTTTGAATTGCGCGCTTCACTATTTTCAAACGTATCATTGAAGATGTAATTTCCTCTCGTGCCAGCGCAATTGTTTGTGGTTACTGTGGACGGAGTTGGTGTTGGAGGGTTTGTTGAAGTGTTCGATCCGTTCGATATCGTCACACCTTGGTAGCTCAAACTCAAGTTCTGATTCGCGTACGCGTTCACTATCTCGTTGGCTCGCGCGTTTGAAGAAGCCTCGGCGAGGATCGGGCGCATAAAAGAAACGTTCGCGCCAGAGTTGGTGATGTTCTTCACGCTGGATTGTTTTAAGAACACACGAATCGTTTTGATATTCGCAACGGTAGGAAAAATACCGTACACAACGTAATCCGAATCCGCTCGAGAAGTGCTCATTGTCGTTGTGCCAGATAGATACTTCTGAATCCGTCCGTTCCCATCCATAAGATACGCGTAGATGTAAGGATTGCCAGAACGAGAACGGTTAGCAGAAGACATTGTGAATCGATCATCAGACTTGTCTGCGTAACTTGCGATGACGACGTAGTTCTCATCAACATAGCGAGCGTCCAGATCGATCCAAACCCATTCACGCTGGGATCCCTCAACGGTCACGCGATCCGTGAAAACGCTAGGAGAGCCAAAAGTGCTCCAAGAAGAAAAAGCCGTGGGCAAAAAACTTGTGGTCTGCTCATGAGCCGAGACTGTCGGAACAAGGTTTAAAAGCATACTAAACGCCACGATTCCAGACGAAACTGCGCGTAAAAAGTTTGTCATATGTGGTTTATTTACAGCAGAAAGTGATTCACGTCAAGCAATCTCGAGGATCGTATACACCACCTCCCCAGCGGCACCACGAACCGACACGCTCTCTCCAACAGTGCGATTCAAAAGCTTCGCGCCCAACGGCGACTTAAACGAAAGCCTGCCACGCAACGGATCGGTTTCCTGTGGTCCAACTATCTCAAACTTCTTTTGCTGGCCATCTGAAGTTTCAAGAACCACAACGGATCCCAACTGCACACCCCCTGCCCCACCCGCGCCGTGTTCAATCACAATCGCGGTCTTTAGCTTCTCACGAATTCCAGTCGCCTGGTCACGCAGTCTGCGCATGCGCGCCTTTGCTTCCTGATATTCCGCGTTCTCGGAAAAATCTCCGAACTCCCCAGTCTGCCTCACATCGATAATTGCCTGCGGAAGGTCGCACTCTTCAATCTGCTTAAGTCTGCGCGCAAGTTTATCTATCCCCTCCGCGGTGAGATATGTTGGTTCATCTGGCTCAAGAAGTTTTTTCATTTTTTCTTTTGGACGAAATGGGAGTTGCATAATTATTTATCATGGGTCTCTTAGATATTGAAGTATACCGCTCCCACAAAACAAAACCAGGCTACTGATAGCCTGGTTTGTAAATTACGTTTCGTCGTCGTCCCCAAGATCAATTTCATCGTCCTTGTCCTCATCATCATCGTCCGAATCATCACCCACATCGACACCTTCTTCGTCGTCACCTAACTCATCGTCGGAAACAAAGCTGAATGGATACAACATATACACTTGGCTATTGCCCTAAAAAAATTATGAATTATTTAAACCTAATTTATTAGGCAGGAATATGATACCCGAGCTTTGCCCAAATCCTCAAGTGCCTGTCAAGCCCCCGTGGATTCGTGTAAACTTGTCGCATATGATCGAGGTGGAAAGACGTTATTTAATGAACCCAAAACAAGAATCAATACTTCTCAAAGACGCGGAGTTTATTGACGCAAAGACCAACGAAGATATTTTCTTTGATATGTCCGATTATGCTCTTGCGCGACAAGACAACTGGTTACGGACACGCAACGGGGCTTTCGAGTTAAAACGCAGATTACATAACCTTGGGCACAAACTCGGCGGCACTGCGTATGACGAAATATCGGATGAGCAGAAGATCAGAGATTTTCTCAAGCTTGCCGGAAGCAATTCCTTGGAGGCTGATCTGCTGGAGGCTGGATACCTCCCGTTTGCGCGCATCATTAAACAACGACGCGGATACAAGCGCGGGTCATTTCACATTGATCTGGACGTGTGCGATTTTGGATACGAGATCGCGGAAATCGAGCTGATGGTTGAGCGTGATGAGGAACGGGGACCAGCGCTTGAACGTATCAATAAATTTGCTACCGACATTGGTCTGGATCAAACTCCTGTTCGGGGAAAAATCATTGAATACTTATACCGCTATTCACGACCGCATTACGACACGCTCGTGGAGGCTGGAGTTATATGAAATACTTTGTCGCATCACGATGGCGCAACCGCGCCATCCTCGATCCGCTCGTTGAAAAAATCCGATCAAGGGGACATGATGTTTACTACTTTGTTGAGAAGACAATTACAGCGGTTGGACGCGATCTTGAGCCAGAACAATACATGCAACAATATGAAGCCGCGCAAGATTGGCGCAATGACCCACACTACATTGAGATATTCAAGCAGGATTTAGATGGTCTAAAAAACGCTGACGTTCTCGTAATGGTTTTGCCAGCTGGAAATTCCTCGCACATGGAAGCTGGGATCGCTTTCGGTCTTGGCAAAAAATGCGTGCTTGTTGGAACGATTGAAAAAGCCGAAAGCTTATACTTCACGTTTGATGAAACCTACCCTGACACTGATTCGTTCGTCGCTTCACTGAGCTAAATACCGTTACCAGGTTATTAAAAACACCTCTCTGCCAGAGGTGCTTTTGTGACTCCACGTAACTAGGTTTGGCTCACGATAGTCGGATACCGAGATTTATCTCGGCACTTTTCCACAACGATGTTCCAGTCTTGCGACCAGGCTACCGTTGAGAAATTGTTACACCCACAAGTGGGTTTAACGCGGGGTCCTCATGCCGACTCCGAAGGAGACGACAGTTCTAGACCCAAAGCCATTGAAATGCCCAAATTAGTTGCATGGAGCTGATGTTATTATACCAGGGAGGTGACAAAGGAGGAAAGGTGACACAGGTGACAGAGGTGACAGAGGTGACACAGGTGACAGAGGTGACACAGGTGACAGAGGTGACACAGGTGACAGAGGTGACACAGGTGACAGAGGTGACACAGGTGACAG
>JAGVQB010000023.1 GCA_020051955.1 bacterium | reverse complement strand
GATTCCCGACTTGAGCAAAAAAACAGGCCGCTTATCGCAGGCCTGTTTTGTCGAGTTATTTTCCTAGCATTCCATCAAGCGCGCCAGCGATTGTTTCAAACGGAAGTGCGCCTTTGATTGGCGTCGCGTTCCCCTGCTGATCGATGATGAATGATCCAGGCGTGCCTGACACTCCTGCCGCGGCGCCTGCCTGGGTTTCCGCTTCGATTGCTGAAGCGTATTTGTCGCTTTGTACACACTCGGTGAAACTTTTCTCATTGAGCCCAAGCCCTTTCGCAAGCTCAATGTAATAATCCTCGCTAAAGCTGGATTGGTTTTCAAACAGCTTGTCGCCGTACTCCCAATACTTTCCCTGTTCGCCAGCGCACTCGGCCGCGTTTGCCGCTGATTTTGCGTTCGCATGGAATGAAAGCGGGAAGTCTCTTTGCACCCAACGTACTTGTCCATTGTATTCTTCCAATACCTGTTCCATTGTCGGATTGAATCGTCCGCAGTATGGGCATTGGAAGTCAGTGTAGGTGATGATGGTGATAGGAGCATTTTTGTCCCCGAGCATATGATCTGACTCTGTAACAGTTGGGACACCCGCAAGAATGGTCGGTGCCACCTGTGCTTCGTCCTTCACAAGCTCATCTGCGAGCACATCGTCATCTTGGTCCTCGACGTTTTGAATTGAACAACCACCGTTTAGCATACAACTGCCCAATACAACAAACCCAAGCGTGCCAATTGAGAGTATCGCTGTTACGAATCCAATCCAGAACGCTTGCTTAGCAGGCATGTTGTCAAAGATGTTAGTTTGTTGTGTGGAGGGGTTATCTAGATCCATATATTTTTATTGTGATTAATAATTTATTGTTCACGTGTCTCAAAAATCGTGTGTGGCGAGAAGATTGGGGATAAACGAGTCGCAATGATAAAAACCAAGACGCGGCAGTTCTGCGTGGCGAAGACGGACTAGTGACATAGGTGCGACAACCATCTTTCTTGCGAAACGTTTTGAACCGTGAAATGCCGTGCAGGCGATGAGCAGTAGAAAAGTTTCTTTAAGTGGGATCGCGATAGGTTCCTCGAGTGTTATCCAAAGTGATGGAGTCTCGAATTTTTCTGCGACGCAGGAGTTTCTAAAAAGAGACGTGCCTTGCGTGACATTGCACGATGAAACAGAGCTAGTGCATACAGCCGCACTCATCACGAGCGTAATCATTACAAGTTTACTGACCCATTGTTGAGCTCCTGTCCCCATAAGTGAGCATATCCTATCACACGCAAGAATTGCGCGCGATGATATACTGTAGATGGATTATGGTAAAAAGTTTGGACAATTATATTTCTGACTTTCTTGAATACTTGGAGGTTGAGCGAGGTCGAAGTTTGTTGACGATTCGTAACTATGATTTTTATTTGCGCAGATTTTCTTCTTGGGCAAAGCGTCCGACTCCAGACAAGATTACAGACGAGATGGTTCGCAAGTATCGCTTGTGGTTGAATCGAAATGTTGAGGGACGCGAAGGGGCAACACTGAAACGCAGTACGCAGAATTATCATCTCATTGCCTTGCGCGCGTTTTTGAAATTTTTGGCGCGCATTGACGTGCGCTCGCTTTCTCCAGAAAAGATTGAACTTGGGAAACAAGAACAGCGGCAGGTTGAGTTTTTGGAAGGAGAGGAATTGGATAGGTTGCTCGCGGGACCTGCGTCCGCGCCCGGTATGGTTGCCTTGCGCGACAAGGCTATTCTTGAATTGCTTTTTTCCACGGGCTTGCGCGTGAGCGAGCTTGCGAATTTAAAAATCGAACAAGTGAACTTGAAGCGCGATGAGTTTACAGTGCGCGGCAAAGGCGGAAAGTTGCGCATCGTGTATCTTTCATCAACAGCCAAAGAGGCACTGCAGAATTATCTTGCCAAGCGACGCGATACGTCCCCATTTCTTTTTGTATCTCATGACCGCGCAAAAAAAGGTCGCGCGCAAAACATAGGTCTTACTCCCCGCTCGATCCAGCGAATGGTCGAGCATTATGCAATGCAGGCTGGGATCACCAAGCACATCACCCCGCACACACTGCGCCACACCTTTGCAACGGATCTTTTAATGGGCGGAGCTGACATACGATCTGTCCAGTCAATGTTGGGTCACGCGTCCATTACAACAACACAAATTTACACACACATCACCAACGCGCAAATGAAGGAGGTTCACAAAAAATTTCATGGAAAATCACGGCGTGGAAATTGACGGAAACGGAAAAATGTGATAATTTATGAGTAATTATTACTTTATTGAAACATATATATGGAGACAGGATATTCTGGTCAAGTAGAAGCTAGACACACTAAAAAAGATTCTGGGTCGCGACCTGGTAATCGCGCGAATGATAGAAAAGCCGAGATGTTGGCAAAGACAGCTTCGTTTGAAAAGCGATATTCGGGTCAGCCACAAGAAGTTTTGGAGCACAGACTTGAGGAGTTAAATGCAATTGTTGGGAATGCCGAGACTGAGCTGACATTTCGAAAACTTGTCTCTCAAGGAAAGGATCAGGGGGCGACAAAGAGTTTTCATAAGGACGCCTCTGACGCGAAAATCGAGCGGTTAGTTATTCAAAAGATGCTTCCGACCGAAGGAGAGGTTATTGCGGTGAGTCCTGATAAAACGCGGAGCGAAGCGGTTGATCGTACTATTCAAGTTGAGGTCGCGCGCGAGCGTGCGGAAGTGTTGGCTGAAGAAAGGAAACAAGCGGCGCAAATAGAGAAACAAATGGATCAATTGGTTAAAGGGCGTCTTGGTTCTTCCGGAGACATTATTTTAGGCACACACCGCCGTGATACTCGAAGACGCGATGCCCGCGCAGAGGCTCTCAAAAAAATGCCTCGCGACAAAATGACACAAGAAGTGTCGTTTGAGTCGGGTGGAAGTCGGTCCGAGGTTGAGCGTCCAGTGGTGGCGCGGCAAAACAGAGTTGAGGACGTCGTTGACCGTTATGCGGTAAAGAGCGCGAGGAAGAGTCCCGAAAATTTTTGGAGCAGGTTTAAGAGGTCAATGTTTGGATCAGTTGATGAGTCGTACAAAAAATCACAAGCAGATGCAAAGGCGATGGATAAAATTTTAAGAGCAGAAAAGGTCAGGTTGAAACAAGAGACGCGATTGGCGCAGGTGCAGGACACACGCACGTCGGTACGCACACAACGCGAGTTAGTAAAAAGGACTGGCGTGATCAGCGCGCGTAAGAAGGAGGAGACAAAGGAGACAGGGATTCTCGGGGGCTTGTGGAAACGATTGACTGGACAAGCGCAACGTGAGGCGCGATCGGCCGGGTATCGAGCTAACATAGAGAAAGTCGGTGGACGGCCAGAATATGCTCTCAATCCAAAATTAGAAATAGGGCGGTCGCGTATTGTAGATAAATACGCTGAGATTTCTCCGGATGATTTGGAAGAGGTTTCAGGCGATGAAGAAGACCAAGAAGTCGCATAGTCTGTAGATAAAACCGCGTGGGATAACCTGCGCGGTTTTTGATATCTTTGAGCGTTTTGGTTATCATTCAGCCACGTCCCCGTAGTTCAATGGATAGAACATGAGACTTCTAATCTCTAAATGCAGGTTCGATTCCTGCCGGGGGCACCAGTATGGCTTTCAAAAAAAGCGATCTGCTTGCGCTTCGGCTCGCAAAAGCCTCAACGTAGGATTGACCTACGTCTCGGTCTTTGCTTGCCTCCCCGCCCGACCCGCTGACGCTGGTCAGTCGGGCGGGCAGCGCGGCGCATCTCATCTTTTTTTGAAAGCCATACTTCAGGGAAAAACATATGAGGCGAATTTTAATAGTTCATGGTTGGGATGGGTATCCGGAAGAAGGATGGTTTCCGTGGCTCAAGCGGGAACTCGAGGGTCGTGGGTCTGAGGTGGTTGTGCCACAGCTTCCAGAGCCGGGGGCGCCGAGGATTTATAACTGGGTTCCAAAGTTAGCCGAAGTTGTTGGCCAAGTAGATAGTCAGACTTTTTTTGTTGGGCATAGTATGGGTTGCCAGGCGATCGCGAGGTTTCTAGCGGGGTTGCCAGATGGTGTAAAGGTTGGGGGTGCGGTGTTTGTTGCCGGTTTTTTTAAACGGCTTACGAATCTTGAAGATGATGATGAGGTGCGCGATGTTGCGGATCATTGGCTCACGACCCCGCTTGATCTTGTCCAAGTGCGCGCGCATCTTGAAAAGAGTGTTGCGATATT
Source organism: bacterium (assembly GCA_020051955.1). Taxonomy (GTDB): domain Bacteria; phylum Patescibacteriota; class Patescibacteriia; order UBA9934; family GWF2-40-263; genus JACRJW01. Next base: position 744 of record JAGVQB010000023.1, on the reverse strand, counting down.
TTCCGACGATGATCCGTATGTTCCGCTGGACAATCAAGACATGTTTCGCGACGCGCTTGGATCCAAGATCGTTGTTGAACATAATCGCGGCCACTTCAGTGGCTCACGTGATAAATGTTTTGAGCTTCCTGCCGCTCTTGATTCGGTGCTGGATCTCGTAGGCTTGTCACATTAACTGATTTTAGATAAACTTTTCGACGCAAATAAGAATGGGGTTATCTCTAAATTCGATGAGATTGCGGCGCACGGGGAAACGATCCGCCGAGGCGTAGGTAAATCCTACGATGAGGCGGTCGTGGGGCCCCGTAAGCCGCAAGATCGCGAATTTAGAGATAACCCCCATGGCGGTCATGGTGAAATGGTTATCACACCAGGTTGTGGTCCTGGTAGTACGGGTTCGATCCCCGTTGGCCGCCCCATAAAAAATACTCCAGCAACGCTGGGGTATTTTTTATGAGCGGCCGGGGGGAGAACCCGTCGGGTTCGCAAATTCGGGAACAAACCCCCGCATAGGTTTACAGCACGTCGAGCTCCTCTTTTATTTGTCCACTTATGGTCATAGACCCATAAGTTTTCCAGAACGTCGTTACAGTTAGAAGAGAAACAATGTTTCTACCAACACGGAAGTTTAATTAACCCGAAAAAGTTTATTCTCTCTTAGGGTAAATACCCCGCAGCTTGCTGCGGATGAAAATGGTATCCTGTCCGCATGAGTCTCTACCTACACAAAAGCCACAATGTAAG
>JAGVQB010000008.1 GCA_020051955.1 bacterium | reverse complement strand
GATGTAACAAAAAGGAAAATGATTACACTATTACTCGCTCAACCTTCGTTGCCGAAACGGAGAAAAAACCAACTGGAAAATGTCGTTTAAACCGAAATTTCAAACAAAATAACCGGCTGTCCTGTGCTCATACACAGGACAGCCGGTTTTCAAATTCAAAATCAAATTTTACTCGACCTTCACCCACTCCCCCACCTCTCCCATCACGTCCTCAATCTTCACCAGCCGGCTCCCTCCCCCCCTAACCCCCCCTCGGGCAGGGGGGGGATCTGCGGGTTCACTCCTCTCCTTCCACTCAACACAACCCTCTGCCAAAGTCTTCTGCGAAACAACCAACCGCAGAGGGATACCAATCAAGTCAGCGTCCGCGAACTTTTCACCAGCGCTCGCGTCATCGCGGTCATCCCACAAAACCTCGATGCCAGTCCTCTCGAAAGAATCATGTAATTCAACCGCTGTCTCATCAACCCGCGCCTTAACTTCCGAATCTTTATTCGATAGCGTTATAAGGTGCATATGAAACGGCGCGACACTCTTTGGCCAGATCATGCCGCGCTCATCGTGATGAACCTCAACGACTGATCCCATAACTCGCGATGGCCCAATGCCATAGCACCCCATGAGCACGCGCACGAGTTTTCCGTCTTCGCCGGTAACATCCAATCCAAACGCGTCAGAATATTTTGTCTTGAGCGGAAAGATGTTCCCAACCTCGATTGCCTTGTGTGATTCAACCATGCCTTTTTTACACGATGGACAGACGTCACCCACCTTGCCCTCAAAAATTTCTCGGTTCACTGCCCAACCACATTTGCAGTGATAAACAATGTCCTCGCCAGAATCTGTAATGACCTGATACTCATGACTATATTTTGAAAACGTCCCTCCACTTGCCTCGACAACCAACGCGTCAAGACCGCATCGGCTAAAAATTCGCGCATACGCTCCCTTAACGCGCTCGTAATAAGCAGTCAAGTCGTCTTCAGTTAGGTGGAAGCTGTAAAGATCCTTCATTGAAAACTCGCGCCCGCGCAACAGCCCAGACTTAGCGCGTGGCTCATTGCGAAACTTGTCTTGAATTTGATAGAGCGTAACTGGCAGGTCTTTGTACGAGTGAATGTATTGTTGAACCAGTGGTGTCACAACTTCTTCGTGCGTCGCGCCCAAAGCATATTCCTTGCCACCTGCCCCTTCGAGCTTGAACAACACATCCAACCCATCCCACCTTCCAGTTTTTTGCCAAGGCTCTTTTGGAGAGAGAGCCGGCATCAAAATCTCTTGCGCGCCAAGCGTATTCATTTCCTCGCGCACGATTGTTTTGATCTTGTTGAGCACGCGCAAACCAAGCGGCAAGTATGTGTACACGCCAGCCATAAGCTGATTGATGAAACCGGCCTGGGTTAGAAGCCGCGCGTTCACGGAGTCCGCATCGTGCGGTGCCTCTTTTGTGGTGCGCCCGAACATTTTTGAATATCGCATATCGAGGAAATACTACCAGACACAACACGTTTCGCCAAACAAAAAAGAGACCTTTGCGTTAGGTCTCAGTCAGTTCAAAAACACGTCACACCCTGTAGCCGTTGTCTTCGGGGTTATGGACGCCCCAGGTTGTATTCACACATGTTTCGTTGCCAGCGACAACGATCATCCAATCTTGTGGCATGTAACCACGCGCGACAGCAACAAGCCGTTTGCCGATCGTTGTGCGCCATCCGTACGAGGCGCCATCTCCGTCGTGCTTCTCAACAATCACAACGAGCGTTCGGTCGTCAGTCAATATCTGCGTGCCCCCTCTCACGACGTGAGCAGGGTTGAATTCGGAGTCTCTCACTGCATCACGAATTGCGCGCGCCATCTCCTCCAGCTGGGAATCAGGAAATGCTGGCGGGAGATTCACGAGACTGATGATCATGTTGCCTCCTGTCCGCTCAAGCCGGTGTGACCTGACGGAAGAATGTACAAAGAAAACCCGACACTGTCCAGCTAAAACTTCCCCGAAACCACCTCGACGATTGACAAAACGCCCATTTAATGATATTTTTCAGCCTTCTTTTTAATCCAAGATGACAAAATTCGTGCTTCTTGTTTGATAGGTCTCCTTGAGAGACCCGCCAAACAAGCAACGCGAGGATTTTCCACGCAAGCTAACCGTTGCAAAAAACAGCAACGTTCGGGGGCACCCGAGCCACAAGGAGGCACAATGCACAGCACCCTTTCGGTCATCACCCAGATCGTCAGCGTCGGATCCGTGGATGGTATCTGCACCACGGCCGCGCTCTTGCGCCTCATCGGGCGCGACAACGTGGGCCTGCAGTTCGCGCAGGCGTTCACGGTGGACAGGGTGGATCCCTCCACGTGGCCAGTCGGACAGAAGGTGGCGTTCGTGGATCTCGCGGTGAACAACCGCGACGTCTACATGACCGCTGACTTCGTGAGTAGGATCCGCGCGGCGGGTCACGAGATCGTTGCCGTGATCGACGAGCACGGTCGCGAGGACTGGCTCGAGATCCTCGGCTCCTTCGAGGGGCTCATCGTGGAGCCGCAGAGCCAGGCCGAGGGGACGTTCAAGTCCTCCGGTGCGGTGCTCAAGGAGTTCGTCGGGCTCGAGGCGGACGACCATGCGGTCGAGCTTCTCGACGCCGCGGACGCCGGCGACCGGATGGACTTCACGACCCACTTCGGTGGGATCGTGAACCAGGATCACACGTAAATCCTGTGGAGCATCCCCGTCTATCCATAGATCTTCGACACTCGGAACAGGAAGAACTTCTTGTCTGTGACACCTCTCACAAGAG
>JAGVQB010000059.1 GCA_020051955.1 bacterium | reverse complement strand
TTACATTGTGGCTTTTGTGTAGGTAGAGACTCATGCGGACAGGATACCATTTTCATCCGCAGCAAGCTGCGGGGTATTTACCCTAAGAGAGAATAAACAGTCAGCCATGGCTCGCATCATTATCCACATCGACATGAACTCATACTTTGCCTCAGTCGAACAACAGGCGAATCCGTTTTTGCGTGGGAAGCCGATTGGGATTACTGGAAAGGATCAAAAGAGGTCAGTCGTCGCGACAGCGTCAATCGAAGCAAAACGGTTAGGAGTAAAAACAGCGATGTCTACGTGGGAGGCAAAGAGGATTTGTCCAACGATTATTCTGTGGCCTGGTGATCCAGAAAAATATGCTGATATCACCCATCGCTTTAACGCAATCTACCGCGACTTCACGGACAGCGTCGAAGAGTTTAGCGTTGATGAAAGTTTTTTGGATGTGACACAGGAAGCCGGCGATTATTTTGGCGCAACGTGTATGGCACAAACAATTCGCGAACGTCTGCGTGAGGAATGTGGCGAGCGTATCACTGCCTCAATCGGAATCGCACCCAACCGTCTAATGGCAAAACTCGCGTCCGAAAGCGTTAAACCAAACGGGCTCACAGTTGTAAAACCCAACGAGGTTTTGGATCTTCTCGACAAATCAAAACTTGAAGACTTGTGCGGCATTGGACCGCGCGTGAACGAACGGCTTGATGATCTAGGAATCAAAACATTCAAACAACTACGCGAATACCCTGTCGAAGGGCTCATCGAAGAATTTAACAGTTTGGGTCTCTGGCTCCATAACGCGGCCTGGGGACAAAATTACCCTCCCGTAATCTCCCCCCTTCCCAAGGGGGGATTAAGGGGGGTTGCCGATTCAACCAACGATCCCAAATCCTACGGTCATTCTTACACACTACCGCAGGATACCGAGGACCAAACTCTGCTCAAGCGTTATTTGTTGCTTCTCGCTGACAAAGTCGCGTGGCGCATGCGACGCGATGGCGTCGCCGCGCGTTGCGTATCTGCTTATGTTAGGTTTGGTGATTTTTCAGGCGCTGGTCAACAAACAACCTTCAGCTCACCAACAGCTGACGGTAAACTTCTTTACGAAACCACGTGGATAATAGTCAATACTTTCGCATCTCGCCCTGACCACCTTCCCATCCGTCTAATTGGAATAACCGCCTCTCTCATCTGCCCCGACCCTCGCGCGATACCGCTATTTAAAAAAGAACAGAAACTTTGTTCCGTTCTCTCATCGCTGGATACTCTCCAACGCCGTTATGGCGCTGGAATCTGGAAACGCGCGTCCACTCTCCCCATAACTCTCAAAACCCGCTCGAGTGGTTTTAAGTTTGATCATGAAATCTAACTCCCAAACTCCCCCTCAACAAGATGCGCGCCAGGATCCGAACTGCCCTCGTATTGATTCACTGTGATAATTATTTGTGTGTACGTTCTGTAATCTTTCGCGTCTGGCGCGACCCACTCCAACACAAAATCTCCGTCATCGTTTGTAATCATCTCGCCAGCGGAGAAAAAATCATAAGGTATCTTTCTCAAAAACCAAACTTGATAATAAGTCTTCTCGCGATCAATCTCCGGCAAGCGAGTTTTTAATTCAACATAAAACACTCCATCTTTCTCCCCACGCTTTGCCTCACCAATCATCTCCCCTGTCCCCCGCAAGTACAAAGAAGCGATCCGACTCTCTGTATCTATCGCGCTCTCAATAACGGCCTGCGAAATTGGATCCGGCGTAAGTACGTCAGCGATCGAGTCAATCTTCGGGTTGTCCTGCTCTGACGTATCTGCCCTAAACCATCGCACCGCGAATACGAACACCAAAAAAAGCGCGACCACCGCCACCCCAGTCCCAATCGCTGAGCCAATTCGTATCCATTTACGTTGTCCCATTCCTGTGGAATAAATCATATCTACATCGAATTTTTCACTGCCCCGCTCACGACATCCGCGACGCCTGGATCAAGCGGCGAAGGCAATATCTTTTCAGCCGTTGGTTCAACTACCATTCCAGCAAGAGCTTTAGCGGCCGCAAACCTCATTGTTGGCGTTATTTTGCGCAAGCGCCCTTCAAGAGCTCCTTTGAAAATTCCAGGGAACGCCAGCACGTTGTTCACTTGATTTTGAAAATCTGACCGACCTGTCGCGACAATCGCGGCCCCAGCGGCAAGCGCTTCATCTGGCATTATCTCTGGCACTGGATTTGCCATTGCAAAAATAATCGCGCCCTTTGCCATTGAACGAACCATGTCCCCTGTTACAATCCCAGGCTGACTTACTCCGATAAAAACGTCCGCCCCACGCAACGCGTCTGCCAGTGTTCCAGTGCGCGCGTTTGGATTGATCCTCGTGGCAATCTCATCTTTATAAACATTCATCCCCTCGCGTCCAACCGCGATGATTCCTTTTGAATCCAACATTGTCATATGCCTCACCCCTGCCACAAGCAACAAGTTCGCGACCCCCATCCCGCCAGCTCCTGCTCCAGAAATCACAACTGACACATCTTCGATCTTTTTCCCAACAACTTTCAACGCGTTTGTAAGCCCTGCTGTGACAACAACCGCTGTGCCGTGCTGATCGTCGTGCATCACGGGGATATCGAGCTCTTCGATAAGCCGACGTTCAACTTCAAAACATCTTGGCGCGGAAATGTCTTCCAAATTTATTCCACCAAACCCTGGCGCGATAAGTTTTACTGTCTCTACAATTTTCTCAACGTCTTGAGTTGCCAAACAAATCGGATACGCGTCAATTCCGCCAAATTTCTTGAACAGAATCGCCTTGCCTTCCATTACAGGCAGTGCCGCCTCCGCTCCAATATTTCCTAAACCCAAAACCGCTGACCCGTCCGTCACAACCGCAACCGAGTGTCCCTTGATCGTCAGGTCCCAGACAAGATTCTTGTCTTTCGCAATCTCCAAACACGGTTGCGCCACTCCTGGCGTATACGCTGTTGCCAAATCATCTCGCGTGTCCAACGGAACTGTAGGTTGAATCTCTAACTTGCCTCGCATCTTTCGATGCATCTCAAGCGAGCGTTGTGAGTAGTCCATACAAAATAATTATACTTCTTTCCAAAAAACTTCTTCATCAACCTCTGCCAGCTCAAGTATCCCATGAAGTGTTCCCCTAGCAAGTTCACGGTGAAGCGGGACAATCGTCGTCACCGTTCTTCCTGAAATTATTTTTCGAATCTTCACGTGGCTACCAGACTGCGAAACAAAATAAAAGCCGAACACTCGGCACAAAATCTTCAAAACAAATTTTCCAGAAAGAGTTTTAGCCATGAGAAAGCTCAAACGCGGTCACAATAGGCGTCTTCCTACTAAGAAGTTTCCAGGCTTTAGGCGCGTCCTCAAGATATAGTTCTACGGCTTCCTTCAAGTTCTCTTGCGCGGTCTCAATACTGCGTCCTTGGCTCACAACTCCCAACTCAACACAGTGAGCAATATACCATGTGCCTTCTTGAGTAATAACGGTTGTGCAACGATAAGTCATACACCCACAGTTTAAAATCAATAATTGGTATCGTCAACCTAAAATCAGGTTATAGTTCATCAATCCCCCTCAAAAAACTTTTCCCTTCCATTGTCTCTTTCCCAATACGTTCCCCGCGGGCATCCAACACAATCGTCGGCTCGTCCTCATCCCATCGCCGTGTGCCTGCCATCGAATGTTTTATCTTGACACTCTCAAGTAATTCATCAGGCAACTCTGCCAAAAACATAGATGGCTGATTAAGCTCAAGGGTATCATACCCGCTCATAACAGGATAAGTAAAAAACAAATGTTTGCGCGCGCGAGTCGTCGCAACATAAAACAGACGCCGCTCCTCCTCTAACCCACCATCTTCGTTCAACGCGCGCTCGTTTGGAAACTTCCCATCAACAAGATGCATCACAAACACCGCGTCCCACTCCAACCCTTTTGCCTGATGCACTGTTGAAAGCACCATCCTCTCCTCCCTCCCCCCTCCCTGTTCCCTATTCACTGTTCCCTGTTCCCTGTTCCCTGACCTCTCACCCCTCTCCCCTTCATAATCCGCCGAAAGAGATACTTCATCCAAAAAAGTTTTCAAATCAGTATAGTCCTCGGCGAACAACGCAAACTGTTCCAAGTCTTCAAGCCTGTCCGCAAAATCTGGATACTCTGCCTGAAGATAATCTTGATAATCAAGCGCGATAATAGAACGAATCAACTCTGATGGCGAATCCTCGCGCGCAATTTTTGTGAGCGTGCGCTTGAACGTTTCCCAGCCAGCTTGCGCGCGCGATGGAATCTTTATTGGCATCGCGATGACGTGTTCAAGCGTTTCCGCGTCGCGCACCTGGCGAGCGATTCCCTCCGCTGTCGCAAGCCCAATCCCATTCAACAGCCCAAGCGCGCGCATCCACGCGACCTCGTCTTTTGGATTCAGGCGCACACGCAAATGTGCCACAACGTCCTTGACATGAGCGCGCTGAAAAAATTTCATTCCGCCACGATATTCATACGCAACACCACGCTTCATAAGTTCAAATTCAAGAGCTTGTGAATGAAACGCGGCGCGAAACAAAACTGCTATCTCTTGAGGTGCCACGCCCTCGCGGCGCAACGTTGAAATTTGTTGAGCGATATATTGCGCCTCCTGTTGCGCGGTACCTGCTGGCACAAGACAAGGTCGCTCAAGCGATCCGCACACGGCTTTAAGTTTTTTTTCAAACTGATCCTTATTCTCATGAATGCTCGCGTTGGCGACAGCGAGAATCTCTGGAGTCGAACGATAATTTGTTGTGAGACGAAAAACTTTCGTGTTTGAATACGTGTCTGGAAAGTTGAGAATGTTACGAATCTCCGCGGCGCGAAACGAGTAGATTGATTGCGCGTCATCTCCCACGACCAACACATTGCCATGCACGCTCGCGAGCTGGCGCACAATGTCAGCTTGAACAACATTTGTATCCTGAAACTCATCAACAAGTATGTACTGAAATTGAGTCGCAAGTCGTTGGCGAATGTCGTCGTGCGAATAAACCAGCTCGCGTAGCTTCAACAATAAGTCATCAAAATCCATTGCGTCTGCCTCCTGCTTACGCGTTTCGTAGAGATCGATGATACTTTGAATGGATGGAAGGAAACTTCCAAACGATGGATAACGCGCTTCCACGACCTTTGGAATTGTCGAGCCAGAATTACGCGCGTAACTCGCAATCGCGTGCAAGTTCGCTGGCGAAGGAAACCGCCGCGCGGTCGTATCAACACCAACGGCCTTCACGCAAGACTTTACAAGTGACTTTGAATCCTCCTCGTCCAAAATAGTAAACCTCTGCGAACGCCCAACACTGGTCGCATACGTTCGCAATATTCGATTCGCAACAGAGTGGAATGTCCCTCCCCATAACCCATGCGGAGGTTTACCCAACAGAGCCTCCACTCTCCCCATCATTTCTTTGGCCGCCTTGTTTGTAAATGTTAAAAGCAAAATGTTCTCTGGCATCACGCCGCGTTCGAGTAAATACGCCACGCGATAAGTGATCGTCCGCGTCTTTCCTGAACCAGCACCTGCCAAAACTAAACACGACCCTTCCCCATGCAACACAACATCAATCTGCTCTGGATTAAGTTTCTTCGCGTAATCAATCTTCGCGCTCCCCAAGTCAAAATTGTCTTCCAAAATAAACTCCTTCATAGCCCGCACATTTTAGCATACCCGAACTCCGATCCCCCTCCTTCCCAAGGAGGGGCTAGGGGAGGTTGCCTGAATCTTTCATACAGGCAACCCCCCTTTATCCCCCCTTGGGAAGTGGGGAGACTACATCGTACTATCTGTAAAATCTGTAAATCTGTAAGAATCTGTAATCTGTAGATAACCGAATCTCTTGTACTAAAAAACGACCCCGTGTGGGTCGTAAGTTCAGAACGGTTCGCAGGCGAGCTTGAGCTCTGCCATCATCGCCTTGAGCTCCTTTCCCGCGGGTTCGTCCATCAGACTCGCGTCCGCGAGGATGATCCGCGGAAGAACACGGGGCAAAACCTTCCGCTTGAATCCGTACTCCAGGAGCTTGCCAGTCAGCCGATCTGGACTCCTCAAGCGGAGGTGCACCGCGCACAGCTCCTCATGCCACACTCGCCTTTGCGAGCCGCTGATGCTCCCGCGGTTGTCCTCCAGAATGCTCACTTGCATCAGGACGTCTTCCAGACGCCAGTGGCACTCCAGCTGAACCATCGCGCGGTAGACCTTGCCGATCACGAGCTTTGCCTTCGTGACCTCGTTACCATCACGCTCCTGCGCCGCCTTGCGCAACAAGCTCGCGGCCTCATCCAGATCATCCGCGCACCGGCCAAACGACCGCGAGAGCGGACGAACGGTGATGGCACGCAGTCGAGTGGCGGCGTCCGCGAGTCGTTGTGCCTCTTGCAAAACCTTCGACTCCGTACGCGCAGGCCCCTTCGCAAGCCATTCGTCTCGCAACCTGTGCTCCTGTGACCTGGAGACCTCGAAGCAAATCTCGTGCAGGCACTCGATGTAGTGCTCGAGCACTGCCTCGCGGAAACTCATGTGCCGTCCGATGCTACGGACAGCTTGATTGCGCGCGGCGATTTGGTTCTTCCCCGCAAAGCAGATGAGAGGGATACGACCCGGGTTGAAACGTCCGGTCGAATCCTTCAGCTCACCTGCCTGGAGCGTCCGAGCTTTGGCGGCAACCTTGCGCCCATCGATTGGCTTGCCGTAGTCTTCTGCCGCCCGCACAGCCTTCAGCGCGTACGCCTCACGCTCATCCTCACTGACCTTGTGCAACTCCCACGCGAGCCTCACAAGCTCGTCCAACGTTCCCGCGAGATCCTTGTTTGCAGGGACCTCGCTCGAACGATAGCGACGATCAGCATGCCCGACTCCTCGACGCGCCTTGTAGACACCGTCGTAGGAGACGAAACACTGATTGACCTCGTCCTCACTTGAACCACTGATCCGTCCACTCACCTTGAGGTTGCGACCGAGAATGCACCCCGGCTTGAGCTCGCTCACACCAACCGCTTCGGCATGACAGTCGCGCGGCACTTCATAGAGACAGTGCTCGACAAGCTCGATGAGCTTTGCGTCTCGCAGTACAAGCGGAGGCTTCTGCTTGCTCTTTCTGCGACCACGAAGGACAGTGAGAGAGCGCGTGACGAACTTCGGCTTCTGCGGATCTGGCCACTGGAACTCGTAGTAATCAGACACCGAAACCTCCAGGCTCTGGATGGAAAAAGACCCCTCGGTAGCAATCTACCGAGAGGCTAAACTAGTGTAAAAATCTTTTTTTGTCAATAATTCACCCCCATTCTTTCTCACCATTTTCTTTGTCATTAATATGCTTTTGATCTCTCTGGAAGTGGCGCGGGTTCTGCCATAATCTTTGGCTTGCGAGGCGTAATAACCAGCTGACCGCTTGCGTCTATTTCAGCGCGTTGGGAGGATAGAATGTAAAGATTTTTAGCAACCATAGCAAACTCAACCCATTTTTTTCCACGATATGATTCGAGCAAATCTTTTATTCTGTTTACCTCTGTCCGCTTAAATTGAAACTCACCACTTCGATCTGGAAAAAGAATCCGCAATCGCATGGCAAGGAAACAAAAGTCAAACCATTTATTAGCGTTCCGATACTCCTCAAGATTTGCAATTATTCCTTTGAACTCTTCTTCGCCAAGTTTGATCTCATCCCTACAGTCTGGAAAAAAGGTTAAAAAATCTATGGCAACCACGCTAAATCTGTGCCAATTTTTATAACGGCACGAATTGAGCTCATCTTTCATTTTTTTTACCTCTCCTTCGTCCAGATAAAGCTCGCCCCTACGATGAGGAAATAAAATTACTATCTCATTTGCCAAATCAGATTTGGAAAATCTAAGCGCGTCTCCTTTGCGCCATTTTTCAAGTCCACATCTAAATGCACCAAACTCCGTTTCATCTAAATTGAGTTCGCCCCGGTGCCATGGAAAAAGAATCGAATAACTAGCTTGAAGAACAATATCATCAATTATTCTTTCGCCTCGACATTCTTCAAGATGCTTTAACATCTCTTTCCTGGTTTCAGAAGAAATATCCCTCTCTGGATCGAAGTAAAAATCATTGTCAGACACTTGTTCGGTTTGTTTCAATATCTCTGCACCAGTTGATGGGCGCGGGCGGGGGGCTTCAGATGATCTTGAAGGGATACGCATATTATTTTCTCTGCGTTACTGAATGGTATCACTTGATAACGACATTTCAGCTGACACCGGCAAAAATAAATCAGATCACGCCACGTACATCTTGGGAAGCGGTGCTGGCTCTGCCATGATCTTCGGCGTGCGAGGGGTGACAACGAGCTTGCCCGTAGCGTCGATCTCTGCGCGTTGGGAGGAGAGGATATAAAGATTATAGGCAATTTTACTAAAAGTCCACCAATCTTTGCCACGATACGACTCAACTAAATCTTTTATTGCATTCATCTCTGTTCGACCAAGTCTAAGCTCGTTCCAACGATCTGGAAAAAGGATCAAAAGACGCATAGCAATGTAACTAAAGTCCCACCAGTTTTTACCGCGCCACAATTCAAGCTCTGCTTTTATTCCATTAAATTCTGTATCACCAAGATCGAATTCATCTCTGCGCTCTGGGAAAAGGACCAATAGGTTTGCAGCCAAAGTGCGAAAATTCTCTGGATTATTTCGCCACTTTTCAAGTATTTCCTTCATTTCATTGCGCAATGTATCTCTAGAGTTGAGTTCGCCACAGTACTCAGGGAAAAGCATTAAAATGCTCCCAGCAAGGTCGGTGAAATTATTCCAGCTTTTAACCCAATACCTTTCTAGCTCCTTAAACATCTCCTTTTTAGATTCTATTGAAATATCCCTCTCTGGATCAAAATAAAAATCATCATCTGGTGCGGGTTCAGATTCTCTCAACACGTCTGCCCCAGCTTGTGGACGCGGGCGAGGGGTTTCTCCACGATTCGTTATCCTCATAATTTTTCAAGACCTATTTCAAATACTGATACTTATTCCTCACATGCTCATCAAAAGTCTTCGCGTAAACGACCTGCCCGTCTGACGTTGTCAAAAAATAAAGGTTGCCGCTATCTTGCGGATTCATCACTGCCAATATCGCGTTCAAACCAGGATTGCTAATGGGACCAGGAGGTAGGCCAATGCGCCGATACGTGTTGTATGGCGAATCAATTTTACTATCTTCCAAACTCACTGACGCGTCTTTCTTGCCAGTTAAATAATTTACAGTCGAATCAGCCTGCAGTGCCATACCGATTTTGAGACGCGTGAAAAAAATCCCAGCGACAATTTTCATATCCTCTGGATTTTGCACCTCCCGCTCAACAATCGACGCGAGCGTTAACGCCTCGTGAAGCGTGAGCCCATTGTTAAACTCAAACCCTTCCAGCACAGTTGGAGGGATAACATTATTTTCCGACAGTCTGCGCAGGAGCGTCAAATACATCATTCCTACAACCGTCTTCGCATCCGCGTCGCTTCGAAAACGATACGTGTCTGGGAAAAGATAGCCTTCAAGCCCCTGACCATCTGGGATACCAGACAAAACATCAGGCGCGTCGAGCGCGACAACCCCATCCTTTCCAACCGCCTCGTCCCAACTTTCTTTTGTTATCCCAGGCAATACCGAACACACTGTCTCGCCAATCTGTGATGCTGTAAATCCTTCAGGAATTGTAACTTGCACCTCCCGCGCTTGAGCGTTTGTGAGCGCCACGATAACAGCGTGCAGGCTCATTCCTGGCAACAACTCATAAGTGCCCGCTTGGAGATCTGAAATATGATCGGTTATTTTCGCGTAGATTGTGAATCCCTGCGGGCTTGTAATGATATTCGCGATCGCGAGCTCGTGCGCAATTTTCCCAGCTGTCCAGCCGTCTTCGATCACAAACACAACAGGCTCTGCCCCATCGTTTGGACTAACGATAAACGCGTCATAAAAAAATCCGCCAACCAACACAACGGCGGTGATGATTCCAGCGCACAAAGCGAGCACGATTATTTTCAACATATTCTCAAATTATTTCTTAAAACAACAATCAAGATATTTTTTCCCTGACTTACAAAAACATTCTCGCTGATCTCGATCGCTTGCTGTCAGCCAGGAGCTTGATTGTACCTTGCCACCTTGTCCCACATTGAACACAAGCTCGATCCCCAGCTCGCGCGCGAGCACTGCCTCTGGAATGTTGTCAGCGAATCTGTCGCCGCCGTTCGCAAAAACATCTGGCTGTATCTCGCGCAGAGCCTCACACACGCTCATGTCAGCGCAGTCAGGTTCGTGTTTTGTGAATACAACCATATCAACGCCACGGATCGCGGAGATTATTTCTTTACGCTGTTCCTGTGGCATGAACACAAAACCTTTTTTCTTTTTCAACCAATTATCATTATTCAAAATCACAATCAGCTCGTCACCCAGCGCTTTGGCTTCAAGCATCATCCTGACATGACCAACGTGGATAGGATCAAAACCGCCAGAGATCGCAATACGTTTTTTTTCTTGCATAAAAAAATCAAAAAGTGCCAGACATAAAAATTATCCGAAGTAACCCAGCTAACGCAAAGTACCCAACGAGTGCACCAATGATCGCGCCGACGATCGCATCAAGAAAATAATGCACGCCAACAGCAACACGCCCAAGCGCGACGAGCGTCGCGCCGACGAATAGCCAAACTCCAAAGATGCTTGGAAAAATCACCTGACCGATCATCGCTGTCGCAAACGCGAGAGCGGTGTGGGCGGACGGAAAGGACGGGCCTATCCATGTCATTGTTATTAGAGGCTCGCCTTGTCCCGCCTCAAACGGTCGAGGACGACGCGTAAGATGCTGTAATACATAACTCACAAACCAAGAAAGAAAAAGCGGCACACCCATAATCATTGCCGCGAAAAAAAATCTATTCATTATCGGAGTCATCTCGTCAAAGCCAGCATATGTCATCGCGAACGCGGCCATCATCACAAAAAGCAAACTCGTCGCGCAGAACATCGCGAGCGGGCGCAGAATAGCGGAACGTTTTGTCGCGCGATAAAGTGCCGCGCTTATTTTTTTGTCCCACGCAAGGTTCATATTGCTTTTTGTCTTAAAGATTCGAGAATCGCTTCACGACGTTTAATGTCCTCGAGAATCTTCGTCGCGTTTTTTGGCGCCACGAGATTCTTGCGTGAATACTTACACATTTCCCGCACGGGGCATGCCCAGCAACGCGGCTTGCTAATGCAAATGTATCGTCCGTGCTTTACCAACACTCGGTTAACTGTCTTGTGCCATTGTCGAGGAACTTTTTTCAGAAGCGCTCCTTCGGTCTTTTCCGGCGTTTTCGTCTTCACCCATCCTAACCGATTCGTTACCCTCTGCACGTGCGTATCAACCGCGATCGCAGGCTTCCCAAATGACGTAACCAACAACACGCTCGCGGTTTTCCTGCCAACACCAGGCAATGCCACGAGCTCCTCCATATTGTCCGGAATCACCTCCCCACCTCGTTCACCTTGCCGCTTTTCCACCTCGTTCACCTCCCCACCTCGTTCACCTTGCCACCTCACCACCTCCTCCGCCATCCTTTTCAAATTCCCCGCCTTCTGCCTAAACATTCCAATGGAACAAATCTTCTTACTGATTTCCGCGACCGTCGCGCGCGCAAGTTTTTCCGGGTTTGGAAACGCTTTGAAAAAAGCGGGTAAGAGTTTCAGCACCTGCTCATCCCGCGTGCGCGCGGACAACATCACGGCAACGAGATTCTGATAAGGATTCCCAACCTCCATCGCGCCAGGATTCTTCCAGATGGAGGCGAGGATCTTGAGAGAAGTCGTGATTGTAATGGTGGTTGATGACATGCTTTTTAGGGAACAGTGAACAGGGAACAGGGATTAGTGAGTAGGAAGACAGGATGATGTTTTGATGTATCGAATATAACCATGCAGAGTTTTCAAAAGTTCCGTGTAAGTATCAATTACGGGTTGTAAGCCGCTTTCTGGCGCAAAACCTTTCTTCAGTGAGCGAATGAGACCGCGTTTTGTTTCCTCCGCCTCGCCTCGCACAATATCTTGAAAAATACGAAGCTTGTCCTTAGCTGAATTTCGACTGTATCCCTCCGCGATATTATTTGCCACTGACTCCGACGATCTTCTAAGTTGGTCAACACTCCTGCCACGAAACCACTCGCCTGGAGGAAAAAGTTTTGTAATGTTATAAACCTCGATCGATCCACGTTCCGCATATTGATAGACCTTCAGCGTGTCCAACCCAACTTTTGTCATATTGTCTTTTTATTTTTTCTTGCCTCGTCCCCTGTTCCCTGTTCCCTGTTCACTGTTTCCTGTTCCCTGTTCCCTGTTCACTGTTTCCTGTTCCCTGTTCCCTGTCCCCTGTTCCCTGTTCCCTGTTCACTGTTTCCTGTTCCCTGTTCCCTGTCCCCTGTTCCCTGTTCCCTAAACTAACGCTTGTCCCGTCATCTCCGCAGGTTGCGCGACGTTCATCACTCTCAAAATCGTCGGCGCGACATCACCAAGTATTCCAACCGGAGACATGAGAGAAAGATCGCCATCTGGCACCTCGCCAGCGATCGACGGCTGTCCCTCCATTTTACGATTGATGATTACAAACGGCACTGGGTTGGTCGCGTGTTCTTTATCCATCTCGCCCGTGCGTAAGTTCTTCATTTCCTCCGCGTTACCGTGGTCGGCGGTGATAAATACGTTCCCGTCGCGAGACAATGTTTCCTCAACAAGTCTACCAACGCACTCATCCGTCACTTCAATGCCTTTGATCGTTGCAGGAATATCACCTGTGTGCGCGACCATGTCTGGGTTCGCAAAATTCGCGACAATAAAATCAAACTTGTTCTCACGCATTTCTTTGATGATTCGATCAGTGATTTTACGCGCGCTCATTTCTGGTTCTTTATCGTATGATGAAACTTTGGGGCTTGGAATAATAACGCGCTCTTCACCGGCGAACGGTTCTTCAACGGCGCAGTTCAAGAAAAAGGTGACGTGCGCATATTTTTCAGTCTCCGCGATATGCAACTGCGTCTTCCCGGCCGTTGATAATACTTGTGCCAGACACCGATCAATTTTCTCTGGAGGAAAAGCAATGTCAACAGGCAAACCTTTTTCGAATTCAGTCATTGTCGCGACAAAAATATTTTTTAATTGTCCACGCGCGAAGGCGTCAAATTCCGGCAACACAAACGCGCGGACGATCTCTCTCATTCGATCGGCGCGGTAATTAAAAAAAATAATCGCATCGTTATCCCGCACGCAACCAACTGGTTTCCCATCTTCCACCATCACGGTTGGAACAAACTCTTCGTCATACACTTCCTTTTGATACGACACCTTGAGCGCGGATACCGAATTCTCTGAACGCTCCCCAGCCCCAAGCACCATCGCGTTGTACGCCTTCTCAACTCGATCCCAACGGTTGTCGCGATCCATCGCGAAGTAACGTCCGCTCATTGAAGCGATCTTGCCGACTTTGAGTTCTGACATCTTCTCTTGCAGTGTTGTGATGAAATCAATCCCCGCGTTGTAGATTGTGTCGCGTCCGTCAACAATCGCTTGCACAAACACCTCGCTCACGCCCGCCTTCTTCGCGAACGCCAAAAGCGCGTGACAGTGCGTATCCATTGAATGCACTCGCCCGCCGCTCACCATACCAATAAGGTGCAGACGACTGCCATTCTTTTTCACGTGTTCGACAGCGGCAAGAAATGCCGAGTTGGTCGCGAACTCTCCAGCCTCCATCGCGCGGTTGATGCGCGGAAGAGTTTGGTAATGCACTCGACCTGCTCCGATTGCTAAGTGACCAACCTCCGAGTTCCCCATCTCACCCCATGAAAGACCAACCTCTTCACCAGACGCGCGCAGAGTCATTGCTGGATATGTGCGAATAAGACGATCAAAAACAGGCGTGTTCGCGCGAGTCACCGCGTTGCCATCTGAATCAGGCGCGACACCATATCCATCAAGGATAAGAAGAAGCGTGGGTTTTTTAATTTCATCGGCCATAATTTTGTATCTCTTCCTCAATCTCCATCAGACGATTATATTTTGCCAGACGCTCAGAGCGCGACAGAGAACCTGTCTTTATAAAATCCGCGCCCACTGCCACGGCGAGATCCGCGATTGTCGTATCCTCTGTCTCACCTGAGCGATGAGACACTGAAACTTTGTAGCCGTTTTGTTGCGCGAGCGTAATCGCGTCAAGCGCCTCGGTGAGTGTGCCAATCTGATTTACTTTGATGAGTATCGCGTTGCCAGCCTTCATCGCGATCGCGCGCGCGAGGCGATCAACGTTTGTCACGAGAAAATCGTCGCCCACCAGCGCGATCTTCTTACCCAGCCGTCTCGTCATCTCCACCCAGCCATCCCAGTCATCTTGATCCAATCCGTCCTCAAGCGAGATGATCGGATACTTTTTTACCCAACGTTCCCACATCGCTATCATCTGCTCGGTCGTCAGTGTCTTGCCCTCCGCGCGCAGATGGTAGCTATTGGTTTTGTGATCGTAGAGCTCAGAAACCGCTGGATCAAGCGCGAGGTTCACGTCCTTTCCAGCGACATAACCAGCTTTCTTTATCGCCAGCATTATCATCTTCAACGCGTCTTCGTTTGTTTTGAATGCAACAGCATAACCACCCTCATCACCTTTGAGAGTTGAATGTCCGCGTGACGCCAAAAGTTTTCCAAGCTCATAAAACACTTCCGCACCACACCGCACGCGCTCGCAAAATAATTTCTGACGCGGCACGATCATGAACTCTTGGAAATCGAGAATCCACCCAGCGTGCGCCCCGCCGTTTAGGACATTCATCGTCGGATACGGAAACACATAGGTCGTATAGGACCTATCGGACCTATGTGTTTTAGGTTCGATCATTTTGCGCAAGTATTCGTATAGCGCCATTTTACTAGCCTTCGCCGCCGCGTGCGCGCACGCGAGCGAAACTCCTAGAATCGCGTTGGCACCAAGCTTGGATTTGTTTGGTGTTCCATCTAGCTCAATCATCGTCTCGTCAATCTCTCGCTGACGCGTCACATCCATTCCAATGATCGCGGGCGCGATTTTTTTATGAATGTTACCTATCGCTTTTTTCACGCCAAGCCCGTGATAGCGTTTGGGATCATTGTCGCGCAACTCAAGCGCCTCGTGTGTTCCTGTCGAAGCTCCGCTTGGCACTGACGCGCTACCCACGACCCCGCTCTCAAGCAACACCGTAACATTGATGGTCGGATTACCGCGTGAATCAAGAATCTCGTGTGCGTGTACTTTAATTATTTTCATAGGTCCAATAGGTCCTATAGGACCTATGAGTTTAAGTCTTTAGTGCTTCAACACCTGGCAATGGCTCGCCAGATAAAAACTGCAACAGTGCCCCACCACCCGTTGATAACAAAGTAAATTTATCCGCAAGCCCCAATGACTCAATCACTGGCAGAGTGTCCCCGCCACCGACAATCGTAAGCGCGCGCCCAGTGCGAGCGCCGATTGCGCGCGCGACCTCGCGAGTGCCAGTGCAAAACGTCGCGACCTCGCAATAACCAAGCGGTCCATTCCACACAATTGTCTTAGCGTGAGCCAACACTTCCACGAACCGTTTAATCGTCTTTGGACCAATGTCAACGACGCGCTGTTTCCCGACGATTAGATCAGGCGTCCCAACTTTGCATTTTGCGTCGCGTCGCAGTGAGCTCGCGATCACGACATCTTCCGGAAGAATAATCTTGTCTGCGAATCGCTCAAGCAACCTTCGCGCGGGCGCGATTGATTCCTGTTCGAACGCCGAACTTCCAACCGTCTTTCCTTGCGCGACAAAAAAAGCGTTCGCGAGCGCACCACCAACCAACACAAAATCCAATTGTGAAATATAACGCTCGATTATCGGAATCTTCGTAGTCATCTTGAGTCCCCCTAGCACCAGCACAAACGGCCGCTTGCTAGACTTCTCAAGTTTAGAAAGCACTGAAACCTCATTTGAAAGCAACGGTCCGGCGTAAGACGGAAGCTCGGAAGTAATCGCGTCGATCGAAGCGTGCGCGCGATGTGAAACGGCGAACGCGTCATTCACATACAAATCGCCAAGTCTCGCGAGCGACTGCGCGAACGATGGAGAATTTTCTTTTTCGCGGGCGTCAAACCGCACATTTTCCAAAAGCAATATCTCACCATCCTGCAAAACCTTCACCGCTTTAACAACATCATCACCAACAACAGTACGCGCCAGCTTTACACGTATCCCCAGCAGACTCGAAAGCCGCTTTGCGATTGGCTTAACAGAGTAAGCTGGAATGTGTTTACCGTTTGGCGAACCCAAGTGCGTCATCACAATCACGCGCGCGCCACGCTGTAAAAGCCAATTCAACCCAACAGCAGAACGCGCGATGCGTCCGTTTGGAGAATCCTGCGCGCGACCGCTCTTGATTGGGACATTGGCATCAATGCGAACCAAAACTCGCTTGCCCTTCAAATCCGTCGCGTTCTTGAGTTCGCGCATTCGCATACTTGCTATCTAATCTTTCCGACGTATTCAACCAAATCAAGAAGCCTCTGCGTGTAACCCCATTCGTTGTCATACCACGCGAGAACTTTCACGAGATCCCCATCAACAACGCGAGTCATTTCAAGATCAACGACCGTACCAAATTTTGAACCGATAAAATCCGTTGACACAAGCGGCTCGTCAGTTACGCCAACGACTCCTTTCCATCTCGGACTCTTTGCCGCGACGCGAAAAACTTCATTCACCTCCTCAACACTCGTTTTCTTTTTTAACAAGAAAGTAAAATCAGTCAGCGACACGTCCACCGTTGGCACGCGAACCGCGATCCCGTCAAACTTGTCTTTGAGCGCACCAACGACTTTCCCAGCCGCTTTAGCCGCGCCAGTTGAAGTTGGAACGATGTTTACCAGAGCAGAACGCGCGCGCCGCAAATCAGGATGACGGGAAGGCGGAAGCCCATCAACAAGATTCTGTTCGGCTGTCACTGAATGGATCGTTGTCATCATTGCCTTTTGCACACCCAGTGCATCTTCAAGAATTTGAGCAACTGGCGCGACAGAGTTCGTTGTACAAGAAGCATTATTGACGACCGTATCGTTTTTTGTGAGAGACGTATGATTTACGCCCATCATAAACGTTGGCGCTTCATCAGACGGCGCGGAGATAACAACTTTCTTCGCTCCCGCGGCAATATGTTTGCGCGCGTCCTCAAGTTTTGTGAAGCGGCCAGTAGATTCAATCACGACGTCAGCGTTCACTTTGCCCCAAGGGATAAGAGCGGGGTCAGTTTGCGCGAACACTGGTACAACACGACCATCGATTTTGAGATGATCCTTGCCAGCCGTGACATTGTGATCCCAAGTGCCAAATACGGAATCATACTTGAGAAGGTGCGCGAGAATGTTTGGCTGTGTAAGATCATTCACAGCCACAAAGGTTAATCCCTTTCTTTCCCAACCCGCGCGCAGAGCAGTGCGGCCGATTCGGCCAAAGCCATTGATTGCGATTTTGAGCATAAAAAGCGTGATGTAAAAATGGGTTCTAATGCGGACAGTTTATCACAAACAGCGACACGACCAAACAAAATCAAAAGACGGGGTGCTTGCCCCGTCAATTGTTAGATACTGAACCTCGCGAACTTCTTTATTGCCATATTCTCCCCAAGACTCGCGATCTTCTCTTTCAAATATCCTTCGATTGTCTTGTCCTCATCTTTGATAAACGGCTGTTCAAGAAGCACTACTTCCGAATACCACTTGTTCAACTTTCCCTCGACGATTTTTTCCAACACCTCTGCTGGCTTCCCTTGCCCAGCCATCTCTGCCAAATAAATCTCTCGCTCTTTCGCGACTACTTCCTGTGGAACATCAGCGCGAGAAAGGTACAGTGGGTCAGAAGCGCAAACATGCATTGCGATGTCATTGCAAAAATCTATGAACGCCTCATTACGCGCCACAAAATCTGTCTCGCTCAAAACCTCGACCAACGCGCCAAGTTTTCCAGTTGAATGAATGTAAGCATGTACTCGGCCCTCGCGTGTCGCGCGATCCGCTTTCTTCGCGGCTTTTACAACACCCCGCTCGCGCAAGAGTTCAATCGCTTTTACAACATCACCCTGAGCTTCTTCCAACGCCTTTTTGGCGTCCATCATACCCGCGCCAGTTTGCTCACGTAACGCGAATACGGTTTTTGCGTCTATTGGCATAAAGAACTTTTTAAAAAAATTTTATACTTCGGTTATTTTTGTTTCTTCTTCACTTTTCGTTCGCGCGCTGACGATCATCTTCGCGGCTTGTGCCCTCCCCTCTTTAATCGCGTCGCACGCAAGCTTGCACAACATCTCAATTGATTTCATCGCGTCGTCATTCCCTGGAATCACCTTGGCAATTCCCTCTGGGTTCACATTTGAATCGCACAGCGCGATAACTGGGATACCTGTAGTAAGCGCCTCCTGCACCGCGGTCTTCTCTGTGCGAATATCAATGACGAAAAGCGCGTCAGGCGTGCGAGTGATGTGCTGAA
Organism: bacterium; assembly: GCA_020051955.1. Taxonomy (GTDB): domain Bacteria; phylum Patescibacteriota; class Patescibacteriia; order UBA9934; family GWF2-40-263; genus JACRJW01. Next base: position 10,018 of record JAGVQB010000059.1, on the reverse strand, counting down.
TGCCACCAAACTTATCTTCCATGTCTTCGATCTCGCGACTCAACACAAGCTGTTCCAATTTTGTATACTTTTTTAACTCGCCTTTATCGCGCTGATCCTTGAGGGTCTTCAACCGTTTTAGGGTTTTCTTAATCTGATCAAAGTTGGTGATAGTTCCACCCAACCATCGGTTCACAACAAACGGCATTTCGCAACCTTCAGCGTATTTTCGAATTGATGCTTTTGCCTGCGGCTTTGTGCCGACAAATAAAATAACACCACCTCGAGCAGTGATGTTGGTCATTGTTGTGAGCGCGTCTTGGATCATTTCCTGAGTCTTTTCAAGATCCAGAATGTGCACGCCCTGTCGCTCACCAAAAATAAAAGGCTTCATCTTTGGATGCCAGCGGGACGTTTGGTGGCCAAAGTGCATGCCAACGGCAAGCATCTCGACCAAGGACGGAAGTTTCGACATATATTTCTCCTTTTTACTTTGATGGTGGCGCCGTGCCCCATTTTTTGTGGGGAGGAGACGGTCGACCATGAATCCATCTGTTGAATTATTATGTGCGGGAGTATACGGAAAAGACGAAAGTGTGTCAACGAATAAACATCGCGTCGCCAAAAGAAAAGAAACGATAGCGTTGCGCAATGGCTTCTTGATAGGCGGTAAGCATGCGATCTCGCCCCGCAAACGCGCTAACAAGCACGAGGAGCGTTGACTTTGGAAGATGGAAGTTGGTGATAAGGCCATCGATGACTTTGAAATCGAATCCTGGCTTGATAAAAAGCGACAGATCACCGGAAAAACCTTCGGCTGGCAAAACCCACCTCTCCCCTCCTCCCTTCTCACTATTCACTGTTCCCTGTTCACCGTTCCCTCTCTCCTCCCCCCTCACCCCTCTCCCCTCGCCCCTCGCTCCTTCGAGCGTGCGCGCTGTCGTTGTACCAACAGCGATAACACGGCGCCCCTCGCGTTTTGCGTTGTTGATCGTTTGAGCAACGCCAGGAGGAATCGTCGCGAACTCGCTGTGCATTTTATGATCTTCTATCGTCGCGCTCTTCATCGGACGAAACGTGCCCAACCCTACGTGCAAAGTCACAAACTCAATGTTCACTCCCTTACTTCTAACTTTATCAAGAAGCTCCCGCGTAAAATGAAACCCCGCTGTGGGCGCGGCGACCGATCCAGTCTCGCGCGCGTAGACAGTTTGATATTGCTCAAGAGTTTTAGGCATCTCGCGCACATATGGCGGAACAGGAATCTCGCCATGCTTCTGCGCGAAATCAAGCAGACAATTTTTCTCACGATCGACGATTATTTTTACCGTCTCCCCTTTCTCAATCACACGCGCGTGAATATCTCCCAACGCGATCTCATCTCCAACACGGACTCTCTTGCCTGGCTTTAGCAGTACCTCCCACTCGTACTCCCCAAACGCGCGCAACAAGAAAACCTCCACCTCTCGCTTCCCAATCAAACCTTTTAATCGCGCGCGAAACACCTTCGTGTCGTTCATCACGAGCACATCACCCTCACGCAACTCATCAACGATCTCAAAAAACTTTTTATGTTTCCATTGCCCGCTCACGCGATCAAAAACCATCAACCGCGAATGATCCCGTGGAAAAATAGAACCCTGCGCGATTAAATCCTCTGGAAGTTCGTAATCAAATATACCTATTGGCGTGGACATATCGTCCACATAATGAGGCACAAGCCCAAGATTGACAACCCGCCAGGCTACTGATAATCTGCCCCCGAATCAATCATATGAAAAAAGATATCCACCCAACATATTTCAAAAACGCCAAGATCACCTGCGCGTGCGGTAAGGTCTACGAAATAGGATCAACTCGCGAAGAAATGCAGGTTGAACTTTGCGCCGCGTGCCATCCTTTCTACACTGGCAAACAAAAAATTATTGATACCGCTCGACGTGTTGAGAAATTCCAAGAGCGCGCAACAAAGGTGACAACAGCCAAAACAGGAAAGAAAACCAAGAAAGCAAAACGCGTGGCACAAAAGACAGCCAAGCGCACGGAAAAGGAAAAGGCAGAAGCTTAAATGATGATAGAATAAAGGCGTCCTTCAAATTGGACGCTTTTATATATGGAGACCTCTGCAAAAGTCGATGAGATTGCGTTGAACGGGCTGTCGATCCCCACGAAACGTAGACATTCTACGTAGAGTGGGGTCGACGGGTGCCAGTGAAACGCAAGATCGCGACTTTTGCAGAGGTCTCTATGGAACTTCTCAACCAACTAAATACGCACAGGGCACGCATACAAGAACTTGAGTCCAGGCTTTCAGCAAGGGACGTACTTTCTGATCCGCAAAAATTGCGCGAAGTAAACACAACATACCAAGCAGAAAAGAAACTCGTAGAAATAGGCGAACGCTATGAACGTTGCGCGAATGATCTGGATGCCGCGCGTGCAACATTGAGCGCTGGCGAGGACGCGGATCTAATCACACTCGCGCAAGACGAAATCGCGACTTTGGAGCCGAGACTTATCGCGCTTGAGAACGAGCTCACCATCGCGCTTATCCCACCTGATCCAATGGACGAAAAAAGCATCATCATTGAAATTCGCGCTGGCGCTGGCGGCGATGAATCCTCGTTATTCGCCGCGGAGCTGATGCGCGCGTACTCGCTCTACGGAGAATCGCTGGGATGGAAAACGGAGCTTGTTTCAGAAAACCGCAGTGACGTAGGAGGATTTAAGGAAGTTATTTTTGAGATCAAAGGCCGCGGCGCGTACAGTCGTTTGAAATATGAGAGTGGCGTTCATCGCGTACAGCGCGTACCAGAAACCGAGAAGGCTGGTCGCGTGCACACTTCGACAGTCACGGTCGCGATATTGCCGGTCGTTGAAGAGTTGGACGTAAAGATCAATTCACAGGATTTGAAAATTGAGGCGACTACCTCGCAAGGCGCTGGCGGGCAGAGCGTAAACACAACGTACTCGGCTGTGCGGATAACACACATTCCAACAGGGTTGATGGTTTATTGCCAAGAGGAACGCAGTTTCAAACAAAACAAAGAGCGCGCGCTTTCGATTATCCGCTCGCGGGTTTACGCGCTTGAACAAGAAAAAAAACGCAAGGAACGTGAAGACGCGCGCCGTGGACAGATTGGCACTGGCGATCGTTCTGAAAAAATTCGCACATATAACTTTCCACAGGATCGCATCACAGACCATCGCATTAACGAAAACTTCCACAATATCGTTGCAATAATGAACGGAGCAATCGATCCAATGATAGACGCGCTAAAAAAAGCAGAGGTTTCAGAACGCTTACAGGAGTCGACTGGATAAACCTGTGGATAAACTCGGTACAAAAATCCCAATTTTTCAAAAACCAGCCAAAGCCACCCCTTGACGCGCGTTTTTAAGAGAGTATTCTGTACATTACCGTCGGATGAGGCGCAAGCTAATTCCGGCACGCGCGAAAGCGCGGATGCTCTAACGGGTACGCCCCGCAAAGAGATGAGGCGGTCGCAAAGTAAAGTAACAAGCACTTCACTGTGTCTTGTGAAAAAACCTAGCGACAGCAACTACCGCACAGGAAGTGCGGATCCGAGCTTAGCGCATCGATCAGTTAGTGAGAGATAAAACGTAAATCAATTTTGGTCGGACGTAGTGCCCTTCTCGGAGGGTTAGACTTCGACCAGAAACGATACTCCGCCGAAATGTCACGTGTTTACACGAACATATTAGGAGGAGAAAAAGCGTTTACGCTTTCACTGGCTGATCACGGCTCTTTCGAATAAGCCTAGTCTCACTTTAGGGCGAGACAAAAGCAAACTTCGAGAGACTCTCAAGGACAACTTCCAATATGCTGGTGTACGGCTTGAGACATAGCTGAACACAAGTTGTAAGCGAACCAAAAACGACGGCGGGGCTCCTTCACGGGAGAAGCTGCTGACGTAGGTACGCTGAAAGCTACAGCAAAAAAGAAGTGCCAAGGCTCCTCAAAAAGCTAAGGTTATCCAAGAGAGGACGCGGAGGGTGGCAGGAGTTATGACACAGGATAAACCCGCGGGAGCAATTCCGTGGAACTAAACCTGGAGTCTAGACTCCTGTCCACCCTCCGATGTCGCCTTTACTTCCTACGCACGCGCAGATTGCCTCGGCAATCTGTATTTTTTTTCTTCACATTTCGTCGTATCATTCCTCTGTCCCTCTCCCCCTTTCCATTTGTCACCTCTTTGCCCTTGTCACTTTTGTCACCTTTGTCGCCCTTCACCCTTGTCGCCCGTGTCACCTCTGTCTTTCCTCCCTCCTCCCTCTCCCCTCTCCCCTCACCCCTCCCCACATGACCATCATGGAAGCCCTCCAATGGGCAAACAACAAACTCCACAAGGTTGGCATCGACTCGCCCATGCTCGACGCGGAGATTTTGCTTGCTAATGCCATCGGCACACCTAAGGCGTGGTTGTTCGCGCACTTCAGTGACAATCTCAAAGCCCATCAGCTTGAGCGCTTCCACATACTTATTGATCGTCGCGCGGCGCGAGAACCAGTGGCATACTTGGTGGGTAAAAAAAGTTTTTACGGTCGAGACTTTGTTGTAAATCCGTCTGTGCTTATCCCACGTCCTGAAACCGAAACGCTCATCGAAGAAGCGCTCACGATCCTGAAAGACGCAGATGTGGAGCACACGCTCATTTCCGATATTGGCACTGGGTCTGGCGCGATCGCTGTTACACTAGCCGCGGAAACAAAACTACCTGTCATCGCGATTGACATTGATGAACAGACGCTGAAGGTTGCCAAACAAAACGCGATTAACGCCGGCGTGCAGGAGCTAATTGATTTTCAATGCGGCAACATCGCGGAGCCTCTTGTGCGAATTTTTAAAACCATCAGGAAACAAACCACTATCAAGACTTCATCGGTCTATCCATTCAAACACCTTCTCATCACTGCCAATCTCCCCTACCTGCCAGAATCGCGTATGGAAACAGTGGAACCAGAAGTGCGCGACTTTGAACCACGCGGCGCGCTCGTCGCTGGCGCGGATGGGATGGACGCTTACTTCGAGCTATTTCGACAATTACGATCCAATCGCAAAACCCTCCCTCGCGCGCTCACAGTGCTAATCGAAATTGATCCCAATCAAAAAAATCTTGCTCTTGATCTAATCTGTCACAACTTCCCAAATGCCAAACCCGCGATTAAACAGGATCTCCACGGAGATGATCGAGTAATCATTGTCGAAATATAAAGCCCGTCTCCTCACGAGACGGGCTTTTATTCGATCGCGACTTCATCCTCACTCCCAACCACCTCGATCCACGTCTTTCCAGCGTTCATCTTCAGCTCTTCGTCAGTTTTCGAATCGTAGAACTTTATTCTCTCGGTTGCTGAAGGCTTGCGCCACAGCGCGTCTATTGCCAGCCCGTCTTGCAACACCCATGCCTTTCCCTCGCCAGTTGTACGCACGCTTCTGCGACCAACGTTATCCAACACCCGAACGTCAGTCACAATTACCGCGACGTTGTTCGCAGTCATCCGCGCGCCAGAACTAGCAACGTGTGCCTCCCCTGCTTGTTCACGCAGATAAACACCGCTCACGGAATCGTACTTCCAATCAACAACATACGTTGGCGCGTCAAACTCGACACGCGCGCTGTTACCTTCTTCAACGGGCTGTGAATCTTTGAACGCCCATGATCCATACAATCGCTCAGGCGCGGATCCCTGAACCTCTCGCGACTTCACGAATTCTGATAAACGACGCGTCGAAGTAAAAACATTGTGTGGCGCGTAACGATCGCGCGCGCGCCAAAAATAGTCATCCCACCAGTACTGATTCAAATCAAACATGCCACCTGACGCGATCTGATCAAGCGCGGCGTTTGACCCACCGACGTGCGCGTATAGCGCGTCAAACTCATTTGCCCAATCTAGATAATACGGTCTAGCTGATCTAACCGGACCGATCTCAACCACCTCCTGTTCGCTTGAAAAAAACGCGATGAAGCGCGGGATGGATGCTTCAACTGGTGCCTCAATAACAAGAAACGCCTCCTCGATTCCAGACGCTGGCCACGCGTCAAAATGATTATCAACCATAACGCCGAACACTTGCGGAAGCTCTTCAATCGGCTCAAGGATCTGCGCGCCCGTAAGTGGATGTCGATAACGCAACTCTGAAATGGTGTCTTGTGGCGCTTCTTCTTCAACTTCGTCCGCGGGTCGATAAATAAACTTCGGAAGCACGAGCAACGCCAAAATCGCGAGAACCAACACAACAACAAGACCGACCAACATAAGTCGGTCGGTCTTTTTCAACCGCGCCCAAGCGCGTTTGATTTTTGTTTTAACCTCCTTCGAAAACAAAGTCATGTTATTCTTTTTTATCTTTCTTTTCTGCTGAAGGAGCAACCTCGCCACCCTCTGTTTTCTCGCCATCAACTGGCTCCTCTTTCTTCTCCTTCGCGACCTCAATCGCCCCAACATCCTCAACCACGGCCTCATCAAGAGCCTTCAATTCCTCTTCAGAACGAGGTGGCTCCACGGTTGCGATTGAAAGGGTCGGCACGGCAATAATCGTCACGCCTTCTGACACAGAGAGATCTGAAACACGAATCACATCATCAAACGTCGCAAGCTTGCCAACATCCACCTGAATCGAGCGAATGAGTTTAGATGGAAGACAGCGCACTTTAACTTTGTCTTGAGTGTTGATAAACGTTCCACCAAGAGCCTTAACAGCAGGCGCCTCACCAACGAACACAAGCTCGACTTCTGTTTCGATCTCTTTGTTCATATCCACCGCGCGAAAATCTACGTGAGTAACTTCGTCGCGCAACGGGTCGCTTTGCATGTCGTGGATTAGCACGTGAAGAGGGGTCTTTCCATCAACAGAAAGTTCGACCAAAGAACTTTCTCCCGCGGCCCCAAGAGTTTTCACGAACGCTTTACGTTCGATGCTAACACTTTGAGGAACCATCCCAGCGCCATAAACAACAGCTGGAATCGTGCCCTGTACACGAAGTCCATTTGTTTTGCGTCCTTTTTCCGCGCGCGTTTGCGCTGTAAGAGTTGTAGTCATAAAAAAAATATCAGCGGCGCCATTGTGCTTGGAACCGCTTATGTTGTCAAGCAGTAGAGGCTCGAGCTTTATTTCCCTGTTTTTCAAATTTTCGAACCGACCTGGACAAACCAGATCGCAATCTATTTCCAAACGAATCCTCCCATTTCAATTCTCCAAGCAAGTCGTGCGCGCCAATAACATCATCAACTGTTATCGCGGTGGCGGATCGAAAACGCATCACGTCGTCGTACGCGAGATCAGTAATCAAACCAACAGAGCTCGCACCAATCTGGTTCACTATAACCAGGGCTATTATCGAATTTTGACATTTACCGCACTTCACATGCAAAAGATGTGTCTCACCTTGTCTGCCAAGAACGCGCGCTGAAATTGGATTGTAGCGTGTCTCACACACAGGACAGAAAGAAACTAACTTTATCCCCTCGTCCCACTGCGAACTAAGTGTTGATGACATATTGTTTTTAAGATACCACATCGCTTGGGGCATGAGAAAGCGATCTGCGAATAATAATGCTCTCAATAATTCCAGCAAGCACAAACATCGCCAGGAGAGAACTGCCGCCGTAACTTACAAACGGCAAGCCAATCCCCGTTACAGGAAATAATCCGAGATTCATTCCGACATTAACCAAAAACTGGGAAAAGAATACTGCCCCCGCGCCCAAAAGTATAAAGCTGGTGAAATCATCGCGAGAGAACAAAACTTGCTTTCGCAGTCGCACAAAAAGAACCGCGAACGCCGCCAATAAAATACACACTCCAAAAAATCCAAGCTCCTCCGCGATGACAGCGAAGATAAAATCCGTTTGAGACTCTGGGAGAAATTTGAGCTGGCTTTGCGTCCCAAACCCAAGTCCGCTTCCGAACAATCCCCCGGAACCAATTGCGATTATTGCCTGCGTCACGTTGTACCCCTGCCCCAACGGATCCAAGCTTGGATCCAAAAAAGACAGGATACGCGCGCGTTGATAATCAGCAAAAAGAAACTGCCAGCTCATTAAAAATAAAACCGCGAGTGCTCCCGCAAGCCCAAAAAGAAATCGCCATGGCAGGCCAGCACATACAAGCACAACAAGCCACGCGCCAACCAAAACAGAGGCAGACCCAAGATCGGGTTGTAAAAGAACAAGCACCACTGGCAACAGCATAATCAATCCGCTTTCATAAAGATGCCGCGCTTGGAATGGTCTTGCGGTGCGACGAGAAAAATACGCGGCAAGCGCAATAACCAACGAGACCTTCATAAACTCGACTGGCTGTAAGCTAATCCCACCGACGACAAACCATCCAGTTGAACCACGAATTGTTGAACCAAAAAAAAGCACGCCAACAAGCAATAGGACACACGCAACGTAGAGAGCAAGAGAATAGTTTTGTAAAAGTTTAAAATTTGAAAGCGCCAATACTAAAAACAAAACCACACCAACCAAACCCGCGGCAACTTGTTTTTTGACTTGCAGAAGAGAAGCTGTGTCCTGCGAAAGCTCAACGGAATAAATTGCCGAAAGCCCTAATAAAAACAGAACAAAAATGACCAAAATAAAAATCCAGTCTGCTGATCTCATCTGGCCTAGAATGCGAAATGCTCGTGGAAAATGTTGTGTTGGCATTGGGTGGGAGGTGTGGGAGGGGAAAAGGTGATGAGGTGATGAGGTGGGGAGGTGGTTTCGGAGAGGACGGAGAAGTCGCTCGAAAATCGTTGTTTCGTTGTTTCGAAAATCGTTAACGAGAATCGAAAGGCGAAAATCGATTTTCGGATCGGAAAGCGATTTTCGAATATCGACTTTCGAGCTGTCTCTCGTCCTGCCCGAAACTACCTCCCCACCTCATCACCTCCTCACCTTCCACACCTTCCCACCTAACCACCTCCCCACCTTCCTCTTATCTAAAAACCCTTGTGCGAGTATCCACAGTCATCTCCCCCTCAAGCGGCTTGTAAACATCCAAATCAAAAATGTTGACCTCTGGAATCACCTCGACGTCGCTAACCGAAGGTAGTGTTCCAAACCAATTTACGTTTACCACTGCCTCTTCCTCGCTTTCAAGCTCTTGAAGTGTTGTGCGCGAAACTCCTACAACCGATGAACCGCGTTTGAGGATAAGATAAAAGACAGGGTCGTAATAACTGAAAGCCGTCTTGTTTGTGACACTAAACGAAAACCTGCCAAATGTTTCACCATCCAACTTCATGTCCGTTGTAAACCGCGCACCCTCAACCACCAAATCCAGTCTGTCTTGTGACCATATCTGATAATCTGAAACAACGTGATGGTCAACACGATGCCACTTCACCCCGACGATAGAAAACTCGGCAATTGAAAACGGCTTCTCTGCCTCAAGCGCGAGCGACACAACAGGTTTCTTCTCCCCTGGCAAAACAAAACCAGTGCCTCGCGCGATTTCTTCTCCCCCACTTCCAAATACATATTCAAATTCTGCCCACCAATCATTATTAGGATTCAAGACTGTCGCGTACAAGTCGTAACGACCGCTTCCAATTGACAACACTCGTGCCTCGCTAAGTTCAAGATCACCCGCGGCATTCCCACGAGTGTAAGCATTCAAATCAGTTTGCCCACGCGCTACCATCTCGTAAACCGTGCGCTGTTCCCTCTCATAACTAAACGCGAAAGCGTCAGCAAGATGCCAAATCGCGAACAGCAACAACCCTGCGTCAAGCGCGATCAACAGTCCATATCCAATACGCACGAGCAAAGCGCGGTGAGTAACCCACCACAAAGAGAGACGATAAAATCGACGAAACTCTTTCTCCTCTTCCAAGAGCAGGCCTCCATCGTTCATATTTGAAAATTATACCACGGTGTGGAAGGTGTGGAGGTGGTTAGGTGGTTAGGTGGTTAGGTGGGAAGGTGTGGAAGGTGAAGAGGTGTGGAAGGTGAAGAGGTGTGGAAGGTGAAGAGGTGTGGAAGGTGAAGAGGTGTGGAAGGTGAAGAGGTGTGGAAGGTG
>JAGVQB010000060.1 GCA_020051955.1 bacterium | reverse complement strand
CTCCGTCATCGGTATCGGCCGCGAGTCCGAAGCCCGAGACGTCGATCTCGACCTCTGTATCACTGTCGTAGTCGTAGTACTCGAATCCCCCTGGCAGAACCCACCGCTGATCGATGGTCGCCGGGAAGGTGGTAGACGCGGCCAGCCTGATGCTGGTCAAATCCTCCTGGTAGGTCATGGACGCGGGGGCGCATCCGGTCAGGGTGGCGACGAGAATCGCGACGATCGCGATGAGAATGGACACTCGACTGTTCTTCACGGCGTTCTTCCTTTCAGTTCTGGCAGGCGACGAAGCCTGAGAAGCTGTCGTAGATGGCACTGTCTGCGCTGATGATCGAATCTGCCAGACTCGTTTGAGAACCACCCACCTCGGTGGGGTCGAAATCCTCGTTCGAGAAAACAAGCTGACCGATGTAGTCATCGCTCGGGAACGGTGCCGTCGTTCCCTCGGGGTAGTCGACCTGGATGAAGTCCCATTCGATCATGGGCTCCTCGCTCAGCACCATCATCCTCGCCGTGGCGGGCGCAAACTGATTGCCGAAAACGGCCTCAATTCTGCTTGTCTGCGCGCCATTCTGTGCAACGACACCCTGCCACAGGAACCACCCTGGGTGTCCCGACAGGTCTCCATCGAACCCGCCTGACGTGCACTGGGGCTCGTCCGGATAGTCGGAGTTCACGATGCAAGCATCGAATCTCGCGACCCCGAAGACCTCTCCAGTACACACTCCGTCGACGCACGGCTTGTACCCGATCAGGTTGACCTCGAATATCGGATCATAGTCACTGTTGTCGACCGTTATCTTGCCGTCAGTGCTATGCCTGTCGGCGTTGTCTCCTCCCTGAGAGACCACCTCGTTGTACTTCCCCTCGTGGCAGGCTGACCTGTCACCACCCCATGTGACATGCTCGGGATCCGTGTCACTCGTGTCGATCTGGATGGCGCCTTCCCCGGGACCTCCCCACCCGTCGCACCCACTGAGGAAGTAGGGGATGATGGTGATGACCACCACCAGTGGTAGTAGCGCTGTGAACCTGTTTCTCAAGAGAACCTCCTTCGCCTGTTGGTTTTTCAGGCGACGGGATAGTAGTTAAATGCTAGAATAATGTCAATAGACGCGCTTAGAGAATCTCGAAAAAGTTTGGCTATCGAGTTACTAGAAATAGCTCGTAGTTTATATGGGAATGCAAACAAGGTCATTTTTGATTAGAACGACTGCTGTACAAAACGCTAAGCTGAAAACCGTTGCTGAGCTAAACGCTTGGTTTCGTCAGAATACAGATTCAGAATTCATACGCGTTGTTGATTTTCAAGATGAAAATGTTTATGGCGCGTTGCAAGGAATGTACGCGTGGTTTAACACGTCAGACGCTGTAAAGAAATTATTAACGGCAGGAAACGTGCCTGTTTATCTGCGAGGAGTCAATTCTTTAGAGAAACTTGTTGTCAATCACATTTGGCAAAAAAATTTGAAGAGCGTTGCGAAGTTGCTTGGAATTAGCCTGTCTTCGTCAGAAATAAACGGCTCAAGAATTCTCGCGCTTGGGCCAAAGTCTCTAAAACAGCTTGTGTCACTTGCCAGTATTGCGCTTAGCGAATTGGAGATGCTCGATGATAATTACAAGCTTTGGCAGGTTGGGTTTCTGAGATTCACCGATCGCGTTGGCGCGATGATGTTTTTGAAGACGATTGCCGGGTTGCCATGCGACGGCAAGTGGGTTTTTTGGGCGGAAGTCAACTAGATTCGAAATTGATAATCTCCAAACAGAAAGGCGATCAATGATGCCATGTCGATATTTTGATACGCGATACCACAATCGTGTTTGGAAGAATATATTCACGGATGCGCCAAGCCCGACCCTCCGATGGTTTCCAATATTTCTTCCAGTATCTCTTTACCCATGTTTTTCAAAACGTCATCTTGCCACTCACCAGCGAGAAATTTGTCGTACGCGATTGTGATCGCGTTGTCCGTCAGCTCCTCTGGCGACGAATAAGATCCAATAGTAACACCATCGCCACCGAGCACGACGTAATTCATTTTTCCATCTCCAGGGGCTCTCCACTCTGTTTTCATATTCTTGTTTGAGCAAAGTCGTTCATTTCGTTGAAGCGTTTCAAAATAGCTTCAGGAGTCGTATCGGATGGCACAGCGACTAGATATAAATGATCCCAAATTTTTCCAAACGATTCTTTCAAAACCAGATCAAGCGCTGAGCCTTTGAAAATTGATTTCCCACTTCGTAATTCCATGCCAGTTGGCACGCGATCCAAAAGTGCTTTTTCGATGTCTCTTGTCTCCATATCCCCTGGAAAATCCGTTTCGAGGTACATCTGCATTCTTGATGACGCGATATGGATCGTCCCCGAGTCATTGACCGATGAAAGAATCAACGCGTGTTTTCCACGAACATCACCAACCAATCCAGACGCGTATTTGGTCGAAACGTTTTTGAAAGCAAGCGCCTCTGCCAAAGTTGTGAATTCATTCCTTCGAACACGGGACGAGTTGCGCGCTACAAAAAATCCGACAATTACTGCAACGCAGAGAATTAAAATGATAAAAAGGTTGTTCATAAGTGCTTTAAGTATTGCAAAAAATGGACTTATGCACAAACCCATGTTAGCGAATCGTTTGTCTGATAGAATTAAGTAAATTATGACAAAGTCAGAAGTAATGCCTGATGTTGATTGGAAAAAAATGAGGAGCGCTACGTCAATCAGGCTGAATATGAAAGACGGGCGTGAGCTTTTGTTGGAGGCGTTTGATTATTGGTACGGAAATGACGACACGGCCGACACTATTGATGGAGCTGTATATGACGTGAAAGACGGATCTAAAGAGTTTGTCGGTAGCAGTGTGACCTATCTTCCAAACCCGGGTATTAAGAGGATCGAGATCATTGAAACTCAGGAAAAAGAAAATCACGGTCCGCATCCAGAAGTCGCGTATGAACAAAAAAGCATTGAAGAAATGTATAAATAGATTTTATGTTGAAAATCTTTAAGTTCGTTTTTGTTCTGGTGGGAGTCATATTGTTTTCCGCGCTTATCGTGGTGATGTCCCACGTGCTTAAAAATGACAAAGAGGGAGAAGACTATTTTTCCGAGGACTCGATTCCGGATTTTACTGAAAATTCGATAGGGCTGTACGACGCGGGAGTTATTTTTGTCGAGTCCTGTGATTTCGCGAGCGAGGAATGTGGTGCTCTGGCGCGGAGTCTGAAAAATCTTTCTGCTGAATATCCGACAGAAGTAAAAGTGATATTCAAACATTTTCCAGATACGACTGACACGAACTCCGCAATAGCTTCTCAGGCCACGCCAGTGCTACTTTTGAACGGTACGATTATTGATGCGACAGGAGGGTATGGATCGTTACGACAAATGGTTGACAATGAGCTGGCTCGTCTTGAGGAGGTCGCGAACGCGACGATTAACGCTGGGTCAGATGATGATGGAAATGTTGGTGCTTCTTTCGATGAATAATCATTTTAAAAATCTAATATGCAAAACATTCCAGGTCTCGGCAATGTTCCAATGCAAGGAGGTGGTCCTGTTCGCATGAAGAAAAAGCCAGGGCTCGTGCAAAGTGTTTTTGGAGTATTTATTGGCATCGCGCTGGTTCTCTTTTCGCCATACCCAATGTGGCTTGCTGGCGCGCAAGACTTCGCGGGTGAATATGAATCAGCCACGAGGGTTGATGCGACTTCTGGGGACGATGGATATGTTGTGTTTGACGGCGCGCCGTCATTTGTGGCGGCAGGGGATTCTGCGAAGTGCCATGCGCCAGAATGTATTTACGAAACAGAAAGCGTCCAGCAGCTGGTAACAAATCAAGAGCTTGTTTGTGGAAGCGTGACCGAGAGCGAGTCAACGCATATTCTGTATCAAGATGGGTATGAGTATGATGAAGACACGGATAAAACAGTGCCGTGCTACCAGGTTGAAAAATATACTTGGGAGGAACAGGAGTTTAACGAAGTCATCAACAAAGTAAAAGTCGGCGCGTACACGATCACGCCGTCTTCTCGCGCGCAGTTTTTTGAAACGGAGGAAGACATTGTCGAGGATGAGTTTAATGACAGTGGCAAAGCGATGCATAGAAGCGTGTTTACATCGTTTGTAATGCCGACGAGCTTGTTAGTCGCGGGAGAAGCGGTCGCGAAAAATGTTGGCGCGCCAGATGAGAATGTGTATGTATTGTCCGCGCATAATTACGATACAACGCTTGTAAAATTACAGGACTTGGATACGCAAAGAAAAATAATGTTCATGCTTGCGGCGTTTGTAATGTTGTTCATTGGCTTCATGTTGATCTTTGGACCAATCGATTGGGCGCGCAGAATGTTGGGCAGATTGCCTTTCGCCGGCAGGATGCTATCGGAAGTCTCTCGCGCCGCGATTATGGGCGTGTCGCTTTTGCTCTCGATTGTTTTGTGGATTGTAATTTGGTTGGTTGTCACTCTTGTGCAGGTTTGGTGGTTGGGGCTGATTGTGCTTGTTCTTCTGGGGTTTGGGGTGTGGTTGTTATCAAAGAGGAAGAAGGAATAAAAGGAATTATAACTAACCATATGCGAGATACAGGTTCGGCGTCATTGGATCAAGAATCGTTCGTTTCTGGCAAAGAGAGGGCAAAAGAGACACCACACGAATTTAACCCCTTTGCACAATTATTGATGTTTAAGGACGCCGTGCATGCTGTTAAGGAACAACTGAAACATCAAGGTGTTACTCGCGAGCAGATCGAACAAACTGTTAAACGTTTTGAATTTGGAGATCGACAGAATGTCACGTTCATGAAAGGGGTGGATAAATTGTTCGCTCGCAGACGTGTCGTTTTGGAAGCTCGCGCAAAATACTCTGAACGCTTTGGCGAACGCGCGGGGCAAGAACTATTTAAGGCGGCGTTTTCGGTTCCCGATACTTTCGGAAGTGTCAAACTAGACGACAATGACAACTGCATGACATTTGTTTGTGGTGATCCTCGTGACGTAACAATCGTGCTTGCCAACGAATCACGAAGTGAAATCTTCAATGAATTAAAATCAATTCCCGATGAGATGATAAAAGAAATGATCGGAGAGGCGAACGAGACGCTTCCAATGGGCATGTTTAATCCAGATCTAAATCTTCCGATTGAAGGCATAGGAGAAGTGTCAGCTGTCATTATCATCAACAAGTCGAGTGCTGAAGAAAAAGGAATCTCAGTGGAATCCGTATTGGCACACGAATTGCAACACGCTGAAAATTCCCTTTATACTCGTCCAGCGCTCGAACGGCACGCAAACAAGGCGAAGCAGATTAATTTGATTGCTGACTCGATAGAGGATTGGGGAGACAAACAAAAACAAGAATCAGTTTTATCTCTTGAGATACAGCTTGAGTTGCTCAATGCTCGGCTTGAGCAGGTAGCAGGTTTGATTGATGCACTACGCGCACAAATGATGAGCGACACAGTGGAAGCACTAATTAAAGAAGAGCTTCTTGCGTTCCATGCGGGCGGCGAAAAGACACAAGAAATCCAAGAAGCCTTACCACTATACATACTTGAGATAAGAAAAATATTTGCCATGGCTTTTTCACTAATTGACAAATACGTCTCCAAAATGTCAAACGAACTATTGGCGGCAGCACACATCAATAGAACTGAAGTTTCTGCTCGATCCATAGGTGATAGTCTATCTATGATTACTGGAAAATTTTCTGTTTCAGGTGAGAAGAGTGATCCACTTGTCAAAATACGAACTGACGTTGCTGAAAAATTGTCTCACTTTGATCAGATGACTGACCAGATGCTTAATGAAGGAATTACACTTCTCGACGAAATGGTTGCAAACGACTCGGCTAATGGTTCAGAGATAGTTAAAGACATGTTGCCGATACTAATTAGCCAACCGCTGCAAAAGTGGAGATCATTATTCGAAAAAATGAAGACTGCGGACCGGATCAAAAAATAATGTTATTCCTGGAGTCAAGTCGTTACCTGTTCCCTCGGGGTAACAGGTAACGACCGACCACAATTGGAAATGCGAACGTGGGGTCAGGTCTTGGGTTTTAGAGTTCGGACTTGATAGAATAGCCGTATCTATGTCTCGTCCAATACGAATTCAATTTCCTGGCGCGCTTTATCACATTACCTCTCGTGGGAATGGTCGTAAGAATATCTTTCGCGATGATGCAGATCGAGGCAAGTTTCTTGAGGCACTTTCTTCAACTATTGGACGATATCACTGGCTATGTCATGCATATTGTTTGATGAATAACCACTACCATTTGCTCATTGAAACACCGGAAGCAAACTTGTCGGCAGGGATGCGACAACTAAATGGAGTGTATACGCAAAAATATAATTACTTCCATTCGACGGTTGGGCATGTGTTTCAGGGGCGATATAAATCATTTGTTATCGAAAAGGAACCGTATCTTTTAGAGGTTGCTCGTTACATTGTTCAAAATCCAGTACGGGCAAAAATAGTTTCTTCTCCAGAAGAATGGGAATGGAGTAGTTATAGAGCAACGTGTGGCAAACGGAAGCCTCCTTCGTGGCTTACAACCGACTGGATTCTCCATTTCTTCAAAAACAAAAAACAATCGGCGAAGAAGCAATATCAGAAGTTCGTTTGCGAAGGAAATGTAACCAAGAGCCCATTTGTTGATATCGAGGAGGGGATTATTCTTGGTTTTCCGCAATTTGTTGACTGGGTTCGTGACACACAGAAGGACAGAGAAAAAATAAATGAAATCCCACGAGAAGAGCGGTTCGTTGGCAGGCTTTCTTTAAAGGATCTTTTCAGTGAGCGGATGTTAAAGAATAAACAGATGAGAGACGACATGATTCGGATAGCACATTTGCGAGTTGGGTATTCTCAAAAAGATATTGCTGATCACGTTGGTCTTCATTACACATGGGTCAGTAAGATTATTAACGAGAAAAAAGGTCAAACTCTAAAACCCAAGACCTGACCCCAATTGCGCGTGACCCCAATTGCGCGCAACAATTAAAAAAACGGCATGCTGGCGTGGCAATGCCGTGAAGTAATCTACGCGACAGAGTCTGCGCGCAGAGCGTCTACGTTGTTCGTTCGCGTTCGTCCAGCAGAAGCTCTAGGACGAACACCTGGCGCGAGATGCGTCCTACCTTGTACCGCGCCATCACCTCGCTTCCGATCTTGATGACGTCGAATTGTCTCTTCGTGATCGAGACGAAACCGGCGCATCCTCCAGCGCGGATTTGAATCTTCCAATCGTCGGGCACCATGACCTTTTCGAAGTCTGGAGCGTATTCATTTCCAACACTACCACCGGTGTAGAGCACTTCCTCGTGTGAGGGGATCATGCACATCGTGATGACGCGCACGTGTCCTAATTTCACTGGACGAAACAGCTTATCGGTTGCTGTGTATCCAACCATGCCACCGAAGAACACTATGAACACCACGACGGTGAGTACTACCGTGGCACATATCAGCGCCCAAATTGGGTGGTCAAAGATCATCGCGGTTACTGCATCTGAGAGCGTCAGCATCAGCATCTTCTTTTCCTCCGCGTGGGAAGTGGGTTCCTAGATCTTGATCTCTCGCACAAACACTTCGCGCGAGAAACGTCCGATGATGTAGCGCGCCAACGGTCTGTTGCCGAGGCTCACAACCTCGAACTGTGACCTTGTTACCAAGCACACCCCCTTGTTGCCTCCTGCCTGAACCATGATCCTCCACTGGTCGGGCACGATCCTACTCTTGTACTCTTCGGCACCAGTCTCGGAATTCGTGCCGACAGAAACGATTTCATCGTACGCAGGCACGTGACACTTCCCGATGACCATAATGTGCTTGCGATGCTCGCGCCTGAGCATCATGTCGACGGTTGTGTAGCCAGTGAGGCTGACCCACAACAGAAGCAACATTATGGTCACATTGGCGCAGATCATTACCGCGATCGTCCCAAGCGGATGATCGAGGAACATGGCAGAGAACCAGTCCGTGAGATTCAGCAACAGCGTCATCTTGTGCCTCCGTGGTGAGTGGACTGCGAAGAAAACTACAGAGATCTCTGTAAAAGTCGCGATCTTGCGTTTCACGGGCACCCGTCGACCCCACTCTACGTAGAATGTCTACGTTTCGTGGGGCTCGACAGCCCGTTCAACGCAATATCATCGACTTTTGCAGAGATCTCTACAAGATATTTGGCGAATTGTCAATCGTTGGCAGGTTGTGTGTCCGTTGGGTATCGCAATTTTGAAAATCGTGTATAATGCAAATCGCAAATCGTACGGGTAGCGGAGATCTGTCGAATTTCCCACCAGTCAACGAAATTTGCGGATTATTCACTATCTTTAACGTCAAAGTTATGATGGGAACCATCAAAACAAAGACCGAGAAGGGCTTCGGCTTCATCGCCGTAGAAGGACAGGAGAAAGACACTTTCTTCCACTCCTCTTCACTCGTGGGAATTACCTACGACGAGCTCAACATCGGCGACAACGTGTCATTCGAGATCGAGCAGTCCGACAAAGGACCTCGCGCGGTCAACGTGACACGCGTCTAGTTCATAAATCAAATCCGACCCGAAAGGTCGGTTTTGATTTTGACGACACGCGCCGTGTATTGACGTTAGCGGAGATTGAAGGTAGACTCTCATGGTTATATCTAACGTAATCGAAAAACTATGGAAAAATTTCATAAAGAGAAGAGACTGAGTGGTCGTCGAGAAGGAAATCGTACTGGCGGTAGAGATGCTTGGCAGAGAGATTTTGGAGGGAGAAGTGAGGATCGACCAATGATGCACGACGCCACGTGTGGCAAATGCGGACGAGATTGTCAGGTTCCATTCCGTCCCAATGGCAAGAAACCAGTGTATTGCAGTGATTGTTTCAGAAAAGAGGAAGGGGGAGAACGAATGCATTTTGGCGGGGGTCGTGATTTCAATCGGCCATCGTTTGGGGATCGACCATCATTCGCGGAGAAGAGAATGTTCCCAGCGGTGTGTGACACTTGCGGTAAAGATTGCGAGGTTCCATTTCGCCCCACGGGCGAGAAGCCAATCTATTGTCGCGATTGTTTCGGGGTGAAGCCAAAGACGCAACGGATCGAAAAGCCTACGGATGGGTTCTCACCAAGGTTGGCGGCTATGGAAAAGAAGATAGATCAGATACTGACAATCTTAAACGCGGCAACAATTGAGGAGACGTCGCAGGAGGCGAGCGAGCCTATCGTGGAAATCGTTCCAGAATTATCCGAGAAGGTCGCAAAGAAAGAAAAGCCCGCAAAGAAAGAATCGAAAAAGAAGAAAGTGGCTAAGGTAAAGTAACCTTAAAAAATACGACGTTCACCGTCGTATTTTTTTGTGCGCGCGTTTTAGGGTAAGATGTTACTCAATATGAAGTTTTCAACAGTTTTCTATGCCATCTTCGCGGTGCTTGTGCTTCACGCGATATTGATGGTCAGCAAGGGATATTATTTGTTCAATGACATCGATATCGCAATGCATCTACTTGGCGGGTTTGTGATGGGGATGCTGGCGCTGGCGATTCACCACAGCGCGTCAAAGAACTCGAACCTCAAGCGCGTTCCAGCCTGGTATCTTTATCTTTTTGTGGTTGGGTTTGCAATGTTTATCGGAGTGGCGTGGGAGGCACATGAATATTTAATCGATCAAACGTTGACGAAGTGGTTTGACTGGCCGCTGTCGCAGTTGTCTCTCACAGATACGATGGGTGATTTTCTAAACGACTGGGTAGGCGCGACGGTTTGTTTTTTCTTTTTTCAGCGTCGAACTTAAAATTGTTTGACGATCTAATGGATTAGGTCAAGAAGCACGACCGTGCTAAAAAATCCAAAGAAGATGAAAATGAGTCCGAGCAGAAGACGGCGGAAAAGTTTTGGCTGGTAAAATTTTGGCAGTGAACGATAGTTTAGAATCGAGACTAGACCGATGTGAACGAACATAGCTACCGCGTTGATGCACGCGCCCAAGATGAGCAGGAACTTAGGTTCGGAAAGACCGACCAGGAATAGAATGATTCCGAACGCGATCTGTCCCCACAAAAATGCGTAGTAGATTTTTGATAGTGGAACAGAGCGCTCACGACGAATGTTCATGTAGGAAATCGCGGCGTTTTCAGCCATGATTCTGGATGTCGAATCCATAACTCCTAGTTGGGTTTGAAACAGCATGATAGATACCACAAGAAGGAATAATGAACCGATTACTGGCGTAAGAATCGATCCGATAGCCGCACCTTCATTTATCACAAAGCTGATTCCTTGCGCGTTTCCGCTTAATCCGAACGTTGTCGTGTAGGCAAGAAGTATCAGCAACAAAATAGAAATCGCGCCAATAAACCAAAATACGAACGCGTGTTCCAAGCTGATCGCGCGCCACCACTGTTTGAATCGCAGACGCGATTCAGGCGAGTCTTGAAACGTCACACCCTCCAATCGTATTTCTTCCCGCGTGTTCTTTTTATGAAAAAGTCCTGATAACTTTTGCGCGTACTTTCCCATGCCATAACCTTTTTCTTTCACGTAAATTGATTGTGTTAGGTTTAGATTTCCTCCCGCGCCTGAATACGCGAACGCGGCAAGGAATGTAGAGAGTGCCAGACCTTCAGGGAAAAATGCGTATCCGTCACCTTGTCCGATTACGCCGGAGAATAAATTGAGCCAATCTGTTTTGCTACTAATGATGATGGTCAGAAGAAAAATAAATGGAACGCCGATTAAGATGATAGACCGCGTCAATTTTTCCATTAAACCATAAACCGTTTTGCCACAGCTCAAGATCAATCCAATGAGAATAAGGAAAAGAATCGCGATCCAACGAAATTGCTCAAAGCCTATCAATGATGAAAACACGTTAGCGGATGCGGCAATAATTCCAGGGAGACCAAATCCGATAAAAGTTGAGAGAATGAACCAGTATGGTGTCCAGCGCCAAAGTTTGCCGATCCCCACAAAAACGCTTTCGCCCTTCACAAGCGCGTAACGTTCAATTTCCATGTTGATGAAGTACTGAAATGTAATTCCTAACAGCGCGCCCCACGCGATTCCCAAACCATAATTGGAAGAAAGGTACGGCCACAAAATAACTTCGCCAGACCCAAGCCCTAACGCGAGGATAACGAAACTTGGGCCAATCAATTGTTTGAACGGAATCGGTTTTGGGAAAGGTTTGCTATCTTGGGAAGTTTCGAGGGTCATATTGTTTTAAGTATACATCCTTTCACGATCGACGCGACGTTTTAATTTCCCCTTCTTCACAACGAATACGAATCTCGTGCGAATATGCTAATGGGACAATCCTATTCGCATATTCGCACGACATTCGTATTCGCTACGCTGTAATCTGTAGATAACCGAAACTATTTTAAAACCGTCCTTTGCGAAGGGCGGTAGTGGTTGGTCAGCGCATCTGGCGGATGCTCATGTCCCAGTGAATGCGGTAGATGACCCAGGCGAGATCTTCCATGCATGAGAGGACGGTGAGGATGCCACTGCTCACCAAACTCTCGAGGTCGGGGCGACCAACGATCGGGATTGTGTCAGAGAGGATGAGCCTGCTCACAAGCCCTTCCTCGTGTGCCTTCTTGAAGCGATCGGCGGCGTTGGAACTCATCACCGCGTGGGTCGCGCACGCCCAAATGGTATCAGCTCCGAAACTACGGAGCATTTCCGCGAAGCTGATGACAGATCCACCCGTGTCTATCTCATCGTCGAACATGAGCACGTCGGCGCCCTTGACCAGGTCGATGTCGCCGTTGAGTCCGACGATCTTCGACTTCCCAAATCGATCGCGCCGCTTGCGAGCGGAGATGCAAACGAATTCGCGATCGAGATCCTTAGCCACGCTCGTGATCGCTGGTTCGAAACGGCGGTGCGAAGAATCGTCTGGGAACGCAAGAACGACTTGACGACCGCTGTTGGACTTCGTGAGCTGATCCAGGCAAAACCTGAGCAGCCTGTTCGTGAAGTAGATGGGCGTCACTTGTCCCGGTTCACCAAGGTCAGAGATCTGCCTGGCGTGAGGGTCAAGGCAGACCCAGCACTGGATGCTCCTTGATCCAGACAGGCTCTCAACCATTGTGAAGACCATCTTCGTCTTGGCGAGGACATCGTCTCTTTCGTCAACGTCGGATCGCGCGTGCGGAAAATAGCCTGTGACGACACTGATCCTACCCGCGTGGCGACCAGCAACATGGCTCATCGTCCAGTTGAGCCTCATCAACATTGGATCGGTGCCAGGTCCGCTTCCGACGATCACACAGTCGTGACCGTTGATTGACGCGTCAGTCAAGTGAACAGACCTTTCGCCGCTCGGAAATTCCCCGAACCGTGGAAATACGATATCCACAGGAGTCGAAGAGTGTCCTTCGCGGTTGCCCATCTGCTCGATCAATACCTTGAGATTGCGCGCGACCTCTTCGAACCCAGGGACCGCGACTAGCGTCAGCCCGCCGTTGCGGTTGTAAGGAGCGTCCATTGTGCCCTCCGTTGTTGGTGGCAACTCAATCGTTTATCAAAACAACCTTGCCGTCAAGGTTGTTTATCAACCGTCAGATTTTGGATCCCACGAATCTCTTGGCTGTCGCATTTGATGTGCGTATGCCTCTTTTTGTATCCTCGCACGCTTCTCATCTTCTCGTAGAACATCAGCCTCTAAACGCAGTTTGTCATCTTCTGATTTATTCGCTGCTCTTCTCAAAAGTTCCCGCCTAATTGCTCCAAACAACTGATCTCGCTCATCTCCATTTGGCACACCCTGGAGTGTCTTTGAAATATGTGCCGATGGATCGCGTCCGAGATCAAGAGTTTTAGCCCACTGTTGCGCGCTGTCAGCAAGCTGTTGAATTCTTGATTTGGGAAACAATTCTGGGGAGTTGCGTCTTTGAAATTGCATACCCACAAATAATATCAGGATTCGACGCGTGTGGCACTCTGCGCTTCGTTTTTACGTCATTTGTGTTGTGATATACTGTTCCTCGCTATGAAAAAGACAGCATTTTTGGCACTTCTGGTAATGGTGTTTGTGGGGGTAGGCTGTTTGGTAAATGGAGGGGACAGACCTGACAATCAAGGTACAACCCCGACAATTGATCGCGACGCGATTCTGTTTGAAGCTCGAAAAAGTGGCTTGATTATGGACGAAAACGAGGTTGCTATGATGGCGCAGGCTGGTTTGACACCTGATCCAACCGGGCGCGTCGTAGAACCTGTGGATAATTATTTGGAGATGGATTTGAAAGGATGGCCAGCCGCCGCGCTTGCGGACGTTACGGGTGGAGAAAGTTACGGAATCGCGCACGCACGACTCTTAAACGGCAAGTTCACGTTTGTTGCCGAGCTAGGAAATTTACCCGAGCCGGCAGGGGGATATTTCTATCAAGGATGGTTAGTGCGTCGCGGTGAACAGATGGCAGTGGTCAGCACCGGAGTCGTGGTAAAGACACAGAAGGGATACGCGAACGTGTACACCTCTCTCACCGATTTGACTGAATACGACTTTTACGTTTTGACGCTGGAGTCTGACGACGGAGTCGATCTCCCCGCCGAACACATTCTCGAAGGTGGAATAAAAACACCGCCCTGATAACCCAGGACGGTGTTTTTTCTGTAGACCCAGGCTTCCCGCCGACGCGCTGTGCGCTTTGGCGGGCAGGTAGCCTGAGTGCGATTCAGAATGGAATCGTCGTTGTGGTGTACACCATCAAGAAACGGTCGGACGCGAGCGGGATGATCGTTGCGTCGGCAACGAATTGTTCATCACCAGTTTTTGATAGGCGAGTTCCTTCATCGGGCATCCAGTTATTTCCATCTGTTGTCCAGAATGATCGGATGTCACCGTCAAGTGTTGATAAGAACATGTGGTATCGTTCACCGAGCCATACGCCGTTTGATGGAACGGACGGTTTTTCATCAACAGGAAAACTCGTGAGCGCGTACACATCAAAATTCACGCCGTCAACGCTCGTCAGATGCCAAACCTGTCCCGCGTCATTATCAGAAGACGCGTACAAGTGCCAAAGCCCGTCCGCCTGGAAAACGGTCGGTTTTTTTGCTGTGTAATCTTTGGGCGCGAAGACAACGCCTTTGTATGTGAAGTTGATGCCGTCTGTGCTTTGCGCGTAATGAATGCCAGTACCAACGGATGGGTTCCCGCTTGAGTAGAAAATGCGCACACTACCGTCTTCGAGCAACACAGCGTCGATTTCAGTCGGTTTCAAATACTCGTCGCCACCAGTGAGTTCGAGATACTTATACGTCCATGACTTTCCTTCGTCTTGTGAGATCGCCACTGCCGAGCGATAAAGACGGTCTCCCAGGATCCAACCAGTGTAATAAAGCAGGATTCGACCCTGGGCATCGACGATCATGTCTGGACCGTTGGCCTGGAACGAGACAATCTCGCCGTTGCTGACGTAGGTCATCCCATCGGAAGAAGCCGCGAGCTTAAGGAGTTTATCCTGCGGACCATCTTGTTCAGTGCCCGGATTGGTCGCCAAAGCGGATGGCGGAGTGAAGTCGCTAGTTGGCTCTGGTCTTGTGGCGTTTCCACAGCCGGATAGGGTAAGCGCTAGGAGTAAGAGGATAGTTAGAGATTTCATAAAGATTTATTAAAGCCTAACACAAAAGGCGCTGGTTTGTTAAAATGCCAGTGCGTATGAGATTGCTGTGGATAATATCAACAAGTGTTTTCTTTCTAACACCTTTTTTTGTTAGTGCGGAAACAGCTTCTTTTTTGGATCCAGTAGTCAGCGTTGTTGAAAAGTCGGTTGTGTGTCCGCAAGGTGACGCGGGAGAATGCAAATCAGTGTTTTTGATTTCTGGAAAGAATTTTTTGAATAGTAACGGCGAGCCCGGCGTGCGAGTTGGTGATGAGTGGGCTGAAGTGGTTCGTACATCTAACGCTCTGATTGTCGCCTTTGCGTCAGAGGACGGGTTTGATGAGTCTCCGATTGTTTCCGTTGACACGACGTTGCGTCGCCCAGTTTTCGAATCGGAGGATCCTGTGCTTGTTGAAATGTTTAGCGACTCGGTTGACGTCGCAATCGCTTCGATCGGCATGACAGAAGACGGCGACAGATACATATCCGCTGGACCAAAATACATGGATCCTCCGCGTGTGTATTATCGAGACACATACTGGACGTCTGGAATGATTCTGATGATCGAGCCATACGTTGTTCGTGATCAGATTTTGTTGCTCGCGAGCGGCATCGAAAAGTCGGGTAGCGTTCCAAGCGCTATGCCTGTGGAAAAGGATGGTGTGCGGATTCCTTTGTGGGCTGATCATTTTGATTCAGGGCCGTACTTCGTAATGCTCGTGTACGATTACATTCGTTGGACAGGTGACACAACCGTACTTGAGGAGCAAGTAAATGGCCGTACGATTTTCGCGGCAATGGAGGACATCGTGTCCTATCTTTCCACAAAGGACACTGATGGAAACCTGCTTCCAGAAAAGCCACAGGATTCTTTGCAGGACTGGCTTGATAGCATTCCACGCAGTGGCGAGGTTCTTTCAAACGTTGTGCTTTATTATCAAGCTCTGCGCAATCTCGTTGACATAGCGGAGCTCGTTGATGAGCCAGCGCACGCGCTCACATTCCACCGTCAGTCAATGCTTATCCGTTATCAAATCAATACGCTTTTTTGGAACAAGAAAGGACGCAATCTCTATGAGAGTTGTTACCAGGGGAAATGTGTTGAACGCGTAACGGGTGAGTCCGCGCTTGCGCTTCTGTACGATGTGCTGGATCCAGATCGTCGCGGATATCAGCTTGAGGCATTAGACCGTCTTGAAAAAGAATGGGGGGTAATGAACGCATGGCCACTTTATAACGGACACACGAGATTTCATTACCAAAACGGAACCGACTGGCCATTTTTGGACGGGATAAATGCTGGCGCGCGATTGAAACTCGGAGATGATGGTTGGTATTTTCCACTGACACGTTGGTGGACTTATAACAAGGAACAAGGGAGTGGAAAAGTGTTGCCAGAGTATGTGTCGTATCTTGATAAGGGTGCTGGCGATGAACAAGCGTGGTCAGTTAACCCGATTGTGAGTTATGTGAGATATGGGTTGGGAATCAATCCTGATCTTGGCGAGGTATTCTCAATCGCATCTGTTCCAGATGGAGATGTTTTTCTTAACAATATCGTTGTTAATGGAAGGAGAGTTTCAATTCAAGCTAAAAACAAATAAGTACTAATATTCACGATCGTGAATTAACGTACAGGGATTTATGAATGAATATCACCTATATTATTCATCGAGATCGGATGATGAGATTGCAAAGCGGGTTGGAAGCAAGAGGCGAGAGCTTGTTGAGGTATTTTCAAAAACCGCATTTCAGACGGATGTTGACCCTGTGCGAGTCGCGGTATTGGGTTGCGCGGATCGCAGGTTTGTTGGCGCGCATAAAAAATTGTTTGAGGAGACGCTACAGGCTCCTGTTGAGTTAACGACGTTTGATATTGAGCGTGAACATCTGGAAGGAGAGCATGGAGTTGTACAGCACGACATAACATTGCCATTGCCAGGAGGGTTGTTTGATATCACGTTCGCTCACATTGTCCTCAAGTTTATCGATTCTAAAAAGCATTTACAGGTCATTCAAAACGCTTACGATTCTTTGCGCGCGCCTGGCATGGCAATATTTGTGAATGATGATACAAAAAGTTACCCAGGGGCCTTTGTATATAAAAAAGCTGACCGATTCCAAGTCGATTTGTACACCATTAAAGAATGGCTCAGGGAGAGATCAATTGATTACGTCGATTGGCATTTTACAGTTAGAGGTATAGAACAAGTAGCGATTGAGGGAGACATGCTTGTGCTTATAAAAAAATAATCACGGGCGAGCCCGTGTTATTTTTTTGCTGAGAGGCGGATTGCTTTCGCGCGGCGGTTCTTTGATAGTTGAACCTTGCGCTCTGCTTTCCATTTTGTGCGGATCATTTTTCGTTTAGCCATAGGAAGGGATTAGGGGATAGCTTATAGCTGATAGGGGGAAGGATACAGAAGCGCAGAGAAAGAGGCAAGAGACAGTTGGAAGGCGTGAGGAGGATCGTGTACAATATAATCATTATGGGAACAGTGTTATCGATGGACTCGAGCGTGTTGTTTCAATTAGTTCATCCAGGAGCAGTGCTTTTCGCACTGACGATATTGTTGTTTGGTTCTGCGTTCACGCTTTGTTTTTTAATCGGTTCCAAGCCGTCTGTCATACATCCTCTGATTGGCGTGCTGTCAGTGATTTTATTTTTGTTGCTTGGGACTGTCGCGATTGAGTTTAGTTCTGCCGCGACTCCGTCGTATACTTTCGGCGAGTTTGCGTCTTTGTCAGAAGCACTGTCAACGCACCGATGGCTCTTGTTCCAGTTGCCGATTCTTCTCACGATCACAAGTCTGATGATCTTGGGCGTCTACGGAAAATATATTGCTGATCGACACGCGACGCTTTATCGAACAGCAGTTATGCTTTCAGTTACGCTGAGCTTCGCTGGACTTTTGGCAATCGCGTTTGAGTCAATGATTTAACTTCGAAAGGCAACCCCACCTAGCCTCCCCTTGGGAAGGGGAGGGACATGAAGTATGTTTCATTTCTTCCGCAATAGAATTCATGAGTCCCTCGCGCTTGCCGCGATGTTCGCTGGTGCGGTTGCTTTGAATGTCGCTTGGATAGACAACCTACTCATCACCCGTAGCCCGGTGATTCGCGATTGGATGACTCTCAACACTGACATCGGTTCCATTTCTGGTTTGTATCTTGATACACTTGGCGCGTTTTTTACCACGTTCTTAATCGTGGCTGTGATCTGGCGAGGAAGGGATATCACACACTGGCGCGAGAGAGTGTTTTGGTTTTTTGTCGCGTCGATTATTATTTTCCTACTCATGACCCTGCCGTTCGTTTACGGATTCGTTATTGGTTGATGAGACCGTTGATGAATGTTTTTGAAACTGCTAGGCTGATTCCCATAAAAGCAGTTTCTTTTTTTATATGGAAATATCAATCAGAAAAGCAGATTTAGTCACGTTGAAAACCGACATGTTAGTCGTGTACGCGTTTCTCGAGGCAAAGTCGCTTGAAGGAGGCGCGCTTGAAATTGATCGCGCGATGCAAGGTAAGTTGTCTCTTCAAATGAAGGAAGACTCTTTCAAGGCAAAAATCGGTTCATCATTCTTGACGCACACGAACGGAGAAATTCCTGCCAAGCGCGTGCTTGTTGTTGGGCTAGGAAAAAAAGAGGAGTTTGATTTGGAGGGCGCACGTCAAGCCGCTGCCGCTGTCATCAATACCGCCAAGGAGATGGGTGTAAAAAATATTGCTTGTCAGTTATGCAAGTTTGGCGAACAAAAGGCTTCTGATTGCGCGCAAGCAATGGTCGAAGGTGCAAGGCTCGCTGGTTACTCTTTTAATAAGTACAAGAAAGTAAACTGCAAGATGCCAAAAAGTTTCACAATTATCACAGACGATGGGCGAGATGTAAACGCTGGACAAAAGGGGATTGAGTTGGGTGAGCTGATGGCACGGGGGACAATATTCGCGCGCGATCTAGTCAATGCTCCAGCGCAGGACATGCATCCAGAAAGGCTAATGCAAGTCGCGCGCGAGATTGCTAAGGGTAAGTCATGCGTGCGGGTGAAGGTTTACGATTGGCAGGCTCTCAAGCGCATGGGTGCTGGCGGAATTATCGGCGTTGCGCAGGGATCGGAGTTTCCACCATATCTTGTGCATCTCATCTACACGCCAAAGAGCGCGTCGAAAAAGATTGTTGCTTTGATTGGAAAAGCGGTCACGTTTGATTCTGGCGGGTTGTCGCTAAAACCTGCTGATGCGATGGGGAACATGAAGATTGATATGGCAGGCGCGGCCGCGGTTCTTGGCGCGTTCAGTGTGATTGATAAAATCGCGCCCAGCGTTACAGTTCACGGAGTTTTTGCCGCGGTAGAGAATATGCCTTCTGGCCACGCGATCCGCCCTGGTGACGTGTTAACAGCGATGAATAAAAAAACCATCGAGGTTTTGAATACTGACGCGGAGGGTCGCATTACTCTCGCGGACAGCCTTGTGTACTGCTCAAAACTCAAACCAACATTCATGATTGATTTGGCGACTTTAACTGGCGCGTGCATGACAGCTCTTGGCGAGGAAATAACAGGCCTTATGTCAAACGATGATAAGGTCGCGGAATTGGTTCTTCGATCCTCCGCGGACGCCGGAGAAAAGATGTGGCGATTGCCGCTTGAGAAAAATTATAAAAAACTTTTGAAGTCACAAATAGCCGACTTACAAAATCTTGGCAACCGTTGGGGCGGTGTTCTGACGGCCGGTCTGTTTCTCGAAGAGTTCGTTGGAAAAATTCCTTGGGCGCATTTGGATATCGCGGGTCCGTCGTACGCGGAACGTGAGATTGATCCATACACGCACAAAGGAGCGACAGGACATGGTGTGCGAACTCTGTTGACTCTACTTAAATCGCTCTAAAATAATTCCCGACCAGCACTGGTCGGGTTTTCGTTTTGCGTGCGCAATGCGGTATCATTATGGGGCTTATGCTGAATCCACTTCGAATAGCGTGTGTTTGTTTGGTCATCCTGATCCCAAGCGGAATAATCTATTTTCAGTACCAAAATTATCGCACTCCGATTGCGGTGGATCAAACGATCGAAAGGAAAATCGTTAACGGCCTCGCAAATGAAGACGCGATTCCGTCGGTCACCGAACCAATTTTTGAGTCGGTCGCATCTGCTGATGTGTATTTGGATAACGACGGTCTCGGGCTTGTTTACCAATTAGGAAGTCGCGCGCGATTTTATCCATTCCAAATTCTATCTTGGCACGAAGCAGTCAATGACACGCTTGCTGGTAAAGATATTCTTGTCACATACTCGCCACTTACCTTTACTTCCGCGGTGTACGAGCGCGAGTTCGACAATCAGGTTTTTGTCTTTAATGTGTCTGGAAAAGTAATGGATAGCAACACACTCTTGTCAGATAACGTAACAGGATCGCTTTGGTTGCAGGCAACAGGCGAGGCGGTGCAGGGAGATTTGGAAGGGACAAAACTGTCTCGCCTAGAATCGCGCGTGATGTCATGGACAATGTTCAAAGAAGAATATCCATACGCGGAAGTGCTTTCTCGTGAGACAGGTGTTGATCGTGATTACACGCAAAATCCATACGAAGAATACGATTCGTCTGCCGCCGTGTGGTTTCCTCTCTCGCACGAAGACGGACGTTTAAGCGCGAAGACGATCGTCTATTGCATTGTCGAAAACGGTGAGGCGCGCGCTTACACAAGCGAGGCGTTTGGCGCGATCAATGACCAGACCGAACCCTCTCAATTTATGCCTGCATATTGGTTCGCGTGGGCGGCCATATATCCCGATACAAAATTATTTCAATGATATGATTGGAAACTTTTACGTTGTAGCAACGCCGATTGGAAATTTGAGAGACTTGAGCGATCGCGCGAGGGAAACCCTAAGCGGTGTTGATGTTGTATTGTGCGAGGACACACGCGTCACAGCAAAACTTTTGGCGTCAATCGAAGTTAGGGCGTCAACGATGTCTTTTCACCAACATTCTGGCGCTGATAAAACAATGGAGGTTATCGAGATGCTTGCTTCTGGAAAAAATCTGGCGCTTGTTACAGACGCGGGCACTCCAGGCATTTCTGACCCTGGCGGGAAACTTGTTGAGGATCTTGTTGCGCGTTTTGGCGAGGAGATTAAAATCATTCCAATACCAGGAGCCTGCGCGCTCGCGACGGCACTCTCGATTGCTGGAGTACCAGCAGATGAATTTTTGTTTCTTGGTTTCCCGCCCCACAAAAAAGGAAGACAAACATATTTTGATCGCGTTGCGAGAACCGAATCAACAGTAGTGTTCTACGAAAGCACGCATCGAATTTTGAAAACTCTTGGCGAGCTATCAAAGCGTATACCAGACCGCCATCTTATTGTGTGTCGCGAGCTGACAAAACTCCACGAAACAATCTATCGCGGCGTCGCGTCAGAAGTGACATCCGCGCTAGAATCGACTAGTATCAAAGGAGAATTCGTAATTGTCGTTTCACCACTATGAGTCGCTACTACATCACAACCACCTTGCCATACGTGAACGCTGATCCGCATATCGGTTTTGCGTTGGAGATCGTCCAGGCTGACGCGCTCGCGCGATACCATCGCTTGCGTGGCGACGAGGTGATCTTTAATACAGGAACAGATGAACACGGACAGAAGATTTGGAAGAACGCGACAGAGGCAGGAATGGAACCAAAGGATTATTGCGATTTGTACGCCGCGAAGTTTCACGAGCTGAAGGACTCGCTCAACTTGAGCTACACCAATTTCATCCGCACGACTGATGATAAACACGTAAAGGCGGCTCAAGAGTTTTGGAAGCGGTGTGATAAGGCGGGTGATCTTTATAAAACTCGGTACTCGTCAAAATACTGTGTTGGATGTGAGCTGGAGAAGACAGATTCCGAGCTTGTTGATGGTAAGTGCGCGATTCATCCTAATATCGAGATTGAGTTTCGAGACGAAGAGAATTACTTTTTCAGATGGTCTAAATACCAAAGTGCGCTACTGAAACATTTTGATGAGCATCCAGAGTTTGTTGTTCCTGCAAACAGACTTCTTGAGATAAAAAAGTTCATTGAGGCTGGCTTGCAGGATTTCAGCATTTCACGTTTGGCTTCAAAGATGCCTTGGGGCATTCCTGTTCCTGGGGATTCAGACCATGTGATGTACGTGTGGTTCGACGCGCTTGTGAATTACATTTCAACGCTCGGTTGGCCAGATTCTGAAACCTTCAAAACGTACTGGCCTGGTGTGCAGGTCGCTGGTAAAGATAATCTGCGCCAGCAGTCAGCAATGTGGCAAGCGATGTTGCTTTCAGCAGGTGTGCCATTATCGAAACAGATTTTTATTCACGGCTTCATTACCTCTGGTGGGCAAAAGATGTCCAAGTCGCTAGGCAACGTCGTAAATCCAAAAGAGCTAGTAAAGGAGTTCGGAGTTGACGCGGTGAGATATTTTTTACTTCGCGAGATTCCTTCTCACGATGATGGTGATTTTTCTCTCGCGAGAATGGAAGAGAGGTACGCGGAGCTGGCAAACCAGCTTGGGAATCTAGTTGGTAGAGTGGCGGCGATGGCGGTGAAGTATTTTGGTGGGGATCTGGGAGGGGTGAGGGGAGAGGGGTTAGGGAACAGGGAACAGGGAACAGGGAACAGGAACAAAGAAGGCGCGGGGAGGGAGGAAAAGATCAGTGGTGCAATGGAGAACTATGATTTTAAAATTTATCTCGACGAGGTGTTTGATGTTGTAAAAGAGGTCAACGAACTCGTCGACAAAAAAGCGCCGTTTAAATTAGTAAAGGATGATGAGGCCGCCGCTAAAGCAGTACTCGCGCAAGCCGCGGAGATGATTCGTTGGATTGCCCGCGCGCTTGCACCAATTCTTCCGCAGACAAGCGATGAAATACTGCGGAGATATGGTAAAATCATTGAGGTTGGTGAACCGCTATTCCCACGAAGGGATTCGGAGTGACTTTTGGGTTTTGGTTCCTGGATTTTGGTTTTTCCCCCTCTAACATATGGCATTCGTAGATATAGTCCTATTGGTTATCATCGGAGCCTTTGTCCTCTTTGGATTATTTTTTGGTCTTGTTCATACTCTTGGTGCTTTGATTGGGGCAATCTTGGGAATCTTTCTCGCGAGCAGATTCATTGATCCTGTTTTCGATGTGGTTGGACCATTCATTGGCAATGGAAGCGTGGCAAGAATAATTATCTTTATAATTCTCTTTCTGTTTGTATCGCGTCTGGCTGGATTTGTGTTGTGGCTCATCGAAAAGTTACTTGGCGTGTTGAAGATTATTCCATTCGCGGGTTTTTTGAATCGTCTGCTTGGCGGTGCGTTTGGACTTTTGGAAGGGGTGGTTGTCGTTGGTATCGTTCTCTTTTATTCAACGCAGGTACTTCCACAAGATACAATTCTCGCCGCACTGCAAACATCAACAATCGCGGACTTCCTCCTTTCAGCTGTCAGTACGCTGCAGGTTTTGTTTCCAGAGAGTATGAGGATGATGTGATTCTATCTACGGACTTCGAAATGACTAATTGAACGAATACGAATCTCGTGCGAATATGCGAATAGCATCGTTAGGCGAATACGAATCTCGTGCGAATATGCGAATAGCATCGTTAGGCGAATACGAATCTCG
>JAGVQB010000020.1 GCA_020051955.1 bacterium | reverse complement strand
TTGTGAGAGGTGTCACAGACAAGAAGTTCTTCCTGTTCCGAGTGTCGAAGATCTATGGATAGACGGGGATGCTCCACAGGATTTACGTGTGATCCGAACAAACCTGGGTTTTTGCGTTTTTGAGTGATAAGATGCACTTGTTATGGCTCTTCATTTAGGCTCATCAGTTGCTGAGTTGCCTGGGATTGGTGGCAAGGCGCTTCAAGATTTGAAGAATCTCGATATCACATGCGTTCGTGATCTGCTTTGGTATGTGCCATTTCGTTATGATGATTTTTCAAAGATTCGCGGTGCGGGAGAGGCGAGGATTGGAGAGATGGTGACAATCGAAGGAGAGGTGCGATCAATCCAATCGCGTCCATCAAAGTCTGGGCGCGTGAAATTGGTGGAGGCGATAGTGGGGGATGATACTGGTGAGATCAAGGTGATGTGGTTTAACCAAAGCTATCTTGAGCGCACGCTTCCTCCGGGGTCTCACGCGTCTTTTGCGGGGCAGGTGGATGGGCGGTTTGGTCGTTGCCTCGTGAGCCCGATTGTTGAACGAGATAGTAAGCACGTTCACACAGGAAGGATCGTGCCAGTGTATGGGCTGACTGGGTCAATTACGATGCGCAGATTGCGAGATGCAATTCGCGCGTGCTTGTCAGTCGTTGATGAGATCGTTGACTGGGTTCCGAAATCCACCCTTGAACAAGAATCGTATCCAAGCCTATCTCTCGCGCTTCGCAATGTGCACTTTCCAGAAAATCGCGACGCGTTGGATGGCGCTATTGCTCGCCTTAAATTCGACGAATTATTTTTGCACCAGCTAATGTTTGCCGCTGTGCGCCAGGAGCGCTGTCATGAGGGCGCGTTCGATATCATGGCCGACGCAGGCATCTTAAAAGAGTTTGTAAGTCGCTTGCCATTCGAACTTACTGTCGCGCAGAGAAAAGCTATCTGGGAGATTGCCAAAGACATGAATCATCCTCACCCAATGAACCGACTCCTTCAGGGCGACGTTGGTTCTGGGAAGAGTGTGGTGGCGGCGGCGTGCGCACAACTTGTTGTAGAAGAGGGGAATGGTGTCGCGTATTTAGCGCCAACAGAGATCCTTGCCTCACAGCAGTATCAGGCGTTTTCTTGTTTCCTTGATTGTCCAGTCGCCTTGTTGACCCGATCGCAACATAAGATCGATGGCAAAGACGCGACGAAGGAGGCTGTCATTGAAGCGATACGATCAGGCAAAATCAAGGTGGTGATAGGTACCCACGCTCTTTTGCAGGATCGTGTTGAAATCCCCAAAATGGCGCTTGTTATTGTTGATGAACAGCACCGTTTTGGCGTGGAACAGCGCCACGCGCTTCTTACTCCAGAACACGGGCGTGCCCCGCACCTTCTTTCAATGACGGCGACTCCCATTCCAAGATCGTTGGCGCTGACTCTGTATGGAGATCTAAATCTGTCAGTGCTTGATCAAATGCCAATTGGTCGTAAACCAGTCGCGACGGCTCTTGTTCCAGAATCACAGCGTGCTGGAATGTGGAAACATGTGCGTGAGCAGGTGACGGGTGGTAGGCAGGTATTCGTTGTGTGTCCGCTTATTGATCCGTCAGACAAACTCGGTGTGCGTTCAGTAGTGCAAACAGAAAAAGAACTTGCGAGCGGATCGTTGAAAGGTTTGAAGTTGGGCGTGCTTCACGGGAGGATGAAACCTGATGAAAAAGAAGGGGCAGTGAGATCATTCCGCGATGGGAAACTTGATGTGCTTGTTGCCACGACGGTTGTTGAAGTGGGAGTGGACATCCCAAACGCAAGCGTGATGGTGATTGTTGGAGCGGAACGGTTTGGGCTTTCACAACTTCATCAGCTTCGAGGACGCGTAGGACGGTCAGACATTCAATCGTACTGCTATCTTTTGCCTGAACAATTATCGGGTTCAAGCGAGGAACGATTGCGCGCGATGGAGAGAACCGTTGATGGGTTTGAGCTAGCTGAAATTGATTTGAAGCTTCGAGGTCCAGGCAACGTCTTTGGCAATTCCCAGTCAGGTTTTCCAGATTTTCAGCTCGCTACTCCCGCGGACGTTGATGTAATGAAAAAAGCCCGCGAACATTCCGCGGAGCTTATTGGAAATGACCCAGGGTTTGATAACCACCCGATGGTGAGGGAACGGATCTCGCAATCTTTTGAGGAGGTTCATCTTGAATAAGGGGGGTGAGGGGGGGAGGGGGGAAAAATCCAAAGATCCAAAACCCAAAAATCCAAATCCGCGGCATTGGCGCAGAGTCATTAGTTCAGAGAGTGGATGGAATCAATTTTTTGTACCTCGATTCCAGATGCTGTTAACTTACTCTTTGATGGCACAACAGCCTTCGAGATTCCAAGTTTCACTGCCTCGCTCACCCTTTTTTCAACAAGCGGAATTGTGCGAACCTCTCCTCCCAATCCAACCTCGCCAACGTACATCGTCGAGGCCTCGACGCGATTATTTATTGCGCTTGCGATCGCGGCGCACACAGCAAGATCAGTAGCTGGTTCCTTGAGCTCCATCCCGCCGATTACGTTCACATACACGTCTTTATCAGCCAATTTGAGCCCCCCGCGTTTTGAAGCGATGGCAATAAGCATCTGCAAACGATTTTGATCCATTCCTGACGCTCGGCGCACAGGCATTCCGTACGCGCTGTTTTCCACCAGCGCCTGAACCTCTACAAAGAACACGCGCGACCCCTCGACTGTCGCGGTAATAACCGAGCCTGGGACTTGCGCGCGCTCTGACAGGAATCTTTGCGAAGGATTCGCCACAGCCTCAAGCCCCTTTTGTGTCATTTCAAAAACGCCTATCTCATCTGTCGCGCCAAAACGATTTTTTGCGGCGCGTAACATTCGATACGCGTGGATTGGGTCGCCCTCAAGATTCAATACAACATCAACAAGATGTTCCAATGTTTTTGGTCCGGCGATTGAGCCGTCCTTTGTAACTTGACCAACGAGCAGGATAGAAACGCCAGTACGTTTGGCAAGATCCAATAGCAGGGAAGTCGCATAGCGAACAAGGGTTGGAGAGCCAGCAGTACTTTCAATACTTGATGATGAGAGGGTTTGCACAGAATCAATAACTGCGAGAACAGGAGTTTCTTTTTCGATAGTGGCAACGAGTGTCTCAACAGGATATGGCTCCAGGAACCGAATACAATCCGTGTTCAAGCCGAGGCGGTCGAAGCGAGAAGCAAGTTGGGTGGGGGATTCTTCGCCGGAGATGTAGAGGACTGGAGTGATTGAGTGATTGAGTCGTTGAGTCGTTGAGTTAATGCGTCCGGCGATCAGAGCGACCATTGTTGATTTTCCTATTCCAGGTTCCCCTGACAATAAAACAACCGAGCCTCGCACAATTCCGCCTCCTAGCACCCGATCAATCTCTGCGTCCCCGGTCGTAAGGCGATCAAGCTCGTTTTGTTTGACAACGTCCTTGAGCGCGCGACTTTGCGCGGCCTTTGCTTTTCCAGCTGTAGCCCCAGGCTTTAGCCTGGGTTCGACGGTTTCCTCAACAAGCGTTCCCCACTTATCACAAACAGGGCACCTTCCAGCCCACTTTGGCGACTGTCCGTCGCAGTTGGTGCAGATAAACATAATTATTTTGGACCAATTTGAACAGCGAAGTTTAAAATTGGCCACAACTCATTCTGCGTCACACTGATGTAACCTGAATTTGGGTCGTTAAGCGAGATTGAGCCGTCTTGGTTGACTCCCGTAAGCACAATAAAATGACCTTTACTGGTGAATTTGCTTTTACCTACAGACACGATTATTGGTCTGTCATTATTCAGATGGTCGAGGATTACTGTGCGGTCGTTGGGAGGAATTACGGTTCCTTTCATGTTGTTTGAGGTGATGATGCTAGCTGAAGTAAATGCTTCGTAGGCAGTTCCAGTTCCACATATTCGGAAGCCCTCCTTTTCAAAATTTTCCGCGACTTTAATTGGGTCCGTATTTACATTGTAGTAAGAAAGAACCATTGCAGCAGATGTTGGTCCACATCCGCTTGATTTGATAGTTTGGTTTCCATCACATAGTGCGCCATAAGTGTTAGTAGAGTAGGCTCTCTGATTGAAATAAGGTACTCCATTTGTCTGTGTGCCTGTTGGTGCGGGAAGGTTTAATGGTGTCACGTCAGCATCAGTATTTTCTGATGACAGAAAGACATACTTGGGGACATCGAGTTCCGGCATTTCCAAAATCACCAACCTTGGGTTGATGGTTGCCAAAATTATGTACGTCGAGAGCAATAAGATCAGCCCCGTGACAGCGTTTTTCATTCGGGTTTTTGCCCCCGATCCCTGGAAAAGCGAATACTGCAAGCCGCCGATCATAAGCATAACAATCGCGATCAACGTGGCAACGCCGATGAGATATTTGTAGATTCCAGCGATGTAGTCGCCAAGGTAATTGACCCTGGTCTCGCCATCAACAATAGTGCTGGTGAACTTGACCGTTGGGATATCAATCGAAAGTTTGGGGGTGATGAGCGGTCTGGTGTTTGATGAAGGGGTTGTGGTCGCCGAAGGTGCTGGGGCGGTCGCATATGAGTTATTGAAAAGACAGACCTCCGAACACGAAAACGATATTGTTGCGAGACCACAATCACAATATCCGTTTGTGAATTCACAGTCTGTGTCGCCAAAAGAGCAGCCCGTATCACTTAATGCTGTTGTATAGGCGTAATCTTCGCACTGTTCAAAGCAGAAAGGTTCAGGGTCTACTGGAAAATCTCCGCCGGCGGCGTCATAACAAGTGCACCCCAGCGCGACACTGGGTAGCAAGACAAAACCCAGCACAACAAAAAACAGCGCGTACGACTTGTTGAATTTACATTGTCCAATACTTCTCATACCTATAATTTTGACTGAACCAGTGCTAGAAGATTCTCAAGTGCCATCGCGCCGATGTACACGTCCTCGCCAATATAAAACGCTGGCGTTGAAGTTATGCCAAGCGCGATGCCTTCCTCGTAATCTTTGCGCACGATTGGCAGTGTGTCGCGTTCGTCATAGCAGGTTTGAAACTTCCGTACATCTAACTCGAGCTCGTTTGCGATAAGAGGGAATTGAGTTTCAGATATCGCGCTTTGGCGAGTGAACAGCGCGTCGTGGTATTCCCAAAACTTTCCTTGTCGATCAGCACAGTGGGCGGCAATGGCAGAGGGCGTGGAAAGTGGATGGAGAGATTCATTTGGAAGATCTTTCCACACTACGCGCAGGTCTTTTGGATATGTTTTAGTTGCAACCTCAAGTGAAGTGGCGAATGTCTTACAAGCCTCACATTCAAA
Organism: bacterium; assembly: GCA_020051955.1. GTDB lineage: Bacteria > Patescibacteriota > Patescibacteriia > UBA9934 > GWF2-40-263 > JACRJW01. Next base: position 16,404 of record JAGVQB010000020.1, on the reverse strand, counting down.
GTCGCTAAATACAACAACGGTAACTTTCGCGTCTTGTGGCCCCAGCGACGGGTTCACAAACGTAATCGTGGGTTGCGAGATTGAACCGGCTTGAATATCCTGCGATGGTTCTGGAATCTCGATTGGTCTTAGCCGCATCACGAAAAAAATAAATACGACCACGCTGAGCGCGCCAATCGAGAGGAATGCTAACCAACGTCGTGACATAATGAAATTATTTCAACCTAATCATTTCCAACTGTCCGGAATTGTTTGTGAAGTAGGCAAGCGACTCGTCAGAAGAAATCGTGAGATTGTTCATTGTGGTGCCGTCTTGCGGAATTGCAACCAAGCTTGCTCGCGTCGTTGAGAGATTGATTTTGTAAAGAGCGTCAGAAAGATCGCTATAAAGCGCGCGACCAAGACCGGCGTTCATAGGCATGTCGATCGGGACAGCGCAATAGATTGCTGCGTTTGAACTCCAGGTACACTTATCAACCCATGTATTTATTCCGAGGCTTGCTCGGTTTTCACCCATTGTTGAGGCGGTTGCGTCAACGATCCAAAGAAGTGGTTTGTTGTCGCTATAATCGCCTGTGACTGAATAGAGAAGCTGTTTGCCATTTGGCGACCAAAGAGAGTCGAAGTTCAATCCCTCCACGACAAGCCCCTTAAAATTTTCTTTGTTCTTTCCAACTGGGTAAATGATTTTGCGATCCAGTCCACCTTCGATCGCGGGCGCGGTATCCGCGAATGCAACAACTTGATCGTTTGGCGACCAATTAACATCAACTTTATTTTCTTTGGTTCCAAGCGCTTGAATACTTTTCACTCGCGAACCATCGTCGCTCGAAACAACCAACCATCGGTTTTCAGGATCAAGCGCGATTGACTTTGCGATTATTTCGTCAGTGACAGGGGAGAAATCAAAATCCTCCCAGTGTTTTGGCAGTGTGACTTGTTGCTCCGCGTCAAAGTCGTAAATGATGTTTGCGCCGTCAGGGAATTCGATCAGAGCTTTATCCGAGTCTTTGTTCCATTCAACATTTTGTGCCTCTGGGAATTGTTTATCTGAAAGGGTGACGGTTTCTCCGTCAGCATTGATCGAATAGAATCTGCCATCAGCGGGATTGTAATAGTTCACGTCCGTGCCGTTGCTGTTGATTGTGGGATTTCCAATTGGCGCTGTCGTTAGTTCGACAGTTTGTGTGATCCCACCACGCGCGACAGTATCCGCTTGCCGAAGTCCAGCGCCAGCCTTTTGTGCTTCTTCCTGGATCAGGCGAGGAAGTTGTCCCACGATTGATGCTGGTAATTCGCCAGTGAAATCAATGGACGGTTGTTCTTGCACGCTTGCTGGTGGAGGCGATGGTCGAAAAAATAAGTAGTACAACACAAACGCGATCGCGAAGACCGAGAGAATAAAACCGCCAACGACGATAAGTTTTTTTGTTTGTGTGCTCATAGACCAAATATATATTGAATTATACCACCTAAACACATACCTTCTCCCCCACCTGCCACGTTAGTGATCAATGCAAATGGCGAATCCGCGAATTTGACAAGATCGTGCATAAAACAAAGTCCACCAGCGCCGAGCAATATCGCGGTAAGCCCAAGACCGATCGCGCAGGTGATAATAATTCCTTGGAGTATGACAGCGTTTGGATCAATCTGGGGCATTAGAGGAATTGGTTCCCATGAAAGTGGTGGGATAATTTTGCTTTTGCCTTTTGCCATGTGCCTGCCGTAGATCTTTTCCAAAAGCAGTTCAAAGATTGAAAAGAGGTGAACAAAAAAACCAACGAGGAAACCTATACCAGTGCCATCAAGCGCGCCAGCAATATAATTGGCTACGAGCATCCCTCCGCGTCTCGCGCCAGCTTTGAGCACTCTTCGTTTTTTTTCATTTTCTTTTGATTCTGCTTCTTGCGCGCTGTCTTGTTGTTCCTCTTCGTCCTCCTGCGCATCTTTCCTCGCGATCGCCGTTTTGATAGTAAGCGCTGTTCCGAGAGCGAACTGTAGAGCGTACTGTTTATCTAAATTAAGCGCGGTCGCATTATTAGGCGTATCTTCTTGAGTCTCCTGCTCATCGTCTTGAGTTTGATTAGGCGATTGGGGAGCAGGGTCAGGTCGGTAGCTTATGGGGCTATTCGAATATCGCGCCGCGCGGGAGGAAGGCGGTGTTTTTATTTTTTTTGCGTCGAACTGCGCGTGTTGAAGCCGCGCGCGCGCGTCGGATTGTTGTGGGTTTAGTTGAGCCTCCTGCATACCTCCTATTCTGCGCGTGATTTAGAAATGTGTACCTCGCCATTTTTTACATGAGCGCGAAGAGCTTTTGGTCGGTCTTTTCCGCTTAATCGTTCCGCTAGCGGATGTTCAATGTGCTTTTGAATGTGCGTTCGAATGTTGCGAGCGCCGATTTTAGGTTCAATCTGCGCGCTTATTAAACGCGCGACATCTTGTTCAATGGCGACTGTCAGCCCCTGTTCCTTGAGCCGTTTTACAAGTTCATCAAGTTGTTTGCGCGCGATCGCCTCTAGCGTTGCGCGATTGAGGGGTTTGAATACGCACAAATGGTCAATGCGATTCACGAGTTCTGGTCGGAAGCGTTCATTGAGTTCCTGTTGCAGATCAGCTTGAAGTGACAAGCCTCTCTCGCCATCGCCTCCCATAAATCCCATTTCGCCGCGCTCGAATCGCTCCAACCCAACGTTTGACGTGAGAATGATAATTGTGTTTTTGAAATTGATAACGCGGCCGGTCGCGTCAGTAAGCTCGCCCTCCTCCAGGATTTGCAAAAGTAGATTTTGAATATCGCGATGTGCCTTTTCGATTTCATCAAACAACACCACGCTGTACGGTCGAGCCTTGACCCGATCCGTGAGATTGGCCGCGTCTTTGTACCCCACGTATCCGGCTGGCGCGCCGATCAGCTTGGACATCGTGAATCCTTCCGAGTATTCGGACATATCCAGACGAATAAAATGCTGTTTGGTGTGAAAGAGTATTTGCGCGATTGCCTTGGCAAGTTCTGTTTTTCCAACGCCAGATGGTCCCAAGAACAGGAATGAAGCAAGTGGTCTCTGTGGGTGCGCGATGCCAGTTTTGGCGCGTCGCAGGGCGCCGGCGACAGTCTGGATCACTTCGCTTTGTCCTAAAACCTGTGAGCTTAGGGAATCCTCAAGAGATATGAGTTGGGATAGGTCGCGCTCAAGAATTTGTGTTATGGGGATATTGGTCGCGCGGGCGACAACACGCGCGATTTCAGTTTCGGTAATAACGGGCATCGGTTCCTGTTCTTCCTCGCCACGCATTGAGTTCAAACGGGTGAGCAAAGAGGCCTCTTCATTTTTAAGTCGCGTCGCGTCGTCAAAACGTTCCTCAACAACCGCCTGACGCTTAGCTTCCTTCGCGCGGTCTAATTCATCATAAAGCTCACGTTCTTTTTGCGCGGGGCTAGGATTAAAATCATGGACGCGTGTCGCGGCTGATGCCTCGTCAATGAGATCAATCGCCTTGTCTGGAAGCTGACGATCCTGAACATAGCGCACGGACAGATTCACTGCCTCGCGAAGCGCGTCGTGAGTGATGAGTACGCGGTGATAGCGTTCGTAATATGGCGCCACACCCTCGAGTATCTCAATCGCTTTTTCTTTGCTGGGTTCCTCAATCATGATTGTCTGTAAGCGGCGATCCAGCGCGGCGTCGGTCTCAATTTGTTTTTTGTATTCGTTTGGCGTTGTGGCGCCGATACAACGGATCTCTCCGCGGGCGAGCGCTGGTTTCAAAATATTGGCCGCGTCCATTGATCCAGCAGACGCGCCAGCGCCGACGATCGTGTGGATTTCATCGATGAATAAAACGATATTTGGGTCTTGTTTGGCTTCTTCAACGATTTGTTTTAGACGTCCCTCGAACTCACCCCGATACATTGTGCCAGCGATAAGAAGCGCGATATCCAGCGCGAAAATGCGGCGATGCGCGAGAGCGGGGGGTACGAGCCCTTGGGCGATTTGTTTTGCCAGACCTTCGACTATGGCTGTTTTGCCAACGCCTGGTTCGCCAAGAAGCAGGGGATTGTTTTTGGTGCGCCGGCAGAGTATTTCCATCACGCGTTCGATTTCAGTCTCGCGTCCGATTACTGGGTCGATTCGTTTTTGTGCTTCTGCGCTCGTAAGCTCCACGCTGAAGAATTCAATTGCTGAAACTTTTTTTGTTGGTTGCGCGTTGCCGTCTTTGACCGCCGCGTCGCCTGATTGAGCAAAAACGTCTTTGTCTTCCGCGTTCATCGCGTCCACGAGATCAGGAAACTTCGAAGTGCTTTTGAGCACGTTACCCAACTGTGAGCGGAGCTCATTCATGTCAACATGTTGTTGGGCAAAAAAAGTTTGAGTAGCGCTGTCTTCGATTTGTAAAATGCCAGAGAGCAAGTGCTCTGTTCCAATATAGCGGTGTCCGTAAATGTTTGCCGTGAGGACGGCTTTTTCGACGATACGTTTGGCGTCATCTGATAGTCGCAGAGAAAGATCACAGCCATCACTCGCGACTCGTACCACTTGAGCGCATCCAACGAGTTTTTTCAGCTCGATGCCTTTAACACCAGCCTTCTTCAGCACCTCGGCGCCGATACAACCCTTTTGCGTGCCAAGTGCCCAGAGTAAATGTTCTGGCTGAATGGATCGTTGGTTTGTTTCAACAACCAAGCACAACGCTCGAGTGAGAACGTTTTTAAGGTTGGTGGAGAATTTGTCAACGATGTCTTGGGGCATGTGGGAGGGAGGAGGGGAGAGGGAGGGAAGGGGGGAACAGGGAACAGGGAACAGGGATCAGGTGAAAAGGTGTGGAAGGTGATTCCGAATTGTTCGGATCACCTCCTTTCACCTTTCCACCTCATTCACCTCTTCATCTTCTTAATCTCGCAATCCGTTCCTCAATCGGTGGATGGGTTGAAAACAGATGCTCAAACTTTTTCGTTACGTGAGGATCAAACGGGTTGGCAATGAAGAGATGCGCGGTCGCGTGGTTCGCGCGTTTGAGTGGACGATCGTGAAGGGCGATTTTTTCAAGCGCGCTCGCGAGACCTTCTGGGTAGCGCGTTAGCATTGCGCCAGACGCGTCAGCAAGATATTCGCGCGAGCGTGATATCGCGAGCTTTATGAGTTGCGCGAAGATCGGTGAAAGGATCGCGAGAATCAGGCCAACGATTATTAGCGCGCCGGCGTTGCGATTATTATTATCGCGTCCGCCCCAGAAGAAAGATCGCATGAGCCAGTCAGAGAGTAGTAACACGATCCCCACCAACACAACCACGATTGTCATCACGCGGATGTCGTAATTTTTTACGTGGCTCATTTCGTGAGCCAAAACTCCTTCAAGTTCGTTGTCGTTCATTATTTCCAGTAAGCCAGTTGTGACCGCGATGGAAGCGTGTTTCGGGTCTCGTCCGGTCGCGAATGCGTTGGGCGACGTGTCGTTGATTATATAAACTTTTGGCGTTTGCATGCCGCACGTGATCGCGAGGTTTTCAATGGCGCGATAAAGTCGCGGGTTAACGTCTTTTGTAATCTGTTTGGATCCAGCCGCCGCGAGCGCGACTCTGTCTCCCCAAAAATATCCAGTCAAGTTCATTGCCGTAGCAAACATTACCGCGATGACAATCCCGGCGCTTCCAATGTCGCTGTATTCTCCAAACGCCCATCCAAGCGCGATTATGATAATGGAGAACAGGAAGATAAGAAGCCAGGTCTTTTTTTTGTTGGAGTCTATTTGGGAGTACATGAGGGAGGGGTGAGGGAGGAGGGGAGAGGGAACAGTGAACAGGGAACAGTGAACAGGGAACAGTGAACAGGGAACAGTGAATAGGGAACAGGGGAATTAGAATTTCACAACAGGAGTCTCGAGCGCAACATCAGGGGCATCGAAGAATTCACGGCGGGTGAATCCGAATGTCCCGGCAATGAGGTTCGTTGGGAAGACCTGGAGCTTGATGTTGAGGTCGCGCGTGTTCGTGTTGTAGAAGCGGCGAGCGGCTTGGATTTTATCTTCCGCGTCGGTTAGCTCGTGTTGGAGCTGAAGAAAGTTTTGCGAGGCCTGAAGCGCTGGATAATTTTCAGAAACCGCGAATAACGACTTGAGTGTCTCTGACAACATATTTTCAGCCGCCGCGTGTTCCTTCATTGTGCCTGCTCCCATTGCCATCGCGCGCGCTTGTGTGACTTTTGTAAAAACAGAGTCCTCGTGCCCAGCATATCCTTTCACTGTGCTTACAATGTTTGGGATGAGGTCATAGCGTCGTTTCATCTGCACCTCGATGTCTGACCAAGCTTCATCCACTCGAGTGCGAGATCGGATAAGGCCGTTATATGTTAAAATAAGCCACAGTCCAATTAGCGCGATGACAATAACAAGAGCCCAGAGCAATTCCATATATTTTTTTGTGTTAATTCTAAACAAATCGTACGGGAATTAGCCCTCATCGTCAATTATGAATGATTTTCCAAAGCATATTTTTAAGCAGTACGATATTCGTGGGCTTGTGGATACTGAGATAACTTCTGAGTTGGCTTATCAGATCGGGCTGGCGTACGCGACTTTTTTATCAAAAGAGATCGCGGAGGGGTCACAGCTAACGGTTGTTGTCGGGCGTGACATGCGTGAAAGTTCAGTGAAGTATCAGGAGTCTCTGATGAGAGCGTTGGTTGAAAGCGGTGCGCGCGTACTTGATGTGGGATTGGTATCAACGCCGGCTTTTTATTTTTCAGTTGGGCATCTGAAGGCGCACGGTGGAATTATGGTGAGCGCGTCTCACAACCCCGCGGCGTACAACGGATTCAAGCTTACTCGCGCGAACGCGGTGCCTATTAGCGGGGACACAGGGATTTTGGAGATCGCGAGGATGGTGGAGGGGGGAAAGGAGGTGGGAAGGTGGGAAGGTGGTCAGGTGAAAAATATCGAAGGGATTCCGGTGCTTGCCGCTCACGCGGAGTTTGAGCACACGGGCAAACATCCAATCAAGAGGATGAAGATTGTCGTTGACACCGCAAACGGAATGGGCGCGCAGTATATGGATGAGTTGTTCAAGATAATCAACGCGGACGTGACAAAAATGTTTTGGGACTTCGATGGCACTTTTCCAAACCACGAAGCAGATCCATTCAAGCCAGAGAATACACGTGCGCTGTGTGAGAAAGTCGTTGAGCTTGGAGCCGATGTTGGTATCGCGACAGACGGGGACGGGGATCGCATCTTTTTTGTTGATGATAAGGGCAAGCCTGTTGCTCCAGCAATTTTGCGCGGATTATTAGCGCAGATCGTCTTGCGCGATAATCCTGGTGCAACTATTTGTTACGACATTCGTCCTGGGAAAATTACTCGCGATATGATTGAAGAAGTTGGCGGGAAGCCGTCTGTGACACGCGTTGGCCACTCGCTTATCAAAGAGCAGATGCGAAAAGTGAGTGCGGTTTTTGGTGGGGAGTCGTCAGGGCATTTCCTTTATGTTTTTCCAACAGGCGTCTACGAGGGGCCGGTGACTGTCGCGACGCAAATTTTGCAAGAGATCACAAGACAGGGCAGAAGTCTCTCGGAGATTGTCGAGCCGCTTGAGCGTTATGTCCACTCGGGAGAGATGAACTTCACGGTTCAAGATAAAGAAGCGGTGATGCACGCGCTTAAAGAAAAGTATCACGACGGTGAACTCAATGAGCTCGACGGCATCACAATAACGTATCCTTTTTTCTGGTTTAATGTTCGCGCTTCTAACACCGAATCGAAACTGCGTCTGAATCTCGAAGCTGTTGATCGCGCGACAATGGAACGTTATCGAGATGAGATTGTTGCGTTTATCAAAGAGCGTGAATAAAACCCAAATATATGTCAGTATCAACCGACGCGAAAAAAATTGAAGAGTTGCTTACGCGAGGGGTGGATGAGGTTATCGTGAAAGAGCATTTAGAAAAAATGCTTCAAAGCGGGAAACAACTGCGGATAAAATTTGGTATTGATCCAACCTCGCCGCAGATGCATCTTGGGCACACGGTTCCTTTGAGGAAACTTCGGCAGTTTCAGGACGCTGGCCATCAGGCCGTTTTGATTATTGGGGATGCCACAGCTATGATAGGCGACCCAACTGGGAGGACGGAGGCGCGCAAAAAATTGACCCGTGAGGAAATCGACAGAAACAAAGAGACGTACATCGAACAAGCTGGAAAGATTCTTGACCTTAATACGCTTGAGATTCGTCACAACAGCGAGTGGTTTGATGAAATGGGCGCGGCAGGATTTTTAGAGCTCACATCTCTTGTCACGGTTCAACAGTTATTACAGCGAGACGACTTTCGTCTGCGAGTTGATGACCCAGAGAATCCTTTATCTGCCCTGGAGATGGCTTATCCGATAATGCAGGGGTATGACTCTGTGATGGTGAAAGCGGATGTTGAGCTGGGTGGGTATGATCAAAAACTTAATTTGCTTATGGGGCGACGTATGCAGAGGAGGTTTGAGATGGAAGAACAGGATATTTTGACTGTTCCTCTGCTTTTGGGGACTGATGGAACACGGAAGATGTCGAAAAGTTTTGGCAATTCAATTTCCCTTCAAGAAACTCCTGATGATATGTTTGCGAAGACAATGTCGATTCCCGACACGCTTATAGTGAATTATTTTACACTACTGACAAATGTCCCGGTGGACGAGATTGCCAAAATATCGAAGGCGCTTGCGGGTGAAGAAGTGAATCCTCGTGACGTAAAGGCGCGGGTCGCTTGGGAAATTACAAAAGCGTTTTATTCTCCAAAAGAAGCTGATCATGCGCAGGAGCAGTTTAACAAGTTACATCAGAAGCATGAGACTCCTGAAAACGTTTCAGAGGTTAGTGTGAAGGTTCCGATGAAGATCGTGGATCTGCTTGTGGAGATCAGGCTCGCCACCTCAAAATCCGACGCGCGTAGACTTATCGAAGGTGGCGGTGTGAAAGTTGATGGTGTCGTGGTTGAGGATTCTGAGATGGTTGTCGCGCCAACCATGGCGGGCGTGTTGATTCAAAAAGGGAAGAGGTTTTTTGTGAGGGTGATTTGCGGTCATTAGGGAAAAAGAAAAAGCCGACCTTCCACACGTCTGGAACGTACTCGCGTCGGACGGTTTCGTCAACGACACGAGCCTGCTTATCGCAGGGCATCTCGACACCGTCGGTCTGTCGGACGGTGGTAAGGTGCCGCTAGGAACGTTTCGAGACGGCAGGTATTACAACCGTGGCGCGTTAGACACCAAGGGGGGAATCGCTTGTGTGCTCGACGCCGTATCACGAGTCGGTCCAACGCGAGGCGTTTCCTACTTGTTCTACGGCGACGAGGAGAATAACTTCGCGGGCATGAATCGGTTCTTGGAAACACACCAGGGACTCTTCCCCGAACGTGCAATCTCGGTGTGTGGTGGAGCTGGCAAGGCGTTGCTCGCGTGTCGTGGTTGCATCGAGATCGAATTCACGATCCGAGGCAAGTCAGGACACGCCGCACGACCACACGAAGGAGTGAGCGCGGTGGAGGCGGCGGTATTCGTGATTGATGGTCTCAAGCGGTTTGTCGAAACCGCCAATCGTCACATGCTTACCCAAGCACAGAGCTCAATCAATTTCGCTGCGATTCACGGCGGTTCTGTGGATACCAAGGTTGAACAGACGAGTGGGCGACGTATTCCGGCGATGATCGAGACAGCGAACGCAACGGTGGCACTCGCCTGGTTCCTGATCGATGTACGGCCGGGTAGCTCCGAAATGACTCCCGAGCTTCTCATTGCCGAAGCGCGAGCATTGCTGTGTCGGTTCAATGCCGCGCGTCCGAAGACGCACCACGCATCCTTCGATTCGCTTGAATCGATCGATTCGATCAAGCTGAATTTCAACCGTGGCCCATACGCAAGCCAGCCGGAAAAGATCGAGACGCTGTTCGATATATTCAGGCGAGTGCACAAGGGAGCGATTGAATCACCAGAGACGTTCGGATACATCGACATCGCGGAACTCGCCAGGACTCGCAACACAGCACTCATGTGTCTCTCGCCCGAGGGTGGCAACATTCACGCGGCTGATGAATGGGTCTCGACTGAAAGCGTGATCGCATACCGCGACTGCATGGTTGAGCTGCTCAGGCACTACAAGGTCTGACCCCAACCCGGGGTCTTTTTTCTTGCCCCCAACCTTCGAAACCGGTATGATTGTCCGTGATTATGTCAACGCTTTTTCTTTTTCTCATTGTGCTTTCTCTGCTCGTGTTCGTTCACGAGGTGGGACATTTTGTGATGGCAAAACGTATGGGGATGCGAGTGGAGGAATTTGGTTTTGGTTTTCCGCCCAGGCTGTGGGGAATTAAGCGTGCCGGCACGATGTATTCGATTAACTGGATTCCGCTTGGTGGGTTTGTGAAAATTAAGGGCGAGTCAGGAGAGGACGCGACAGAGCCTGATAGTTTTTCTAGCAAAAAAGCGTGGAGAAGATTTTTGGTTCTTGTCGCGGGAGTCGCGATGAATATGGTGCTTGCGGTGGTGTTGTATTGCGTTGGGTACATGGTTGGGATGCCAGGCGTGATTGACGGCAACCTTTCATCAAGCGCGCGTGTTCGAGATGAGGCGGTGGTGATAATGGAAGTTTATCCAGAATCCCCAGCGGCGCGTGCTGGAGTGGTGGGAGGTGATGAGATTGTTTCAATTGACGGTCGTGTGATTACTAATGACATCGAAGCTCGCGAGTACTTTGCACAGCACACGCCAGAGGGCGTGGAGTTGGTTGTGTCTGGGGATGATGGGACTTATCGGACGTATATGTTGACGTCGGAAGAACTCGCGGGAGCTGGGATGACTGGCATTGGAATTGGGTTTGTTTCAACCGGTATTGTTTCGTACCCATTTTTTCAAGCGGTCGCGCAAGGAGTTTGGACGACCTGCGAGTTAACAGTGCAGATCGTCCAAGCGTTTTATGGTTTGATTCGCGAACTTGTCGTGCATCAAGAACTCTCGGTTGATCTCTCTGGTCCTGTTGGGATAGCAGTTATGACAGGCGAGGTTGCGGCAATGGGGCTAATCTATCTTTTGCAATTCACAGCAGTGCTTTCCATCAACCTCGCGTTCATCAACATCCTTCCTTTTCCAGCACTAGACGGCGGACGTATTCTGTTTCTCGTGATTGAAAAATTGCGTGGCCGCGCACTGAATCAACGGTTCGAAATCGCGGCGCACAATCTCGGTTTCATGTTGTTAATGGTGTTGGTTGTTTTGGTAACGTACAAAGACCTTGTGACATTTGGAGATGAAATTTTAGGAGCAATTATCAAGTAGGTGAAGATTGCCTGGGCGTTGTGTCTATGGCATAGTATAGACGTATGACGATTCAAGTGATTCAAAAAAAAGCGATCAGAAACGCCACCCGAATTCGAACGTTGGGTGAGAAAAGTCTCTGGCACGCTGTTTGTGGAATGTGGAAAGGGAAGAAGACCGGAGCCATTACATATCAGCGAAAGATACGGCAGGAGGCGGACCGCGCAGGTTGAAAATTGTTATGTTGGTGCTTGACACGAATATAGTTATTTTGTACTTGCAGGGTTTGACTGACATATCAAATTGGATTGATAGATGTCTTGCCAGCGGGGAACGTTTCGCGATTTCTTCAATGACCCTTGTTGAACTTCTTAGTTACCCCAAGATCTCCCGAGAGGAGATTTTTAACATCGAACGATGGGCGCGAGCCGTGTTCGTAGTTGATGTGGACGCGGAGATTGCTCGCACGGCGGCCATGTTGCGTCGAAGGCAGCACGTCACAACCATAGATGCGGTGATTGCCGCGACAGCTCTTTTGCTACGTGCCCCCTTGGTGACTCGAGATGTTCGTTTAACAAAGATTCAAAATATTAAAGTTATAAAGCCGTAGCTATGAAGGAACAACTACGACAACTTAAAGAAGAGTTTCTTTGTCTCGTTGAAAAAGTTACTGACCCCGAGGCATTGGAAACGCTGAAAACGGAATTTTTGGGGCGCAAGGGTAAGCTCAACGCGATCATGAAAGAGATGGCGTCGTTGGCCGTGGATGAGCGCAGGCTCGTTGGAAAACTTGCCAACGAGGTAAAGGAAGCAATTGAGGCGTCGTATGGGGAGGCAAGGGGGAAGGCTGAAAAGGCAAAAAAGGCTGAAAAGGCTGGTTGGGAGAGGATAGATGTAACACAGCCGATAATCCCAGAGCGAGGGACAGGGCATTTGCATCCAGTGACGCAGGTGCAAGAAGAGCTTGAGGATTTGTTTACCTCAATGGGTTTTATGATCGCTGACGGGCCCGAGCTTGAAAGCGACTATTTTAATTTCACAACGCTCAATATCCCGCCAACTCACCCAGCGCGCGATATGCAGGATACGTTTTATATTGAAGGTTATCCCGGGCTTGTTATGCGCACACACACCTCGCCAGTACAGATTCGCGCGATGCGTAAGTGGGGGGTGCCATTGCGCATGGTTGCTCCTGGTAGATGTTTCCGAAACGAGTCAACGGATCCTCGCCACGAGCACACGTTTCATCAGCTTGAGGGGATGGTTATTGATAAAGGAATATCGCTCGCGCACATGAAAGGCGTGTTGGAGAGAGTGGCACAGCATCTTTATGGAAAAGATACCAAGGTGCGTATGCGTCCAAAGTTTTATCCTTTTGTTGAGCCTGGTGTGAATGGTGAGGTTACTTGCTTTCTGTGCAAGGGTGAAGGTTGCCGTTTGTGCAAGAAGACTGGGTGGCTGGAGATTTTCGGCGCCGGGATGGTTCACCCATCTGTGTTGCGCGAAGGAGGTGTGGATCCAAAAGAATATTCCGGTTTCGCGTTCGGGTTCGGTCTCACGCGTTTGGTAATGCTCAAGTATGGCATTGATGACATTCGTCATCTCGAAAGCGGGGATATAAGATTTCTGAAACAATTTTAATTGGAAAAACCATTATAGCGAATGCGAATCTCGTGCTAATATGCGAATAGCATCGTCCTATTAGCATATTCGCACGAGATTCGTATTCGTTCTTCTTCTTCTTCTTCTTCTTTGTCCTATTAGCATATTCGCACGAGATTCGTATTCGTTATCATCTATGCTTCTCTCCAAACATTGGCTTACACAATTTGTGAAACTCCCGCGAGGGGTGAGTGATAGTGACATCGCGTCCGCAATCACTAATTCGACTGTTGAAGTTGAGCGCGTGGTTGATCAGGCAAAGGTTTTTGAGAATATCGTCGTCGGGCTTGTGAAATCAGTTGGCGCGCATCCAAACGCGGATCGGTTGAAGGTTTGTCAGGTGGATGTTGGATCGTGCGTGGCACAGGTGGTTTGTGGCGGTGCGAATGTTGTCGCTGGGATGAAGGCCGTTGTCGCACTGCCTGGCGCGAAGGTGCGATGGCATGGCGAAGGCGAGCTGGTGGAATTGACTGACACTGTCATCCGCGGTCAGAAAAGCAGTGGAATGATTTGCGCCAGCGCAGAGATTGGTCTGCCAAAAAGTCCCACAGAAGGCGAGCACGATATTTTGGATCTAGGCGCTGACGATCATCCTGCTGGTACACAGCTCTCAAAGGCGCTTGGGCGAGATGATGTGATTTTTGAAATCGAACATAAGTCTCTCACCAACCGTCCTGATCTTTTGTGCCACTATGGAATGGCGCGAGAAGTTGCGGCGCTTTTGCGCGTGCCACTTGCGAAGTATTCCGTGCCAGCTCTACGCGCTGGCAAAGGCATCTCGCTTTCGGTGGAAGTTGAGGATCCAAAACTCTGTCCTCGCTACATGGCCGTGGCGGTTGAAAACGTCAAAGTCGCGCCATCGCCAGAATGGTTGCGCGAGCGCCTGAATGCTTGCGGGGTGCGCGCGATTAACAACGTCGTTGACGTGACAAATTATGTAATGCTGGAATTGGGACAACCAATGCACGCGTTTGATGCGGATAAAATTGGTGGAGATGGCGTGAAGATCAAAGTGCGCAACGCGAAGAGGGGTGAGAAGCTAGAATGTTTGGATGAGCAGACGTACAGCCTAGACGCTGATGCGCTTCTGATAACCGATGGTAAACATCCTATAGCGATCGCTGGCGTGATGGGGGGGAGCCGGACAGCAGTGGAGGAGAAGACAACGCGGATTGTATTCGAGTCAGCGAATTTTTTGCCAATATCCGTGCGCAAGACTTCGCAAAAGTTATCACTGCGTAGTGAATCGTCCGCTAGATTTGAGAAGGCAATTGATCCAGAGCTGTGTCCGTTGGCACTTGCGCGCGCAGTGGAATTGTTGCGTGAGATTTGTCCTACTGCCAATGTCGCGTCTGCTATCGTGGACAAGAGAGCTCGCGTGGCAAAGCCTCCCACAATCCAATTATCTGTTCAGCGCGTGAATGACCGTCTTGGCACAAACATCTCTGCCAAAGAGATGAAGGATATTTTGACTCGGCTGGGATTTATCGTAACCGCTCGTAAGGGAGGGTTTCAGGTGCGGATCCCCAGCTGGCGCGCGACAAAAGATGTTTCTATTTTTGAAGATTTGGTGGAGGAGATCGCTCGTTTGCATGGCTACGATCACATCGTGTCTCAAATGCCCAGTTTCCCAATAACGCCTCCACGACAATCCCGCGTTCGCGATCTTGTTAGACGGGCGCGTCACATTCTCGCCGCGACTTTCAACGCGCTTGAAGTTTATCAGTACGCGTTTGTAAGTCCGCAGACGCTTGAGGCGCTGGGAGAAGATACAAAAAAATATATCCGACTTGCTAACCCCCTTGCCGATGACCGTCCGCTTCTCGTGCGTTCGCTTATCCCAAATTTGCTAGAGAGCGTGCGGCGTAATCAGCGCGTGGTGGATGAGGTATCTCTGTTTGAATGTGAGCGCGTGTTTTTGGCTGATGTTTCAGGTGAGGAAACAGGCGAGGGAAAAGAATTTCTTCCTGGTCAGCCTCTTATGTTGGCAGGGGTGTTTTCGCGCAAGGGATGTGAGGAGCCATTTTGGGAAGTAAAGGCAATGGCCTTGTGCGTGCTGGAAAACATTGGAATCAAGGCTGTGTTGCGCGCGCGTGGGGGATCGTCAACGTGGCAACATCAGGGGCGCGTGGCAGAGGTTGTCGTGGGTGATGTTGTCGTTGGAATCGTTGCGGAGGTTGAACATGCGATTAGTTCAGCGTTCGGGCTTGATAATCGTGTTGGCGCGTTTGAAATAAATATGGATGTTGTCGCGGGGTTGCCCGTTGTTCAAACTTCTTACAAGCCTATCGCATCACACCCATGCGTTGAGCGCGATATGGCGTTTATTGTTGATGACAGCCTCGAGTTCGCCCACATTCATTCGTCTGTGAGTGGCGCGAGTGAGCTTTTGCGTGAGGTGAGGCTGTTTGATGTTTATCGTGGAAATGGAGTTGATGAAGGGAAGAAGTCAATGGCGATACGATTGGTTATGCAAGCTGACGATCGAACACTGGAGTCACGAGAGGCCGACGACGTTGTCGCGAAAGTTCGCGACGTGCTGGAAAAAAAATTTGGTGGTATGATGAGAGCATAAAGTGTTGATTTTGTTATGATGACAAAAAGAGAAGCGGAAGAAAAGCAGGCGGAGGTTTTTCGTCGTATGAACGCTGATCAAAAAGTTGACGTGATGTTCGCGATGTGGGAGTTCGCGCGCGAAATAAATCAGAGACCTCTGCAAAACTCGCGATCTTGCGTTTCACGGGCACCCGTCGACCCCACTCTACGTAGATAACCTACGTTTCGTGGGGCTCGACAGCCCGTTCAACGCAATCTCATCAAGTTTTGCGGAGGTCTCGTCCTCGTCGGTATGGATCCCAATCCAAAAAAACTTCTAATCAAGGTGGTCAAGCTGTTCGATAAACTTCATATTCCGTACGTTTTGACTGGTGGGGTTGCCGTGACGATTTGGGGGGCACCGCGTTACACAGCAGACGTGGATTTGGTAGTTCAACTGCGCCGTGAAGACATTGCCAAGCTTTTTGGTGGGCTAAAAAAATTATCAGAGTTTGGATATATTGATGAAGAAATGATCCAGGCGGCCGTGAAAAGAAATTCCGAGTTTAATTATATTGATACGGAAAGCGGGTTCAAGGTTGATGTATGGATTCCGAAGGATTCGCCATTTACACGAACTTGTTTTGATCGCCGTGTAAAGCAAAAGATTGGTGAGTATCCCGTGTGGTTAGTTTCACCAGAGGACTTGATTGTTTCAAAACTTGACTGGTGGCATCGCGGATCAATGAAGAGTCAATATGACGTCAGGACAGTTATGGACGGACAACGCAAAGGTTTGGATTGGAAATACATCGAAACTTGGGCTACCGAACTTGGACTTGAAGCCGAATTAGATATCGCGAAATCTTTTTACGAATATCCTCCAATGTAAATATGTTTTCACCACTTGATATTTTATTC